>CADAKF010000050.1 GCA_902788415.1 uncultured bacterium
CTCCTCGCCATCGACAATGACCTTCACGCGCCCGAAACTGTTCGCCCCGTAGCCGCGCATCGAGATCTGGGCGAGAGCCGGATTTCCGTTCAGCTTGCGGAGAAAGAGGTTTCCGCGTTTCTCGAGCAGATCGACCGTCGAAGCCGCACCCGACGCGTCAATCTCGCCTTTCGTGATCACATCGACATGCGACGGAATCTCCATCTTCGTCTGCCCGAGGCGACTGGCCTCGACGACGACCGCTCCAAGTTCGGCGACGGGCGCCTTGGCGCCCACAACCGCGTTTGTGGCTGCGGCGACCGCAGCCAGCACCAGTGTGTTCATGTTTCCTCTTTCCCCCTCTTGCGAAGGTACTTGACGTTGAAGGAACGGCCCGTCTTCCGACTTTTACGGCTGCGCGACAGCGCCTGGTTTGCACAGGTCTTTCCGGTTACCGTCCCATTGGCCGCGAATTATCCCATAAATCGCGGCCGCTGTCAATGCGACGGGTGCGCTGGATTCGTTTTTTGCCCCTAGAATCGACCGCACCCAATAGAATCAGGTGCCGCGCAGTCGCTTGGCATGCGCCAATCCCCGCGCGGGGAGAGGTTGAGGCTGCCGACCTTCGGGCCGTCCGGCAGGCAGCTGCGCTTGAACTGCTGCGCGTAGAAGCGCCGGAAGAACGTGTCGAGCCACTTACCGACCGTCGCCGCGTCCCAGACGCCCGCGAACGCCGCCTCCGCCAGGCGGCGGATCTTCTCCTTCCCCGCCCCCCGCCGCAGGAAGTGGTAGAGGAAGAAGTCGTGCAGCTCGTAGGGTCCTACCTTGTCCTCCGTCACCTGCGCGATGGAGCCGTCCGCGTTCGCCGGGAGCAGTTCGGGGGAGACCGGCGTCGCGAGGATGTCGCGGAGCGCCTGGGCGGCCAGGTCGGGATCCGGCGCGGCGGTGCCGCCCCCCGTCTCCGCGAGGCGTGCGAGCGCATACCAGTCCACGATGTACCGCACAAGCGTCTTCGGGACGCCGCCGTTGACGCCGTACATGCTCATGTGGTCGCCGTTGTAGGTACACCACCCGAGCGCAAGTTCGGAGAGGTCGCCCGTCCCGATCACGAGCCCCCCCAGCTGGTTGGCCTTGTCCATCAGCAGGTAGGTGCGCCCGCGCGCCTGCGTGTTCTCGTAGGTGATGTCGTGAATCGCCTCGTCGCGCCCCAGGTCCTTCAGGTGCTGCCGCGCCATCGGCGCGATGTCAATCGTCTCCAGCGGCACGCCCAGCCCCGCGCAGAGCCGTTCGGCATTCCCCTTCGTGCGCGCCGTCGTGCCGAATCCCGGCAGCGTGAAGGCGTGGATGCCCGCGCGGTCCAGCCCCAGCCGGTCGAACGCCTCCACGCAGACGAGGAGCGCGAGCGCGCTGTCGAGTCCGCCCGAGAGGCCGATCACGACGTCCCGGCACCGGATCGCCTCCAGGCGCGTCGCGAGCCCCGTGGACTGGATGGCCAGGATCTCCTCGCAGCGCGCGTCCCGGTCGGCCTGCGCATTCGGCACGAACGGATGCGGTTCGACGGGGCGCCGCAGGGCCCCCTCCGCTCCGTCCACGCCCCGCCCGGCGTCCACCCAGACCCGCCGGACCTCCCCCACGGTGCGGGCGGCGCTGCGGAACGCGAAATTGGCGGAGCGTTCGAAGTCGAGAAAGCCGACGTCCACATCCGCCACCGTCAGCTGCGGCGTGCGCATGAAGCGCCGTCCCTCTGCGAGCAGCGCGCCGTTCTCGGCGACAAGGGCATGGCCGCCGAAGACGAGGTCCGTCGTCGACTCGCCCACCCCGGCGCCCGCGTAGACGTAGGCCGCGAGGCAGCGGGCGGACTGCCCAAGGACGAGCGAACGGCGGTATTCGGTCTTGCCGACAAGCTCATTCGAAGCACTGAGGTTCAGGATCACATTCGCCCCGCGCAGAGTGAGCCGAGTGGAAGGAGGGTTCGCCGTCCACATATCCTCGCAAAGCTCCACGCCGACGACCGCGCCGCCGCCAAGGTCAAACGCGAGGTCGTTGCCGAACGGCACCCGCGCACCCGCCAGCTCGATCTCGTCCCCCGTCGCCTCCAGCGCGCTCGCGAACCAGCGCGATTCATAGAACTCGTGGGTGCTGGGCAGATAGGTCTTGGGCACGACGCCCACGAGGCGGCGGCCTGCGATCACGGCGGCGCAGTTGAAGATGCGTCCGCCCACGCGCACGGGGAGGCCCACGGCGACGAGTCCGTCACCGCAGTCCGGGATCAGCTCCGCGAGCGCCCGCTCGGCGGCGTCGAGGAGGTAGGGCTGGTAGAAGAGGTCCGCGCACGTGTAGCCCGTCAGGCACAGTTCGGGGAAGACGGCCACCTGCACGCGCGCCGCCGCCACCTGCCGCAGAAGCGCGCGGATGGACGCAAGATTGGCCCCCACGTCCGCCGGACGCACCGCCGGCACGGCCGCCGCGACGCGCAGGTACTCGTTTCGTTCGGTTTTCACAGACGCTCCAAAAGTTCCGGGAAGGCCGCAAATTTTCCCTCTCATCTTACATGTTCGAGAAGAACTGGAAGGAGGCGTAGGCGTCTTGCCCGTGTTCGGTCACGTCGAGGCCCTTGAGCTCGGTCTTCGCGTCGACCCGCAGCAGGCCCAGTCGCTTCAGGACGTAGAACAGCACGAGGCCGAGTCCGAACGCCCAGAGGCAGGTCATCGCGACGCCGACGAGCTGGACGCCGAGGAACTTGAAGCCGCCGCCGTAGAAGAGGCCGACCATCGAGTTGCCGTACCCGAGCGCCTCCGGCGCGGCGAAGAGACCGACCGCGAGGGTGCCCCACACGCCGTTCACGCAGTGGACCGAGACGGCGCCGACCGGGTCGTCCACGTGGATCTTGTCGAAGAAGAACACGCTGAGGACGACGAGCACGCCGCCGATGGTGCCGATGAGCAGGGCCGCGTTCGGCGTCACGAGGTCGCAGGGCGCGGTGATCGCGACGAGTCCCGCGAGCGAGCCGTTCAGGGCCATCGTGAGGTCGGGCTTGCCCATCACGATCCACGCGGTGACGAGCGCGGCGCAGGTTCCGGCGCAGGCGGCGAGGTTCGTGGTCATCGCGACACGGCTGATCGAGCCGATGCCGGCGGTGTAGCTCGCGGGGTTGAAGCCAAACCAGCCGATCCAGAGGAGGAAGACGCCGAGCGTGCCGAGAACGAGGCTGTGGCCCGGGATCGGGTTCGCCTTGCCGTCATGACGGTACTTGCCGATGCGCGGGCCGAGCAGCATCGCGCCCGCGAGGGCCAGCCAGCCGCCGACCGAGTGGACAACCGTCGAACCGGCGAAGTCGTGGAAGCCCAGGGCCTCGATCCAACCGACGGATTCCGCACCGTGCAGACCGCCCCACATCCAGTGGCCCGTCACCGGGTAGACGAACGCGGAGATGATCGCCGTGTAGATCAGGTAGCTGCGGAACTGGATGCGCTCCGCCACCGCGCCCGAGACGATCGTCGCGGTCGTCGCGGCGAACATGGTCTGGAAGAAGAAGAACGTCCAGTCCCAGGTTCCCTCGCCCGCGAAGACGCTCGGCATGCAGAGGCCGCCCCAGCCGAGCGCGCCGCCCAGCTTCGAGGCGCCGAACATGAGCGCCGCGCCGATGAAGTAGAACACGATCGAGCCGAACGCGAAGTCCATCAGGTTCTTCATCATGATGTTCGCCGCGTTCTTCGCCCGCGTGAAGCCCGTCTCAACGAGCGCAAAGCCCGCCTGCATGACGAACACGAGGATGCCGCCGAGGAGCGTCCACACGACGTTCAGGTTCGTCTGGACGTCCGCCGCCGTGGGCGCGGACTCCTCCGCCCAGACGCCGCCGGCGACCAGCGCCAGCACACCGCACAACAGTAGTTTCTTCATTCTCATTACCTCTTCTTTCTTCCTTCTTACTTCTTACTTCGCCCCTTTACCCGATCGCCGCCGGCCCCTTCTCGCCGGTGCGGATGCGGATGCACTCGTCCATCGGCAGGACGAAGATCTTGCCGTCGCCGATGTCGCCCGTGCGCGCGCCCTCGACGATGCCGTCGACCGTCTTCTGGACGAACTCGTCGTTCACCGCGATGGCGAGGCGGATCTTCTTGAGGAGCGTCACCTCCTCGATCGCGCCGCGATACTGGTGAAGGTAGCCCTTCTGCTGTCCGCACCCCAGCGCGTTTGAGACGGACATCTTGTAGACTTCACGTTCGTACAGAGCCTGCTTGACGGCATTGAGCCGCTCAGGCTGAATATAGGCAATTATGAGTTTCATATGGTAGACCTTTCTCTACCCGATGTTTAGCAATCACCGTGCCAATGCCGCCAAAGCCCATTTTAGCCCATCTTTCATTACACTACACGTAAAGATATCTATATTTCGTTTCGTTACTTGAAAATCATTTGGTATAATAGGTGCTGTCAACACGGAACAGGAGGCAAGAGACATGAAAAGAAAAATCGTCGAGATCGATGCGGCGAAGTGCAACGGGTGCGGGCTGTGCGCGAACGCCTGCCACGAGGGCGCAATCGCCATCGTGGACGGCAAGGCGCAGCTCGTCAAGGACGACTACTGCGACGGCATGGGCGACTGCCTCCCGGAATGCCCGACGGGCGCGATAAGGATTGTCGAGCGCGAGGCGGCGGCATATGACGAGGCGGCCGTTCGGGAGCGGAAGATGGCGAAGATGCAGGAGCAGATGAAGGCTGGCGGAATGTCGCTCGCGGGCAGGACACCGCCGCCCAGCGGATGCCCCGGCAAGGCGATGCGCCAGTTCAACCGCGCCACGCCTGCAACAGGCGCGCCGCAGCCCTCTGCGGCCGACGCGGACGCGCAGGAGCGCGTCCCTCCCAGCCAGCTCGCCCAATGGCCGTGCCAGATACGGCTCGTCCCAGCGACTGCGCCGTTCTTCAAGGGCGCGAAGCTGCTCGTCGCCGCCGACTGCACGGCCTACGCATACGCCGCGTTCCACCGCGACTTCATGCGCGGCAAAGTGACAATTGTCGGATGCCCCAAGCTCGATCCTGTGGACTATTCGGAGAAGCTGACGGAGATCATCCGCGAGAACGATATCAAGTCCGTGACCATCGTCCGCATGGAAGTCCCTTGCTGCGGAGGCCTTGAACTGGCCGCGAAGAAGGCGTTGCAGGCTTCTGGCAAGTTCATTCCGTGGCAGGTCGTGACGATCTCGCTCGACGGGCGGATCATCGATTCGTGAAGGAGACGCCATGAACGAACGCGAGGGAGCGCTTTTCTCGGGCATGAGAACGGAATGTTACTGGAGAATCGGCCTCATTCGTCCTCGCCCTCGTGGAACTGGCCGTCCGCATGGAAATGTCCCGTGGTCTTCACGCCGGACTCCTTCGACATGACCGCTATCCTGAGTTCGTAGGCACCGGCGACGACAACCTCAACGTCGCCGTCCGGAAGCCCTTCCACGGCCGTCCAACCGCCCTTGGAGACGCCCGGCACGACGGGAACGGCGACAAACCGGTCGTCATCGCTCCTGTCGCGGACGAACACCGCCGGCTTCAGTCCGAGACGGACGACCGCCCCGTTCGGCACGACACGCACTTCCGGCGCGTGCGCGTCTGTCACGCACTCAAGCCGCGCCCGCACCCCTGCGCGCCGACGCGGCGCGCCCTTCGGGAATACGGCATAGACGGGAACGAGTCCCGCACCGTCGCCCACGCCGAGCCGGATCTCGCCCTCGGTCCCCTCGACCACGCAGGCCTGCCCATCCGTCAGCTGATCCGCCTCCGAGGCCGCGACCAGAGCCTTGAGCCGCAGGGCGTCGGGACGGATAAGGCTCACGACTTCCGCGCCCGTTGCAAGCCAGGCGCCGTCCGAGACCGTCAGCGATTCGACGGACCCCTCCGCCGGCGCGCGAACAGTGACGACGCCGTCCTTCACCTCGTTTCCCGACACTTGTGCCGCAACCGCCGCCTTCTTCACCGCCAGTTCGTTCTCGAGCGCCGCGTTGGCTGTCTTGCGATTTCCTTCTCCTGCGCGACCAGTTCGGCCGATTCGACCGTGAAGAGCACGTCCCCCTTGGCGATCCGGTCCAGCGGACGGACCACCAGACGCAACCGTCCCGCAACGGGCGAGCCGACCGTGATGCGCGCCTCAGGCGCAAGCTCGTACCGACCCGCAAAGAACTTGCTTCCGTCCAGCCGTCTGCGCTCGGAGCGGACGGTTGCGAGTCCCAGCGCCTTCTGAACCTTCTCGCTCACCTCGAGCGACATCACGTCCCCGCCCCCGCACGCGGGATGCCCGTGTTCGTGTTCGTGCTTGTGTTCGTGTTCGTGTTCGCACGCGAGCCCCGTGTCGTGCCCGGCATATGCGAAGCACAGAGAAAGGACGGACAACAGACTGATGGCCTTCTTCATTTTTCGATCTCCTTTTCCTCATCTGGATTCGGCAACGGACAGTCGGCGGATTTCCTCACGTGCAAGGCGCACGTCCCGGCGCCAGTCGATCTCGGACAGCTCCGCGGTCAGAATCTCGTCCGAAAGGGTCAGGAAGTCGATCGCCCCGATTTCACCGGCCCGCAGCAGCGCCGCGGCCGTCGTGCGGTCGGCCGGTGGCGCGGACGGATGCGCGCCGAGTTCCGCAAGCGTCGCGACCGCCTCCGCGCGACGGCAGACCAGTTCCCGCCAGACGTCTATGGCCTTCCGCCGCGAGACGTCGCGCACGCCCGTCGCCTCAGCGACGCCCTTCCGGTTTCGATTCCAGAGAGGCAGCGTGACGCCCGCCGACAGGCCAAAGCGGTCCTGACCATCTTCACGCGAGAACGATGGGCCGATCCTGAGATCGGGGTACTGACGGCGGATCTCCGTCCGAAGCGCGGCCTCATCGCCGTCTAGTCGGCGCAACGCCGCCTGAACGCGCGGATGCCGGACGAGATCGACCGCCGCGCAATCGTCGGGCGGCAAGGCCGAGGCCTCATCCAGGACCGTCGCGCGCACGGCGATCTCCGTCCGCGGGTCAAACCCCAGCAGACGACGGAGCGACGCCTCTTCGGACGCAGCCAGGACGCGAAGCTCCTGCAGCTGATGACGGCGCGCGTGAAGATTCCGCCGGACGGTCGACAGTTCAGCCGTCGTCACCTCGCCGGCTGCGGCGAGTCGCACGGCATTCGAGAGCGTGCTCACCAGGCTGGCGTCCGCGAGCGCGGACGCGAGACGTTCGGCCGACATCCTCAGCGAGACGAGGCGAATCACGGCGCTGCGCACCTCGGCGCCCACCTCCGCCTCGGCCGCGACGATGTCCGCGCGGTCCGCCTCGGCATAGGCCCTGGCTGCGGCCCTCTCGCAGCCGGGAACGCCCGAAAGCGGAATCGTCAGGCCGATCGAGACGTCCGTGATCCACGGATAGTCCGCGGGATTCACGATGCGCATCGGACTGTACTCGACGGACGGGTCCTCCCACCAGCCCGTCTCGCACGCGACCGCCCCCGACGAGGCGGCCTTCAGCCGTAGGACGTTTAGGGAGGGGTTCCCGATGATCGCCAGCTGCGCCGCGTGGTCGGCCGAGGCGATTTCCACGCGATTCGTCGCGGGACGCGACGCCTCGGCCGCCCAGTCGATCGGACGCGCCTCATAAGCCGTGCACCCGAGCATCCCCGCCATTGCGGCGAACACGCCGGCCCGCACCGCCCGCTCGATCCGTGCGTCCTTCGCCAACGCCATCTTAGCCAGCGCCGGCAGGATGAGCAGATTCAGGAACGTCGCGCCGAGGATGCCGCCGAACTGCACGACCGCGAGCGGCGCCAGCAGTTCGCCGCCCGGCTTCTGTCCCGCCAGCATGATCGGCACGAGACCGAAGACGGTCGTCAGCGACGTCATGACGATCGGCACCATGCGCTCGAGCGACCCCTCGCGAACCGCCTCTTCCAGCGGAGCTCCGTCTTTCAGGCGTTCGCGATAGCGGTTGAGCAGCAGGATTCCGTTGCGCAGCACAAAGCCCATGACCGTCACGAAGCCGACGAGCGAAGAGACGGAAAGCACGGGATCCGCAATCGCCACGGCCACCACGCCGCCGACCAGCCCTAGTGGCACGTTGACGAGCGCCAGCAAGGCGGCCCGTACGCTCTTGAGCGCGACCAGCAGGATGACGAAGATGACGGCGACGAGGCCGATGCCCAGCAGGGCCAGCCGACGGGCCGCGCTTTCGCGCGCCTGGGAGCTTCCGCTGAAAGTGACCGAACAGCCATGTCGGCGGGCAATCGGCTCGAGTGACGCCCTCAGCCGCCCGACCAGCTCCCCCGTGTCGACGCCGTCGGACGCATTGCAGGAGATGAGCGCCTTGCGCCGACCGCCCTCGCGCAACATCAGGTTCGAGGCTTCCTCGGGAACGACGGAGGCCACGTCATCCAACCGTACGCAGCGACCGCCCCGTCCCGCCAGCAGGAGCCCGCGCACGGTCTCGGCGTCCGCCTCGTCCGGGTCCCCAGCCAGGCGCACGACGACGGACCTCCTGCGGACGCCTTCGCGCACCACCCCCGTCTCGACCCCATTGAAGGCCGCGGCGACCTGTTCGCCGGCCTCGCGGAGGGTAAGCCCCGCCTCCCTCAGCAAGTCGAGGTCGTAGTCGATGCGCAGCGTGCGCACCATAACTTCGCGGTTCGCGCGCACGTCCGAGACCTCCGGGACCTTTTCCAGCGCGCGCTTCATCTCCGCCGCCACCGCGCGCAACACCTCCGCCGACTCCCCGTAGACATTCACCGCGACCTCCGCCTCGGTTCCCGAAAGCACGGCGCCGATGCGATGGGCAATGGGATAGCCGACGAGAAGCGAACAGCCCGGGATCGAACCCAGCCGGTCGCGAATCGCCGCCTTTACCGCATCGGGGTCGCCCTTCAGATCGACTCGCACGACGTACTCCGAACTCGACACCGGCTCCGCATGCTGGTCGCGCTCGGCGCGTCCCGTCCGCCGGGTCACGGACAAAACGCCCGGAATCTCCCGAATGAGTGGCACGCACGCCTCGGCGACGCGCTCGGATTCCGCCAGCGACGCGCCGGGCGGCAACGACAGGACGACGTTGAAGGAGTCCTCCCTGAACGGCGGTAGGAAGCTCGACCCGAAGTCCTTCGTCACAAGCGCCGCCCCCGCGACCATTGCAACGGCCAGCAACAGGACCGTCTTCGGGAACCTCAGGGCTCCGCACAGCAACGGACGATAGCAGGCCAGCATGACCCGTATCCCGAAGGCAGTCCCGGACGTGCGGGCGCGCGATCCCTCACGCTGCGCGCGTCCGCCCAGCTTCAGCATCCGCGCCAACGCCGGCACGACCGTGACGGCCGCAACGAGGGACATCGCGAAGACGGCGAGGTAGGCGAGCGACAGGGGACGGAAGAAGCAGCCCTCCAGTCCGTCCAGGAACAGCAGCGGCAGGAACACCAGGACGACGATCAGCGTCGAGAACAGGACGCCCGGAGCGACCGATGCGGCGGCCTCAGCGACGACCACCCGCTCCGGACGGCGCGCCTCGGGCGCCAGGGCCGCGTTCTCGCCCAGTTTCCGGCGAATGACTTCCGTGAAGATGATTGCCGCGTCGACGATGTCACCCGCGGCGATGGCGAAGCCGCCGAGCGTCATCACGTTGACTCCGAGCCCGAGGGCGGGGAACAGGGCGAGTCCCGCCAGGATCGAGATCGGCATCGTCACCAGCACGACGAGAATCGTCCGCAGCTCGAGCAGCGTCAGGAGCAGGACGGCGATGACGACGATCACCGCATCGCGAAGGACGTCCCGCCCGCCGGCAATCGACGCGGCAATGAAATCGGCCTGACGGTACGCGTTCGCATGCACGCGCACGCCGCGCGCGGCGACCTCCTTTCCGAACGCCGCCAGCACCCCGTCCAGCCGGCGCGTCAGCTCGGGCGTGTTCCCGCCCAGCGTCTTCTGCACGGACAGGACGACCGCCTCGCGTCCCTCGAAGGACGCGCTCCCGCGGCGCGGCGCCCCTTCGAGCGAAACCTCGGCCACGTCCGACAGCTTCAGCGCGCCGCCCGAGGCGAGCGGCAGGGCCGACGCGCGGAGCGCTTCTAACGAATCCGCGCGTGCGAGCTGGCGAATCGGCACCTCCTCTCCGGCGACATGCGCGAGATAGCCCGCGCTGAGTGACGTTCGCGTGTCGCGCGCGGCCTCGATGACGTCCGCCATGGCCAGGCCCGTCTGCGCCAGCCGCCGCGGGTCGACGGCGACACGATACTCGGGCAGGCGTCCGCCGACCACGGCGACCTCGCCGATGCCGGGTACGCCGAGAAGCCTCTGGCGCAGATCGTATTCGGCGAGTTCGCGTAGCTCGAGCGACGAAACGCCGTTCGTCTCCGCCGTCAGCGCCACCAGCATGATCTCGCCCGTCACCGAGACCAGCGGCACGATCTCCGTCTCGACCTCCGCCGGCAGCGACTCCTTGACGCGGGAGAGGCGTTCGAAGACGTCGAACCGCGCACGGGCAAGATCCGTCGACCAGTCGAAGTCGAGCCAGACGAACGAAAGTCCGCCGCCCGAGCTCGAGCGCACGGTCGAGAGCCCGGGGATGCCGCTCATCGCCGTCTCGATCGGAATCGTGACGAGCTGCTCGACCTCCTCGGCCGTCAGTCCACCCGCCTCGGTCTGCAACGTGACGCGAGGAACGGGAATATCGGGGAAGACGTCCACGGGGAGAGTCTTCCATGTGCGCCAGCCGACCGCCGCCAGCATGAGGGCGGCAGTCAGAAATACGAGATGTCTAGATGTGATGAGATCAAGCAGCCTGTTCATAATACGCCTTCTGAAGATGATTCAACGACACGCGAGGAACCATCCGGCGTTTACGAGCGGGGATACAGGCGGTTGGAATAGGAGCAATAACCGGACTGTCGGAACGGCGGCGACGTCTCGCACGGGGGAACGCCGTCGCGCGTCGCCAACGCGACGGGCGGCGGTGCCGGAACCGCAAAGGCCGCGACGACCGGCACCGGAAGCGAAACGTCGTTGTCGACAACCGCCAAGTCGACGGCAGGCAACTCGATATGGAAACAGTCTTCGCCCGCGTCCAGCCCGTCCGTCGACGGCGTCTCGCACTCATGACAGGCATGGCCGCAGCCGTCCGGATCCTCTTCGCACAGGCACAGATACGCTCCGCGTCCGACGACAAAGAACGCCAGGACCGTCGCCAACGCGACGGTCGCCGCCCTCTTAATGCCCCGGATGGAGAAAACGCGCAACATCTAGACCGATTATAGCAAATCCCGCCCCCGCACCGCAATGACGTACTCGGTCAGGTTTCCGCCCAAGCCCGCGTGCGTTTTTCGCTTGCGGGCTCCATAATTCAGAAAATCACTTAAGCCATTCCCACGCCGGAACGACGCGGACGAGCTTGCCATCCTGACGGATGAGATCTTCCTGATTGTTCGTCACGAGAACGGATTCCCTGAGCCCAAAACGCTCCATCGCATGCAAAGCGCCGCGAACCTCGCGTTCCTCATTGTCCGCATTCAACTCGTATGCCACCTGAACAGCCTCAAAGGTCCCGTCCCGATGTTCGACAACAAAGTCACACTCCGTGTCATCCGTGTCATGCTGATAATATGACAGTCCGTCTTCGCGCCTGACAAATGCTACTAAGCTTCATACCCCCTCCTCATCGGTGGGACATATTATAGCATCATTTCATCACAAATGAAACGGCCACTTCAACAACAATGAAATGTGTTGCATGTTTTCTACTCCACCTTCTTCAGCCAGTCATTGAGTTCTTTGCCGAAGTCCGCGTCGGAGAGCTGGACGCTCACGCTTGCATCGACCACCTTCATGATCTCAAGGGATTTCGGCCCGCCCTCGAACTTCAGCGGAGTGAACTTCGCCCGCAGTTCCTGGTCGAGCTTCCTTGCCGCGGCGATTGTGCCGCAGCCGATGTCGCGCCGCATTTGCAGCACCTTCCGGTCCGGCACGGCGAGCGTCACCCACGCCATGTCATTCGTCGGCATCTTCGTATCGACGATCAGGTACTGCTCGTGCGGCCGAAGCCCCTCCCGCGCCTTCACCGTCTGCAGGTGCTTCAGCCCCTTTAATTTCGCCGCGTCCACCGTCTCGCCGATCTCAAACCACGGGAACAGCTCCTTCACGACCGGCTCGGCCGCACAGCAAACCGCCGCGGCAAAAACCGCCGAGACAAAAACAACCATCCTCTTCCCGTGTGTCATCTTATTGCGCCTTTCCTATCAGCCGCGTCACATTAACGCTTCTACCCTTGCGGCGCACAAGCCGCAGTTCGATCTTCCGGTTGAAGAGCGCCGCGATTTTCGCGAGCGAATCCAGCGAAAGAGACCGACCCCGATTCAGCATCACCGAGTAATAGGACGGCGCCCTCCCCAGCAACGCGGCAACGTCCGCAACCATCATCCTCCTCTTACTGCGCAATTCCTCAAGCTCCCGGAGAATCGCCTCCTTTTGATCGTCCAGATCGGAAATCCCCTCATCCGCCCGCCTCTTCACCTCATCAATCGTCTGCATGATCGCATTCTTCCTATTCGTTTTTCTGTAGCAGCTTTCTCTGTCATGCCCTGCACGCATCACGTTAGAGACAATCACCATAAGGCAATTTCTTTATGAACTTTTCCATAAAAGCCCAGTCGGGCTTTTTGTTGTGAGTGGGCAGTCTGATCATCGTGTTATTCATCAGCTCCAAAGTCCATTTTCTACCGTAGCAATAACGATACTTCTCCAATCGAAGAATTGCACAGACATAAAGTGCCATCCACTTCGACATCTTGAATTTCGGGTAGAGAACATTCACGTCGTCCGTCGCCCAGAATGGAGTGGGTTGGTAGAAAGCCTCACCAACAGAGCCGTTATAACTCAAGGAAATTGTGTTGCCTTGGTGTCGCGGAGGTTGTGCAATTCGGTTGGACAGCCCGTTATTAGAATCAATCGCCCCAATATAAGGAACATTTCCCGGAACCTGATCCTCGCTTGTAAGCCGGTCCCCTTTCTTGATAATGAAATAATCTGAAAGCTTGAACCATTCCCATTTCGAGCAATCAATCAGAATATCTGGCTTGTGAGCGTTCTTTGTCGCAAGCGAGGTAACGCCCATAAACTCACTGACGCGAAAAGCAATGTAATTCCTAACAACTCGCTCAAACATTTGAGTGTGAACTGCATCATAGGGCGTCTCCATGTACGCTTCGCAAAGCCACTCATCCTCGGCTGTCACCTTCTTTACTATTGAGTGACCAGTCAGCGTTTTCCGCTTTCGATACAGATCAAGCCACAACTGCTCAACACCCTTCCACAAGCCCTTGCCGGTTTTCTTGTCGATGATTTCAACCCTGCCGATGCGTTTTTTCTTTATAAAACCGTCGTCCTTGAAATAACCGAAGAAAGTACCGCCATTGGTATCCTTGCTATGCCTTTGTCCCAACGTAAAGATCATGCAACAGGCGCAAACGCTCGCACCGGGGTAGAAAATTTCGCTCGGCAAGGAAAAAACTGCATCAAGTGTGTTTTCCTGCAACATCAGCTTTTTGAATTTGCAGATGTCGTGATTGCCGCCCCCGATCGCACATTGCATCGGCAGCAGGACAGCAAGCTTGCCCGTCTTAACGCGCTTAGCAACTTCGTAAACGAAATGAAGCCCCTTTGAGGGGTCCATTGAGACGTTTGATTTCCATGTCTTTACATAGGCGGGGTCGCAGTTGTTTCTCTTTGCATTATAAGGTGGATTCATCAACACAGTGTCGATGTTTGCTTTTTCAATCCACTTGCCTTCTTCAAAAAGGTTTCCCTTCTTAATATTGCTATTTCCGTCGCTATGAATCAGCATGTTGGTTGTCGCCAAGCCGAATGCGTTATCCTCGTACTCAAGGCCATAGATATGTTCTGACTTGACTACTTCCTCTTCTTTCGTCGTCGTACAATCGTCCAATGCGTCAGTCAATCCTCTGACAAGAAATGACGCACACCCGCAACAGGGGTCAAGAATGCGCGAATGCCTCGTGATCCCAACACCTTACACATGAAATCGACAATGTGGTCAGGGGAGAACGCCTGATTCTTGTCAATTCGACCCGTGTATTTGTTGAACACCGTGAAAAACAAATTCAGTAGGTCTTGCCCTGCGGTATTCTTATCGTTAATGTAAGGGACAATCTTACTTTCAATAGTCCTCATCAACGCTTGCATGTCCTCATCATGCATCTCGGTCACTGTTTGGTCTTGGAGGACGCGATTATCGAGAATGGAAAGCTTCTCTGCCTTGTTGAGATTCTTATTAAGGAGATTCTCCAAGACCTTCTTGAGTCCAGCCAAAACCTGAGGCGTGGTTAATCCCTCGTACTTTATGCCCTGCTTAATGGCTAGTAGGCAAGTCCCAACAAGTTGGCTCCGCAGTTTTTCCTGAATACCGTATTTATTAAGGTCCTCGTTGAGTTCATAAGTGTTTCTCATCACCTCTTCGCGATCGTTTTTGACCGGATGGATAAGAAATTTGTACTCTTCAAA
This sequence comes from uncultured bacterium, assembly GCA_902788415.1. Lineage (GTDB taxonomy): Bacteria > Verrucomicrobiota > Kiritimatiellia > RFP12 > UBA1067 > UBA1067. The sequence continues at coordinate 14,488 of CADAKF010000050.1, forward strand.
GGACTTAAGCAGATATTCTTCACCAAGAAGGGTTGTTTGTGAAACGCAATCCTTCCATACACTAATTTGGTCGTCGTTCGTATTAGCAAGAATCGCGATAACCGAGTAACCAGTTAATACTTTCTCGTACTCTATGTATGCTTGAAGTTGCCGCTTGGCGTCTTCAATGTTCTTGTTGAAATCTTGCTTGGTCTCGACAAGAACGGCGACTTTACTTTTTGGATCAACGAATCTTAAATCAAGGTTCTTATAGAGCTTCCCATTCTTGCCGTTCTTGACAAGACTGCTATCAATGGTTTTCTTTGCGCGCTTAAGCGCTTTAGGGTAGCTCCATTCATCGCTCTCGATATTGGATTGAAGGTATTTAAGCCCTATGGTTTGAATGATGTCGACTCGTTTCATTACATCTTCCTTTTGGTCTTGCGCCATTCGTAAGGATTGATAGGGTTCTCTGCCGCCCAAAGACCAAGCTTATTCTCTTTCGCCGCGGATTCTGCCGCGGAGTATGCGGGCGTTTTGTCGAAGTAGCTGTAGTGGTGGGCGTTGCCGGTGGCGACCATCGTCAGGTTTACGTCGAGATTAGCGGACGGATCGTTTTTCACAAGCGGAAAGGATTCCGCTTCCCCCCTCTTGTTTGCCAACGCCGCATTCGGGAGAAAGACGATGCCCAGCACACGACCGTACTGATCTTTCTTCATCCATTCGACGCGGACGGTTTTGCCGCGGATCAGGGAGGTGAGATAGGCAGTCGATTCCTTGCCGTGGGGCTGGTCTTTCTCCGGCGCGTCGATGCGGTCGAGGCGAACCTTGAACTTCTCATTGCCGTCGGTGACGACATGAATCGTGTCGCCGTCGCTCACCTTGGTGCAACGCCCGATGATGACCTTGGTCTTCGCGGCTTCCTTCTGCCGCGCCTCGTCAATCGCCTTGTCGATCTTCGCGTCAACCGGATAGGCGACGCCCGCCGTGCCCGTGCCAAACCCAACGCCCGCCTCTCGCGTCCGAAACGACCGGTGTACCGTCACACCCGCCGCTTGCAGCGCAATCAGCGTAACGACCACAACGATCAATCGGCAATAGGTTTTCATAAACACCGTTCCAAAAAGTAG
>CADAKF010000051.1 GCA_902788415.1 uncultured bacterium
CTGCAGGTGGAAACAAGTCGCCTGTCTTGAATCGGCCGCGGTAATGACGATTGTGTCGAACATGCCAAGATTATATCAAAATCCGCCTCACCGAAACACCGGCGAGCCGACGGAAGAAGACAGAGAGCGGCGGCACGAAGAGCATGCCGACGACGCACGCCGTGAGCATGCCTAAGAAGGTCGCGACACCGACCGCATGGCGGGCGTTCGCGCCGGGACCTGTCGCAAAGAGAAGAGGCAGCACGCCAGGTCGCCGATTCGCGTCACGCCCTCCGGGAGGGAAATGGACCGGTCCCGGCGGACACCCCACCATCCGCAAGCTCCTCGCGTACTCCACCGGCTACATCTACTGGCGCATCGTCACCGACCCGCAGGAACTGGAAGCCGCCGGGGTGACGGCGAAGCCCAAGGAGGAAAGGTCGGGGAGAAACTGCCCGACAATCGTGTTCGCGATGATCGACCTATATTCCACGAACCGCGCACCCGTTCCGTAAAGGCGCTGTATGGCGCGATCAAGATTAACCTTGCTGTTCGGCGGCTTGGTCATTTGAGCTCCTTCAGAATTTCCTCGCGCTCCTCCGGACGGATCAGCCCCTTGCGCTCGGCCTCGACAGCGGCCGCAGCGAGGCGATCCGGCATGACGGACTGACGGCAGGCCCTGATGGCATCCGCGACCGGCTGACAGGGGACGCCCTCGTACCATGCGGGCTCGATCTTGGGACTGCGATCCACAATCACGAGACCGGCAACGGGATTCTTCCTCACCCTGCGGGGCATGGCAACGAAAATACGGGAGGGATCGGTTGGACAGAGTCCACACAACGCAAGGACCGATTCTCCGTAAAGATAGGCCCCTTCGCCGACGATAGCGACGGAATCGGCATAGGCGTCCATACCGTTCGGAGCGGGCGCATACTGCACGAGCTTGTACGTGCCCTGGCCGATCCGCCTCAACCGACCGCGATGCGCCAGCTTGACCAATTCCTTGTTCGGAACGCCCGCCCTGACCGCCTGTGCAGAACTGATGAGGCCATAGTTGCCAATGGCCTCCTCGAAAATCCTCTCATAGTTCGTCATTGGCAAGAGTATACCAAAAATGGGATACTCCTGCCAATGACGCTCTTCGCCTATTTCCCCTCTTCGGCAACTGCCAATGTTCTGCGTTTTCCTATATTGCAAATCATGCCGCAAAAGCCGATTGGAGCTTATGCGGAATTTCGGGTGAAACATTGTCAAAACATTGTCATCATACCATGACGGACCGCATTCCGTCAAGGGGCGCGGGGTGTTTGAGAAAAGAAAAAACCCCGTTTTATCGGGGTTTCTTTGATTGGTGGTGGGGCAAGGATTCGAACCTTGGAAGGCGTAAGCCAGCAGATTTACAGTCTGCCCTCGTTGACCGCTTGAGTATCCCACCGGTGCAAGTTGGGTGGTAGTATATCAAAATAATACGCGCCCCGTCAACTACACCAGGAAGCCGAGAACGAGGTAGAGGACAAGGCAGGCGACACCGGCAAGAGAGGCGTACGGAATCTGAGTCATCACGTGGTTGATATGCTTGCACTGCGCACCCGTCGAGGCGAGAATCGTCGTATCTGAAATGGGCGAGCAGTGGTCGCCCATCACACTCCCCGCCAGGGTCGCCGCGAGCGTGACGATCGCAATCGCCGGATTCGTCGCCGAAGCGACCGCCATCCCGATCGGCACGAGGATGCCGATCGCACCCCAGCTCGCACCCGTCGTAAAGGCGAAGACCGCCGCGATCACGAATATCGTCGCCGGCATCACCGCAACCGGGAAGTTCCCTTTCACGATCGCCGACGCAATGAACTCGCCCGTTCCAAGGAGGTCCGTGCACACCGCCGAAATGCCCCACGCGAGAGCCAAGAGGACAAGCGCCGGGACCATCGTCTTGATGCCGAAGAGAACCGCCGCGGCGAATTGATGGTAGTCGATCACCTTGCGCGGCACCAGGAAAAGAAACGTCACCACAATCGCAAGGAACGCCGAGAGCGCCAGCGCCTCGCCCGCATCGTCATACTTGCAAAGGAGCCAGGACGCAAACCCGATCAGCACGGCAATTGGAACGACAAGGTCGATGATGCCGCCCGTACTTGCAACTGGCACCGGTTCAAGGCCCTCGCGCATGATGACCTCGGCCCCGACGTCGCGGTGCTTGTGCGCGGTCCGCTCCATCCGCTTCATGAGACCGAAGTCGTGTCCCTGCCTCAAGGCAATCCAGAACACCATGATAAGCGAGAGGATCGCATAGAAGTTGAGTGCCGCGGCCTTAATGTACATGGAAAGCCCATTCGGGCGCATATCCTCCGGAAGGCAACTGATCACATAAGCCGCCCAGGACGAGACCGGCGCGAGAATGCACACGGGTGCCGCGGTCGTGTCGATGATATAGGCGAGCTTCGCGCGGGAGATCTTGAAGCGGTCCGTGACGGGACGCATCACCGTCCCCACCGTCAGGCAATTGAAGTAATCGTCGATGAAGATGATGAGCCCCATCACAATCGTCATCAGGTTCGCCGCGCGTTCGCTCTTCAAACGCCGGAACGCCCAGTCTCCGTAGGCCTTCGCCCCGCCCGCGCGCGTCACGACCGAGACGAGCGCGCCAAGAAAGCAAAGAAAGAGGACCATCGGCATGTTCGCGGACATCTTCTGTCCGATGAGGTCGTTGAAAAGCTTGAAGGTCGCGAGAGCCCCGCCGCCGGAGAAGAACACATGAACCACGGTGCCGGACAGGATCGCGGCCACAAGGGATAAAACGATCTCGCGCGTAATGAGCGCGAGCACAATTGCCACGACGGGCGGGACCAACGACCATATGCCGATATCGTCCATGTACCGCGTATTATATCATAAAAGCGGTTAGCGGTTAGCGGTTAGCGATTAGCGGTTAGCGGTTAGCGGTTGGGGATGTACAAAAAAGACACCCCAAAACCGGGGTGCCTTCTTTCGCTAACAGCTAATCGCCAATAGCTAACAGCTAACAGCTCTCACTCTTTCGGCGCTTCCTCGTCAAGGATCGTGATCTTGAACTTGACGGTGACGCCGTGTCCGAGATCGATCGACGGATTGTACTCGCCGACTTCCTTGAGCGCGTCGTCGAGCTCGAGCTGACTGCGCTCGATCTTGATGCCGCGGTTCTGCTCGATCGCCTGGAGGATGTCGCTGATGCTAACGGAGCCGTAGAGCTTCTTGCCGTCCGTCGTGTGGGCGGAAACGGTGATCTCAAGCTTCTCGAGCTTCTTGGCAACCTCAAGGGCGGCCTTCTTCTCCTCGGCGGCGCGCGCAGCGCGCTCGGCCTCGAGCTTCTTCAAGCGGCGCTTCGCGGCTTCCGTCGCGATGGCGGCGAGACCCTTCGGGAAGAGGCAGTTGCGGGCGTAGCCCGGGGCGACCTTGACGATCTCGCCGGCCTTGCCGAGCTTCTTCACGCTGTCCATGAGCATAACTTCGATAGCCATTTTATGCTCCTTTCCTTAGGCCATGAGACCCATGTTGCGGGCGCGCTTGACGCCCTGGCGGATCTGGCGCTGCTGCGCGGACGTGATGCCCGTGATGCGCGCGGGAAGGATCTTCCCGTAGTCCGTGATGTAGTATTTGAGGGTCTCGATGTCGTTCACATCGATCTGATCGGTCGGACGGAGCGGCGGACGCTTGCGCGCGGCGAATTCCTCGCCGGCCGTGCTGTTGGATTTCTTGAATGCCATTGTGTTTTTCCTTTTAAGTTGGTAGTTGGTAGATGGTCGTTAGTCGTACCACCATCTGCCATCTAATCAAAACGGGATGTCATCTGGATCACTCTCGGGCGCGACCGCGACCGGCGCCTCCACCCTGGACGCGCCGGCAAGCCGGTCGCCCGAGGAAAGGAACTTGATCGTGGACGCACGCACCTTGAGCTTCTGGTGCTTCACGCCGTCCTTCTCCCAGCTGTCCATCTGAAGCCGCCCCTCGACGAGGACCGGACGGCCCTTCGTCAGGTACTGGCCGCAGAGCTCCGCGAGCTTGTCCCACGCATCCACGTCGACAAACACCGGGAAGTCCTGCATCTGACCGTTGCGGTCGCGCCGGCGCTCGTTCACCGCCAAGCCGAGACGGGCGACCTTCATACCGCTCGTTCCAGTGGCGCGGACGTCGGGGTCGCGCGTCAGATTGCCCATCAGGATCACCTTGTTGAAAGACGCCATTTCGGCACCTCCATGTCCTTACGCCTCGGCGGTCTTAGCCGCGAGCGCCGCGGCCGCAGCCGCCTCCCTCTTGGCCTGGATCTCGGCGCGCTCGGCGCGCTCGGCGGCGATCTTCGCCTCGCGACGGTCGTCAACCGCGAGAATCTGCACGCGGAAGACCACCTCGACAAGCTTGTAGCGCTTGACGAGTTCGTCGACCTTCGCCGGATCGAGCTCGAGGCGAACCTTCACGTAGACGCCGCTGTCGCGCTTCTTCATCGGACGCGAAAAGACGCGCTTGCCGAGCTGAACCTTCTCGAGGACATTGCCACCGAGGCGCGTCACCTCCGCGAGCGCCTTCTCGAGATGAGCTTCGAGAACGTCGTCCTTGGCGACGCCGACGAAGATGTAAAGAGCATCGTACTTTTTCATTACTTCTTCTCCTCCTTCTTGGCATCGGCCGCCTTGGCATCACCCGCCGCAGCTTCCTCCTCCTTGCCCTTCTTGATGACCTCCGGAGCCGCCGCCGCGCCGGCCGCCGCAGCAGCCGCACCGGCCGCCGGCACATCGTCCGGAGCCTTGACGACCGCGAGCGCGAATTCGCCGCGCGTCACGACCGTGTACTTCGCGTCGAGCTTGAGATCGCGCACGAACATCGTCTGGTCAATGTCGAGCGCCGAGACGTCGACGTCGAACCTCTCCGGAATGTCGGTCGGCAGGCAGTCGATGTCGACCGAGCGGAGCACCTGCTCCAGAACTCCGCCGCCGATCTTGACGCCCTTCGGCTCGCCGACGAGATAGAGCGGCACCGTGATGCGCACCTTCTGCGTCAGCGATACCTCGCTGAAATCAACGTGAATGGGAGTGCCCTTAAGGACGTCGTTCTGCAGTTCACGCAGAAGCGCCGGGACCTCGGCACCGTTCATATCGAGCGTGACCAGGATCTGCTTGCCCGTCCTGCCGCGCATCGCCATCATGAAGTCGTGCTCCGGAAGCTTGATGAGCTCCGTGCCGCCCTTCTTCATCTTCATCACCGACCCGGGGATCATCCCCGCCCGGCGCAAACGACGAACAGCGCCCGTACCCTGCTCGGTACGCGCCTCCGCCTTGATCTTAATCGGATCCATTCGTTGCCTTTTCTGGTAATTTTCCGCAATACTCTCGCGCACCCGCGCTACACTCTTACGGTCAAAACGCCGCGTATTGTATCAAAAAAAGGCGCCGCGTGCAACCGCGGCGCCCTTTTCGCTTGGAATCGCAAGGAATCTTCTCTTACCAGGCGTAATGCGCAAACGCCTTGTTGGCCTGAGCCATCTTGTGCACGTCGTCACGCTTCTTGATGACGTTGCCCTGGCCCTGAAACGCGTCGATGATCTCAGCCGCGACAGCCGCCGGCATGCCCATGCCGTGACGGGCGCTGGCGAACTGCGTCGTCCAGCGGAGCGCGAGAGACATCTGGCGGTTCGCGGCGATCGGCACCGGAACGGGATACGTGGTGCCGCCGACGCGACGGGTCTTCACCTCGACCTGCGGCTTCATGTTGTCGATCGCGGCGGAAACGACCTCGAGAGCGTTCTCAAAAGTCTTCTCGTCCTTCACGAACTTGGCCGGCTCTTCCTTCATCTTCTCGGCGACCTTGTCGATTGCGCCGTAGACGATCTTCTCGGCGACAGTCTTCTTGCCGTCCTTCATGATGACGCGGATCATGTGCGCGACGAGCTCCGAATTGTACTTCGGATCGGTGACGACGCGCTTGACAATCTTCTTACCTCTGCGGCTCATGGCTTACTTCCCCTCTTCCTTCTTCTGACGCTTCATGCCGTACTTGGAACGGCTGCGGTTGCGGCCCGCAACGCCAAGGGAGTCAAGCTTGCCGCGGATAATGTGGTAACGCACGCCCGGAAGGTCCTTCACACGGCCGCCGCGAACCATCACGACGCTGTGCTCCTGAAGGTTATGGCCTTCGCCGGGGATGTAAGCCGTCACTTCGTAACCGGACGTCAGGCGCACACGCGCAACCTTCCGGAGTGCGGAGTTCGGCTTCTTGGGGGTCATCGTCTTGACGACGAGACAAACGCCGCGGCGCTGGGGACAGCTCTTCAGCGCGGGCGACTTCGAATGCTTGGCAAGGGGACTGCGCCCCTTGCGAATCAGCTGATTGATAGTCGGCATTTAGTTGTTTTCCTTACTTTTCCAAACAAGTCCGTATAGTATATCATTTATCAGGCGATCCTGACAAGGGGCTTTTTCACTTAAAAAGCTCCTTCAGGACGTAATAGGCCGGTTTCGGCGTGCCGTCGTACTCGACGATCGCCCAGCTCATCCCCGGCCACCACTCGTTGAGCTGCCAGAAGAGGACGCCGCCGCAGATGGGCTGATCGCGCATCCACTTGCCCGTCACGTCCTTCGTCGCCTGGGCCTGGAACTGGAGCGACAGCTCAACCGCATCCTCAAAGCTCTTCGGCTCGCGAATGTGCGTCTTGATGTTCGCGAGAAGCTGCTTGTCGGCGCCCGGCTTCTTGAAGTGGCACTGCACGACGGGCGAGTCGAAACTGAAGTCCTCCGGCTGGGCGTAGGTCTTCAGCTGCTTCATCGTCGGGAACGCCCCGAAGCCGTACTCGCTCACGAAGCGGGGACGCACCGCGAGGTAGCCCCAGTACGTGTGGTCCGCCCCGGGGACTCCCCAGAGGTGCACGTCGCCCTTGTTGTGGTCGAAGTTGTGCTCGTAGACGCGGTCGCCGCTGCACGGCGAGGTCGGCCACCACGGACGCGTCGGATCGACCTTGGCGATCACCTCGCCCTCGGTGCGGATCAGCCGGTCGATGAGCGCGTAGTGGCTGCGCGTCACGTACACGCAGCTGAGGTTCTCGTTGTCGCCGCACCAGAGCGCGATCGATGGATGCACGCGCAGGCGGCGGATCTGGTGGTTGAGCTCGGCGCGGACGTTGTCCGTAAACTCCTGCCAGTCGGGATAGACGCCGCACGCAAACATCATGTCCTGCCAGACGAGAAGTCCGCGCTCGTCGCACTTGTCGTAGAAGCACTCCTGCTCGTAGGTGCCGCCGCCCCAGACGCGGATCATATTCATGTTCGCCTCGGCGCAGAGGTCGAGGAGATGACCGATGCGCTCGGGCGTCCGGCGCGAGGGATGCGCCTCACAAGGAATCCAGTTGATGCCCTTCGCGAAGATGCGCTTGCCGTTCACCTTGAAGTAGAAGCTCTCGCCGTCCCCTTCCGCGTCCTTCTCGCGGACGAGCTCGACCGTCCTGAGCCCCACCTTGCGCGCGATCGTGCGGCCGTCGACCGTCACGGACGACGGATAGAGCTTCTGCGCGCCGAGTCCGTTCGGCCACCAGAGCTCGGGCTTCGCGACCTTGAACGTCGTCTTCACCTCGAATGCGCCGCAGTTCCGCGGCACTTCTCCTTTCACCGTGCGCGTCTCGCCCGCGAACGCGAAATCAACCGCAACCGGATCACCCGCCTTCGCCGCGTCCGTCGGCATCAGCTCGGCAACGAGCGTCACCTCGGCGGAACCGTCCGCAAGAAGCTTCTGGTCGTTCCAGAGGTACTGCAGGTACGCCGTGTCTGCGGCAAAAAGCTCGGTCTTGCCGTAGATGCCGGAGACCGGCAGCGCGATCCCCCAGTCCCAGCCCTCGGAGCACTGGCACTTTCTGAGACGCGCAATCTGCTCGTACTTGCCGCAGCCCCACGAGATAACATCCGGGTGCGGATGCGCCTTGACGTCGTCCGCAATCGCGCCCGTCACCGAGCGAAGCTTCACCTCGAGCGTATTCTCGCCCTTCTTCAGGAATTTCTTCACACCGAAGCGCCAGCGGCGGAACTCATTCGACACCTTGCCGACCGACTGCCCGTTCAGGAAGACCTCGCCGACCGTGTCGATTGAGTCGAAGGAGAGCACCGCCTCGTCGGCCGCAAGAATCGCCGCAGTCGGCACAAATGTGCGCGAATAAGTCCAGTCCTCGTACGCGACCCACTGCACGTTCGTCTCGTTGCAGCGCCAGTAGGGGTCGGGCAGAACCTTCGCGTTCTCAAGCGCCGTGTAGTTGTCGCCCGGAACGGGCGCCGCGACGCGGTGCTTGCCGTTGGCCGAGGACAGGGTCCACGTGCCGTCGAGATCCAGGGCGCGCTCACTGGCCGCAAAAAGCGCGAAAGTCGCGCCGAGGGCCGCCGTCAGGAGTGTTGTCTTTTTCATGATATTGCCTTTTTCTCGGAATAAATCGTCAGAACTTGCGCGCACGCGAGAGAAGGCAGAAGACCGAGCCGATCGCCAGCGTGAGCAGGCCCGAGAAGCCCATCACAATCGCAAAGGCGTGCGCATGGCCCTGGAACGGCAAACCGATGTTCATGCCGTAGAGGGACGCAATCAGAGTCGGCGCGGCAAGCATGATCGTCGCCGCCGTCAGGTACTTCATCACGTTGTTCAGGTTGTTGTTGATGAGCGACGCGAACGTGTCGAGCGTCCCATTCAGGATGTTCGCGTGGATGCTCGCCGTCTCCAGCGCCTGCTGATACTCGACCATCGCGTCCTCGAGGAAGTCGCGGTCGTCCTCGGAGAGGGAGAGCTGCCGCGCCGTGTTTGCGCGGGCCAGCGCGATCGTGTCCGCCTTCAGGGAGGTCGTGATGTAGACGAGCTCCTTCTCGATCTGGAAGAGCTTGATCAAAAGTTCGTTCGAGATCGACTCGTGCAGCTCGTCCTCAAGCGCCGTCGTCTGCGCATGAATCTCGTTGATGACGCGGAGGAACAAGACGCCCGCGTGCCACAGGAGGCGAAACGCGAAGCGGTAGCTGTCGGACGGCGGGCAGACGCGCCGAATCTGGTCCAGAAACGCCGTCGTCACGGGCGTTCGCGCGCTGCAGACCGTGATGACCGACTGCCCGTAAAGGATGATGCCAAGCGGAACCGTTCGATAGGCGATCGCCCGGGCGCCCTCGTCGACCATCGGCACGTGCACGATGAGCAGCGTCGCCTCATCCTCCCAGTCGAAGCGCGGACGTTCGCCCGCGTCGAGCGGATCCGTCAGGAAATCGCGCGGCACCTTCGAGTGCGAAAGAACAGCCTCAAGCTCGGTCGTCGACGGCTCAACCAGGTTGACCCAGCAGGACGGCGCGAACTCCGGCGTCTCCCGGAGGCCTCCGTTTTCCCACTTGTAGATCGTCATCATTTGAGCTGTTAGCTGTTAGCGGTTAGCGGTTAGCCAAGCTGAGAAAGGAAGCGGACGTCGTTTTCGTACAGCCAGCGGATGTCCGGAATACCGTACTTGATCATCGCAATGCGCTCGACGCCGAAGCCGAACGCATAGCCAGAGACCTTCTCCGGATCGTACCCAACGTGCTTGAAGACGCGCGGATCAACCATGCCGGCGCCCGCAACCTCGATCCAGCCCGACTGCTTGCAGACAGCGCAGCCCTTGCCCTTGCAGACATGACAGGTGAAGTCAACCTCGACCGACGGCTCGGTGAACGGGAAGAAGTGCGGACGGAACCGGACCGTCACGCCGTCGCCCATCATCTCCTTCGCGAAATAAGC
>CADAKF010000052.1 GCA_902788415.1 uncultured bacterium
AGCTTGTCCATGTACTTCTGGACGATCGCCGGGGCGGCCTCGTAGTACTTCTCGCAGCTCTCGCGGCCCTGGAAGTTGACGTCCGGGTTCTGCGCCGTGCCGCGCATCGTGGGATGCTCCGGATCGAGCGCGCGCTTGCGGAAGTCCTCGACGAACTTGTCGTCGATCATCTCGCGGATCACCTCGGTCGGGATCTCGTCGATCTTCTGGACCTCGTGGGAGGTGCGGAAGCCGTCGAAGAAGTGGAGGAACGGAACCTTCGACTCGAGCGTCGCGGCGTGCGCGACCATCGCCATATCGTGCGCTTCCTGAACCGAGTTCGAGCAGAGCATCGCAAAGCCCGTCTGACGGCAGGCCATGACGTCGCCCTGGTCGCCGAAGATGCAGAGGCCCTGGCACGCGAGCGAACGCGCGGAGACGTGGAACACGGTCGGGGCGAGCTCGCCCGCGATCTTGTACATGTTCGGGATCATGAGGAGAAGGCCCTGCGACGCCGTGAACGTCGTCGTCAGCGAGCCGGTCGTGAGCGAGCCGTGCACCGCACCGGCGGCGCCGCCCTCGGACTCCATCTCCACGATGGACGGGATCGTGCCCCAGATGTTCGTCTTGCAAGCGGCCGCGAGGTCGTCGCACGTCTCCGCCATCGGCGAGGACGGGGTAATCGGATAGATTGCCGCAACTTCGCTGCACGCGAAGGCAATCTGAGCGGCCGCGGTATTGCCGTCGACCATGATCTTCTTTGCCATTTCCGTTTCCTTACTTTATGGTTATGGTTTCAGTTAGAAATAGATTTGAGTATTATAGCACAATTCGGGGGAGAATGGGGCACCCTGCGCCATAAATGGCGCGAATCGAGAACCGCCACGCCCAGTTCTACCCTCTCAGTCCCTCTATCGTTACGATCTCGGCGATTTATCGCCGCCAGCCCCGGCGATCAGCCGAGCCCAATCGTTGTTGAGATGGCAGTTCTCGTAATTGATCGGCGTCGCCGGAACCGACTCGGGGAAGCCCGACAAAACAAGCGTCAAGCTCTCTGCCAACCGCTTGACTGCTACGCCATGCGGCTTGTAGCCCTTGAGCCCAGACGGCAACAGGCAAATCACCTTGGCTCCGGGAATTTCCAACACGCCCTTCGCGACTTCTTTCTCGCCCGGCGAAATGAAACCACCAATCAGCGTCGCCCCGCTCCGCGCGAGGTCAAGGTATCGCGCGACCTCGGCCTTCCGCTCGGCTTCCGTGATACGCCGATGAACAATGACCGGCACCAGCTGCGGCACATCCAAGAGCGAACGGTCGCCGATGGCCGTCCAGAAAATGCCGCGAGGCAGGCGCGGATGCTGAAGCGCGAAGTGCTTGCGGAAGAAATCGGGGTGGTCATGCTTCCACTGCCAGCGAATCGGGTTTGACTTCACATACTGCGTATAATTGTCGAGCCGATCAGACGAAAAGGAAATGAAGTCATGGAAGTTCCCCTCGAAAAGCCCGAGCTGAGCGTCGCCCGTCAGATCTCGCGCCGCTTTTGTCGCCCGCGCCTTGAACCGGCGGACATGCCACCCGAGCGGATGTTCGGAACGCCGCCGAAAGACGATGATGGCGTGGAAATGGTCGGGCATGATGGCACAGACCCGCAAGTCGATCTCCGGCGAATCGGCGGCCATCTTGAGATACGCCTTCACGACAATCTCGCCAAGCGGTGTCAGCACAACCTTGCCATCAATAATCTGAGAAAGGCAATTCCGCCGCGGCGCGGTGTTGATGGTAATGAAGTAGTAGCCCCCATGATAGTCATGGCCAATCATTCGCGCGTAATGCATCGCCAATCCCTTCCCTGTTCACATTGCTTTGTCCTTTAACGGCGCAGCCATCTCCGATCCGGGCGATTCATCGCCCAAACTGACGGCGATTATATCACCTTCACCGATCAGCCGCAATCACCCCGCGCCAAAAGGATGCGACAAGGATTCCAAATGATGGGGCAGGTATCATATCAAAATCACCCTGAGCACGGATCGCATTCTGTGACTGATGCCACGCGAACATCACCATCCCAAGTCAATTTATAACCCCATGTTATACCATAAAACCGCCGCGAACGAACGCGGCGGTTTTGAAGCACTTACAGTTGCGAATCGACCCAATGCGGATCGCGGCGGTTGTCGAGGATTCGCCAGACCTTTACGACGTCACCTTCGACCTTATAGTACACGGAGCAAGGAAAGCGTTTCAAGACCATCTTGTAATAATCGGCGTATCGGACATGGATGCCCGCATACACAACGAGCGATTCAAGCTCCGAATACACATAGCTGGCAAAGTAATTCCCAAGCCCGCGCTGCTGTTCATCGTAGAATCGGCTGCCGTTGACGATGTCGCGATGACCGCTGCCGAGAATTTCAACGCGCATATGCCTGCTCCGCGAACAGACGCTTGGATTCTTCTAAGCTCATGAACTCATCCTCGCCCGCAGCAACCGCCTCTTCCGTACGACGCAGCTCCTCCGCATGCCAAGACGGAGTTGATTCGGCAAAATGCGGCGACAGCGCGGTGCAGAGGTATTCCAACACCTGCATCCGCTCTGCGACATTCATCTTGTTAATCGCTTCAATAAACTGTGCCATATCAGCTCCTTGCAAAGATATTATAGCAAAACCGCCGCGCGAATGCGCGGCGGTTTTGGGCTTCAATGTGCCCCAACAGCTTACTTGAAGTAGCGGTTGTAGAGGCCCGTGAAGCCGGCGCCGTGGCGCGCCTCGTCCTTCGCCATCTCGTGGACGGTGTCGTGGATCGCGTCATAGCCGAGCTGCTTCGCACGCTTGGCGATCTCGAGCTTCGCCGCGCAGGCGCCCGCCTCGGCGTCCTTGCGCATCTCGAGATTCTTCTTCGTCGAGTTCGTGACGACCTCGCCGAGGAGTTCCGCGAACTTGGACGCGTGCTCAGCCTCCTCGAACGCATAGCGCTTGAACGCCTCCGCGATCTCCGGATAGCCCTCGCGGTCCGCCTGACGGGACATCGCGAGGTACATGCCGACCTCGCAGCACTCGCCGTTGAAGTGGTCCTTGAGGCCCTGCGTGACCTCCGCGTCGTCGACCTTGCCGTCGCCGATCACGTGCTCGCACGCATAGCCAGCCTTGTTCGGATCCTCCTTCTTGAACTTCGAGCCCGGAACGCCGCACTGGGGGCACTTCTCCGGAGCCGCATCGCCTTCATACACATACCCGCACACGGGGCAAACCCACTTCGCCATTTTAGTTTTCCTTTCCTTTGTAGTTGTTCTTGTTCTTTTGTCCTACCGCACAACGAAATTAACCATCCGCTTCGGAACGGCGATGACCTTGACGATCGTCTTGCCCTCGAGGAACTTCGCAACGTCGGCGTTGGCCTTCGCCGCGGCCTCCATCTCGGCGGGCGTCGCCGCGACGGGCACAGTGATGCGTCCACGAAGCTTGCCGAGGACCTGCACCGGAATCTCGATCTCGTCCTCGACGAGCGCCTTCGCGTCGAACTGCGGCCAGGGGACGTAGGTGATCGTGCCGTCGTGGCCGAGGAACGACCAGAGCTCTTCGCCCAAGTGCGGTGCGAACGGCGCAAGGCACTGCACGAACTTCTCGAGATATTCCTTCGGGAGCCCGTCCGGCGACTTCTTCGCGAAGTCCTCCGCCTCGTTGATGTAGACCATCATTGCGGAGATCGCCGTGTTGAACGCCATCGCCTCGAGATCGTCCCCGACCTTCTTGATCATCGCGTTCAGACTCTTCGCCTCCGCCTTCGTCATCGCGCGGTCCACAATCTTCGTCTCGGTGACGAGCTTGTTCGCGCGCTTGAGGAAGCGGTGGACACCCTCGACGCCCTTCGTGGACCAGGGCTTGACGGCCTGCAGCGGACCCATGAACATCTCGTAGAGACGGAGCGAGTCGGCACCGAAGTCACGGATCACGTCATCGGGATTGACGACGTTCTTGAGCGACTTCGACATCTTCGCCGGGAACTCGGTGAGTTCCTGGAGCTCGCCGCCCTCCTCGCGTCCGTAGGGCTTGCCGTCCTTCCACTCGATCTGGTCCATCGGGACAAGGACACCGCGCTTCGTCTTGTACGCCATCCCGAGGATCATACCCTGGTTGACGAGCTTCTGGAACGGCTCGGCGGTCGGGACAAGCCCGAGGTCGAACAGCACCTTGTGCCAGAAACGGGCGTACAGAAGGTGGAGAACCGCATGCTCCGCGCCGCCGACGTAGAGATCGACCGGAAGCCACTTCTTGAGAAGCTCCGGATCGGCGAACGCCTTGTCGTTGAGCGGATCGATGTAACGGAGATAGTACCAGCAGCTGCCGGCCCACTGCGGCATCGTGTTCGTCTCGCGGATGCCCTTCTTGCCGGTCTTCGGGTCGGTGACGTTCACCCAATCCGTCGCCTTCGCGAGCGGCGGCTCGCCAGTGCCCGTCGGCTTGTAGTTCTCAAGCTCTGGGAGCGTCAGCGGCAAATCAGCCTCGTCGACCAGCGTCTGCGTGCCGTCCTCCCAGTGAATCACCGGGAACGGCTCGCCCCAGTAGCGCTGACGCGAGAAGAGCCAGTCGCGGAGCTTGTACTGCGTCTTCGCCTTGCCGACCTTGTGCTCCTCCAGCCATTTGATCATCGCCTTGCGCGCGTCGTCGACCGAGAGTCCGGTGAGGAACCCGGACGAGACCATCACGCCCGTCGCAATGTCCGTGAACGCTGCGTCCTTCGTGTAGGGAACCGGATCCTTTGATGCGCTCTTCGCCTCGGCGGAATCAGCCGCGGCGACAACCTGCACAATCGGAAGACCAAAGACCTTCGCGAAGTCGAAGTCACGCTCGTCGTGCGCCGGCACGGCCATGATCGCACCCGTTCCGTAGGTAGCGAGCACGTAGTCGGAGATGAAGATTGGGATCTCGGTGTCATTGACGGGATTAAGGCCCATGACGCCCTCGAGCTTCACGCCCGTCTTTTCCTTGTTGAGCTCGGTGCGCTCGAGATCACTCTTCGACGCAGCCTTCTTCTGGTACTCCTTCACCGCGTCGGCGTTCTTGATCTTGCCCTCGGCAAGCCACTTTTCGACCAGCTTGTGCTCGGGCGAAAGGACCATGTAGGTCGCCCCGAAGAGCGTGTCGCAACGGGTCGTGTAGACGGTGATGATGTCATCCGTTCCCGTCGCCTTGAAGTCGACGAGCGCGCCGGTGGACTTGCCAATCCAGTTGCGCTGCATCTCCTTGATGCCGTCGGACCAGTCAAGCGTGTCGAGATCCTTGAGAAGACGCTCGGCGTACTCGGTGATCTTGAGCATCCACTGGCGCATCGGCTTGCGGATGACGGGATGGTTGCCGCGCTCGGAGCGTCCGTCTATGACTTCCTCGTTCGCCAAAACCGTGCCGAGCGCGGGACACCAGTTCACCGGAACCTCGGCGACGTAGGCGAGCCCCTTCTTGTAGAGCTGCTCGAAGATCCACTGCGTCCACTTGTAATACTTCGGGTCCGTCGTGTTGACCTCGCGGTCCCAGTCGTAGGAGAAACCGAGCGCGCGGATCTGCTCGCGGAAGCGGTCGACGTTCTTCTTCGTCGTGATTGCGGGGTGAGTACCCGTCTCGACAGCATACTGCTCGGCCGGAAGGCCAAACGCATCCCAACCCATCGGATGCAGGACGTTGAAGCCCTTCATGCGCTTGTAGCGGCAGAGAATGTCCGTCGCCGTATAGCCCTCGGGATGCCCGACGTGCAGGCCTGCGCCCGACGGATACGGGAACATGTCGAGGCAGTAGAACTTCTCGCCGGTGCCGTTCGCGTCCGTCTTAAAGGTCTTCTGTTCGAGCCAGTACTTCTGCCACTTCTTCTCGATGGCGGAGAAATTATAGTCGCTCATGCTACTCTGCGTCCTCGGCGTGTTCGGCGATCGATTTTGCGATCATGCCAGACACGTCGTTGGTCGCCGCAGCGACGCCGGCTTTGACGGCGTTGAAAATGGCCCTATGCGAAGAGCTGCCGTGACCGATGATCACGGCGCCGGAGACGCCCAGGAGCGGCGCACCGCCGCAGGCCTCGGGATCCATCACCTTCTTCAAGTCCCTAAATGCGCCCTTGAGCAGCAGCGCCCCCAGGATCCGAAGCGGCGTGCTGGTGCAAGCGGCCTTAAGACGCAGACCAATCGCCTTCGCAATCGATTCGGTCGTCTTGAGGACCACGTTGCCGACGAAGCCGTCGCAGACGGCGACGTCGATGTGGCCCTTATAGAGGTCCTTGCCCTCGATGTTCCCGACGAAATTCAGCTCGCTGGACTTTTTGAGGAGCGGGAACGTCTCCTTCGTCATCTCGTTGCCCTTGCAGTCCTCCGTGCCGATCGACAGAAGCCCGATCGCCGGGGTCGTACGCTTCAGGACCGCCTTCGAGTAGGCGTCGCCCATGATTGCGAACTGAACAAGCCACTCGGGCTTGCAGTCCATATTTGCACCGGCGTCCAGGATGATGATCGGACGCTCGGGATCGGTCGTCGGCAGCACCGTCGCGATGGCGGGACGCTTCACGCCCGGGGTGCGCCCAAGATTGAAGATCGCACTCGCCGCGATCGCACCGGAGTTGCCGGCGGACACGAACGCGTCCGCGCGCCCCTCCTTCACCAGCCGCATCGCCACGTTGATCGAGCAATCCGGCTTGCGGTGAATGGTCTTGGCGGCCTCCTCGTCCATGCCGGCAATGTCAGGCGCGTGGACGATCTCCAACGTGCCCTTGACCATTGCCTCTTGCGCGGACCGGCGAAGCTCGGGAGAGAGCTTGTCGAGCTCGGCCTGGATGGGCGCGAGCTGGCCAACCAGCAGGACCTTCACGTCCTGCTGCTGGGCCGCCGCCTCCACTGCACCAATGACGACTTGCTCGGGGGCAAAATCGCCACCCATCGCATCAAGCGCAATCCGCGTCATAAAAAGGAAGTTTGCTTACTTCGCCGCAACGACCTTGCGGCCCTTGTATGTCCCGCACTTCGGGCAGGCACGGTGCGAGCGAACCGCCGCGCCACACGCGGGGCAGGTTCCGACCTGCGCCAGGATCGGCTTCTCAAGGGAAGCAACACGCTCGCGTTTACGACGCTTGGACACTCTATTCTTAGGGCTAGCCATTTTTCTTTCTCCTTACTTCTTCGTTTCTACCTTCAACCCATCCAACGCGCTCCAGCAACCGTCCGTCGGCATCTCGACCTTTTGCTCGATACCGGGACACGCCTCAGCACAAACCGGGTATGTCGGTAGGGCGAGTATTATACTCTCTCTGACTTCATCAGTCAAATCGACCTCTGGTGATTTTTTATCAATTTCGTGTGAAACTGTAAAATCATCCACCTTTATTGTATCATCAAAGTCCTTGCCGCACCGACAGCACACAAGGTCGAAGTCCTGCTCCAAGTGCCCGCGGACCAGCAATTCAGTCCCGAAGACCTGTGCAGTCAGGCGGTACCGCACCCCGCCGAAGGGCTTCACGAACTCTTCGTCGAGGTCAATGCACCCGACCTCACCCTCGATCTCCTCCCCCTCGGAATCCACTCGCGAGGCGTCAACAATCAGTCTGTCATCCATCTCAACGACGTTTTTTAAGCCGCTTCTGGACGGCGGCGGTGACGAACGGGGCCGTGTTGCCGCCGTAGCTTTCGATCTCGCGGACGGTCGAGGCCGTCACATAGGCGAGGTTCTCACTCGGCATCATGAAGAGTGTCTCGATCTCGGGAGCCATCCGGCGGTTCGTGAGCGCCATCTGGAACTCGTACTCGAAGTCGGAGTAGACCCTGACGCCGCGAATGACGACATGCGCCTTCTCGCGGCGGCAGAAGTCAACGAGGAGCGTGTCGAGAATCTTCACCTCGACATTGCGCAGCCTCGCCTTCCTGACGTCTTCCCGGATCATCGCAAGCCGCTCTTCGGCGTCGAAGAGCGCGCCCTTCTTCGTGCTGGTCGCCGCGACCGCGACAATCAGTTTGTCGTAGAGCTTCGAGGCCCGCTGGATGAGGTCGAAGTGCCCGAGGGTCATCGGGTCGAACGTTCCGGGATAGACGGCTTTGGTTTTCATAAGGTTACGGCAAGAGACGCTTGGTGGTGCCCTTCAGGTACGCCTTGCACATCTTGAAGCCCTCGGCATACGCGGCGCCGCACTGGTAGCCGCGGTACTTCGAGCAGGTACGGACCATGTCCGCGAAGTCGATGTGATCGTGCTCGCGCATCCAGTCGAGCTGCGAGTGGTGGCACTCGAGCATCTGGATCTTGAGGTCGATCTCGTCGGAGATGTCGACGTACTCGTCCGGCACGAAGTTGACGCCCGCCAGGGTGTCCATGTAGTAGATCGGGACGAGCTTCGCCGCCTTCTTGGTCTTGGACGGCCAGTTGGGCAGCGTCGCCGTGAACGACGCGTCGAAGACGAGCTTCGAGGTCGCGATGTGGTCCGGCATGTAGTCGTCGGGATTCTGCGTGATGATGAAGTCTGGCTGCGCGTACTGGATGATCTCCACGACCTTGTTGCGACTCTCCGCGTTGTCCGCATAGATGTCAAGGTCCCCGAACACGCCGTCCAGCACCTCGATGCCGGCGAGCTTGCCCGCCTCGCGCGCCTCCTGGGCGCGCATGGGGACGAGCTCTTCCGGCGGAATGATCACATGCCCCAGGGAGCCCGTGCAGAGGTGTGCGACGAACACCTTGTCGCCGCGCTTCACGCACTTCGCGAGCGTGCCCGCGCAGCAGATCTCCACATCATCCGGATGACAGCCAATGGCCAGAACGTTCATGAGACCCTCACTTCGCGACGTACGCGATCTTGAGGCCCTTCATGGAGATATTCATCTCCATCGCCTCGTTCATCTTGTCAAGCGGGTACTTGTGGGTGATGAGCTTCGTCACCGGAAGCTTGCGCTCCTTCGCCTCCTTGAGGAAGTCGAACGCCTGCACCCAGTCCTTCGCCTGGTACGTCCAGCTGCCGCACGCCTTGATCTGCTTGTTGCACATGTCGAGGTGCGGACTGTAGGTCGTGTCGCCATTGTTCGTGAAGAACCCGAGCTCGCAGAACGAGCCGCCGCGGCGGACGTACTTCCACGCGACGGACGCCGCCTTGGGCGAGCCCGTGCACTGGAACACCATCTCGGCGCCCTCGCCTCCGGTGATCGCCTTCACCTTCTCGATCGCGCCCGGCTTCATGCCGTTCACCGTGTACTTCGCGCCGAGCTGCTTCGCAAACTTCAGGCGCTTGTCGTCGCCGTCGCACGCGATGATGTTCCGGACGCCGAGGCAGCGGACCATCGTGAGCAGGAGGAGCCCGATCGGACCGCAGCCCTGCACGAGGACATAGCTGTTGAACTTGAAGTTGAAGATCTGCTTCGCCTGCTCGACGGCGTGGACGATCACGGCCGCCGGCTCGATCAGGATGCGGAGGTCGCGGTCCATGTCGCTCACGTTGAAGACGACGCCGCCCTTGTTGACCTTCATGTACTCGCCGAACCAGCCGTTCAGGTAGTGCTTCGGACCGGGCAGGAGACCGAAGATCTCGCCGCCGTTGCAGAGCTCCGCGATCTCCGGATGGAACTTGCACGTGTCGCACTCGCCGCACGGCTTGAGGCCCGTCACGATCTTGTCGCCGACCTTGAGAAGGGATCGCCCTTGTATTCGTGGACGTCTGTGCCGCAGATGCCGCAGCCCTCGACCTTGACGAGGATCTCGTCCGCGCCGACGGCGGGAATGTCGACCGTCTTCAGGACCATCTTCTTCGGCGACTCAAGCACCGAAACCTTGCACTTCTTCGGAATAGCCATTTCCTTTTTCTCCTTTCAAACGAATCTCTGACAACAAACCGGGAAGCCCCGACGTCGCGTCATGCCCTTCCGACCGAGCCGAAAAGCTGAAGCTTGCGCGCCACGACGGCCTTGATCGCCTCGACCTTCGCCTTGCGCGTGTCGAGGTAGTCCCACGTCACGATCTTGTCGCGGTTGTGCGCGTCGCACTGTTCGTACATCGCGCGCATGCCGGCGCAGACCATGTCGGTGTGGATGTTCATCTTCGCCACGCCGCGCTCGATGGCGTTCTTGAAGTCGTCGTCGGAAAGACCGCTGCCGCCGTGCATGACCAGCGGACACTTCACCGCCGCGTTGAGCTCGGCGATGCGCTGAAGCTGGATGCAGGGCTTCGACTTGTAGACGCCGTGCGCGTTGCCGACGGCGACGGCAAGCGCGTCGACGCCGGTCTTCGTCTGGAAGTCGACCGCCTCTTCGACCGTCGTATACTGCCCGTTCCTGTCGTCGCCCTCCTGCGCAAGACCGACGTGGCCGATCTCGCCCTCGATCGTCGCGCCGAACGCATGGGCGATCTTCGTCACCTCCGCCGTCTCGGCGACGTTCGTCTCATAGTCCTTCGCCGAGGCGTCGTACATGACGGACGAGAAGCCCTCCTTCAGGGCCTCCATCGTCTTCTCGAACGTAAGGCCGTGGTCGTAGTGGACGACGACCGGGACCGTCGCGCGCTTCGCAGCCGCCACGAGGGCCGGCGCGATGAGCGGAAGGTCTCCGTAGGGGAGCAGGACCTCCGCCGTGCCGATGATAATCGGGCTGCGGGCCTCTTCGGCAGCCGCGAGGGCCGCCTCGAGCATGTCGGTGTCATGGGTGTTGAAGAGGCCGACGGCATAGTGTTCCGCCTTCGCCTTCTTCAGTACGGCATCAAGATTGACGAGCATTTCAAGTAAGCACCTTTCTCAAGAACACCGTCATTATATCAAAAGTCGCGCTTGCTTGGGCGTACTCGGTCAGCGCGCCAAGACCGCGCGGGCGGTCAGTTCGCCTCGGCGATCAGCGGGCCGGCGAGTTCCTTGAGGAAGAACAACTTGCCCGGGATCGTCGGGATGTAGCTCGACGTCACGTGACGGTCAGGTCCGAAACGGAGCGTCATCCAGAAGCTCATGCCCTGCCACTGCATGCCGCGGCCGAGGGTGCCGTCCGCACCGCCGATCGCGTAGTCGGCCTTGAACATGATGCCGGGGCCCATGGTGTTCGCGCGGCACGGGACGAGCGTCGTGCGGCTCTTGAACGAGGTGAGCGCGTTCTGCTCGATCGTGAGCGGATGCAGCTTCACGCCGATGCGGTAGGGCTGCTTCAGCCACTCCGCGTCAGTTTTGAACTCAGCGCCGATCATCGGCTCCCAGAACGCGATGTGGCACATGCGGCCGATGCCGTAGACGAGGACGAGCTTCGCGCCTTCCTTCTTGAGCGCCTCGATCTTCTTCGGATAGGTCGGAAGATTGGCCTTCGTCGCGAAGTTGCGGTGATCCTTCGGCACGGTCAGCTTGCCGAGCGGATTGTAGAACGCCTGCTCCATCGCGTACTGGAAGGACGCGTCGCCGACGAGGGTGTTGCCCTTCGCGTCCGCCCACTCGTCCATGTTGAAGCACCACACGTGCTTGCAGTCCTGGTTCCACTCCTTGAGGAAGTAGACCGCCCACTTGTACATGCCCATCGGACCGACCGGGAGGATGAAGATGATCTTCTCCTTGCGGTCCGCGGCCTTCTTGATTTCGTTGGCGATCTCGTGGCCCATCTTGACGTCGAACTCGCGGACGTCGTCGCACGGAATCGGCGCGAAATCCTTGTTCCAGAACTTCTGGCGCTTGGTCACGTCGCTCGGCTTGTTCGAGCAGCACTTGTCAATCTTCTTCATATCCCAGCCTTTGGGATAGAAACCCTCGAGCAGGGAGCCCTTCACAGTCGACATGAAATCCATTTGTTGGATGTCCTTTCTTGTTAGTGATGTTTGAATTATAGCACAACCTTACCAAAATTGCCATTGGCCCGTCTCCAGAACCCAGAGGCCCAGGACGAGATTCGTCGTCGCATGCGCGACAATCGCCGCACCCAGGCCTCTGCGCAGATAGAGCCAGCCGTAGGCGATGCCGCAGATCGCCGCGACGAGCCACCGGTCGTGCTCGACCGCGAAGAGCACCACCATCGGCCAGAAGCCCGCGAAGCCAATCAGCCACTTGCGGAAGAAGAGCTCCTCGGCGACCGAAATGACGAAGGCGCTGCCAATGAGGCGATACGCGATCATCAGCGTACTCGCGTCCGCCACCGCCTGCGTCCCGCCTTCGCCGATGATGCACCATTTGCGATACCACGCCCAATTGAACTGCTCGGGTAAAATCCAGATTGCGAAGACAACGAGGCCAACGGCAAGGCCGGACAGGAGGGAGGACTTTAGACGAGAGACGAAAGACTTCAGAGGACTTGAGACATGAGACGGGAGACTACTCGCGCGTCTTTCGTCTAAAGTCTTAAGTCCTTGCCGCCACCCCACAACCAGCAAGAGGGCGACAACCGCCGTGCGGATAGCGTAGCAACCGGGCGTCGCCGGCAACACCGTCATCAGCGCCATCCAAGTCGCGAACGGCGCGATCAGCCAGAAGCTCTGCGGCAGCCCTACCATTTGATTGGCTCGATTCCGTTGGAGGCGAGATAGGCGTTCGCCTTCGAGAACGGCTTGGATCCGAAGAAACCGCGATAAGCCGAAAGCGGCGAGGGATGCGCCGAGCAAATGACGCAATGTCGATTGCGGTCGATGAACGCGCCCTTCTTCTGCGCGTACGAACCCCAGAGAATGAAGACCAAGTGCTCTCGCTCGGTGGCCAGCGCCCGCACGACCGCGTCCGTGAACGTCTCCCATCCGCGGCCCTGATGCGATCCCGCGCGATGCGCCGCGACCGTCAGCGTAGCATTCAAGAGCAAGACACCTTGGTCGGTCCAACTCAACAAATCCGGCACTCCCTGTCTTCCGTCTCTCGTCTCAAGCCCTCCTCCATCCTCCGCCAACTCTTTTGCGATGTTGACGAGCGACGGCGGCGTCCGGATCTCCGGCGGGACGTAGAACGCGAGGCCCTGGGCCTGACCGGGCTCGTGGTACGGATCCTGCCCGAGAATCACGACCTTCACCTTGTCGAACGGCGTACGGTTGAAGGCATTGAAGATGAGCTTCGCGGGCGGAAAACACGTTCCCGCCCTGTAGGCGGTGCGGACGAAATCCGTGAGGTCGACGAAATACTTCTTCTCGAACTCGGGTCCGAGAACGCGCTTCCAGCTCTCCTCGATCTTAACGTCCACCCGGACCTCCCAGCGGCGGACCGCGATCTCCGCCGTGACGCCCTCCGCCCCAACCGCTGTCGGTCGCCTCGACGGCCGTGAAGTATCCGATGGCAACGCCCGCAAGAAGCGCCGCGGCGATGAACAGCTGACTCCTGATCACCTGGAAGCCCCCTTCCCAAAGCGCGTCAGGAAAACATGTGCGCCGTCTGCGGCAAGCGTCACGGACGACGACGGACAAACCAGTGCGCTGCCGCCTTCGGAAAGCTCCGCTCCGTCGACCTTCACGGATCCGCGGGCCGCAAAAACGGCGAGGAATTCGCCCGCGACGACCGCCAGCGTCTCCGTGCCGTTCAGCGTCTTCTGCGAGAACCGGAAGAACGGCGTGTCGAGAGACTGGCGCGGCACGGGAACGGCAAGCGAATAGTCAATCGCCTGCAGGCCCTTCGCGACATGCAGTTCACGCGGCTTGCCGTCCTTGCCGACGCGGTTCCAATCGTACAGGCGGAACGTCGTGTCCGAGCTCTGCTGCACCTCGTAGAGCTTCACGCCGTCGCCGATGGCATGGACGAGTCCGCCGGGGATGTAGAAGACGTCGCCGAACTTCGCCTCGTGGCGGACCATCAGCTCCTCGAAGCGTCCCGACTTGACCGCCGCCTCGATTTCCGCCGCGGTCGTGCCGGGACGGAGCCCCGCGTAGATCGGGCCTTCGGACAGCGCGCACCACATCTCCGTCTTCGGATCGCCGCCCGTGAGCTTGCGCGTCTCTTCGTTCGGATGGACCTGCACCGAAAGCCGCGTCTTGGCGTCAATCACCTTGAACAGGAGCGGGAAATCCGGCTCGACGTCCCGCAGTGTCCTTCCCTTCCCTTCACCGCCGGCGATTACGCTCGGATCCGACGCATGCGCCGAAACGACCCAGTCCTCGGTTCCCCAAAGCGCCGTGTGGACGCTGTTCCCAAAACGCAGGACGCTCATGTCCGCTCTTCTCCTTTCAAGATCTTCACCGCCTCCGCAAGCGCACGCCCGCGATGCGAAATCGCATTCTTCTCCTCCGCCGTCAGCTCTGCAAAAGACTTCTTGTACCCGTCGGGGATGAAGAGCGGATCGTAGCCGAAACCCTCCGCGCCACTCGGCTGTTCGGCAATCCGCCCGAAGCACTTGCCGACGACCGTATGCTCGGCCCCCTCGGGAGAAACAAGCGCGCAGCAACAGGTGAAATTGGCGCGGCGGTCGGCAACGCCCTTCAGATTGTCAAGCAAGAGTGCATTGTTCATCTGCGTCCGCGCGAGGGGAGAAGCGGAATCCTTTCCGCTTGTAAGCGAAGCGCAAAAATCATCCTTCCCCTCTGAATACCGCGCGCTCCGCACGCCCGGCGCGCCGCCGAGCGCCGCGACCTCAAGACCCGAGTCGTCCGCCATGCACCACGCGCCTGCGTGACGCGCGGCGATCGCCCGCACCTTGATGAGCGCGTTGCCGGCGAAGTCCGGCGCGCTCTCCTCGACGCCCTCCGGATCGTCCGCGGCGATTTCGAAGTCCGGCAAGATTTGTCCGATCTCCCGCAGCTTATGCTGATTGTGTGTCGCGACGTAAAGCTTCATGGGCCTCCTCACAATCCTCCGAGAATGCGCTCGATGCGGTCCGCCTCGACGGCAAACGCATACGAGGAAATTATATCATATCTTCACTTCAAGAGGGTCGCCAGAAGTTCATCCTTTGGCATGTAGCCGACCGCCTGCGCGACGATCTTGCCGTCCTTGAAGAGAAAAACCGCCGGAATCGACATGATGCCGTACTTGGCCGCGAGATCCGGGCAGTCGTCGACATTGACCTTGCCGACCTTCAGGACGTCCTTCTTTTCCTCGGCGATCTCCGCGAGGATCGGGCCCAGCATCTGGCAAGGCCCACACCACGTCGCCCAGAAGTCGACGATGACGGGCCGGTCCGACTTGAGCACCTCGGCTTCGAAATTCTCCGACGTTAATGTGATTTCCATCTTGTTTTCCTCCTGTGTTGCGTTGTCTTTTGAAGCGGGAAGCCGTATGAACTCACCGACGGCGAGAACGATGCCCGATACAATCAGGAAGCCGCCGCAAAGGACGTTGATCGTTCGGTAATTGCGCTTGATAAAGTCGAACGCGCCTCGCAGTCGCGTGATCAGAAGCGCCGAGAGAACGAACGGGATGCCAAGTCCGGCCGAGTACGCGACGAGGAGAAGCGTTCCCTTGAGTGCTGTCCCCTCCGCAGCGGCTTGCAGGAGCGCCGAGGCGAGAAACGCGCCGACGCACGGCGTGAGCCCCAGCGCAAAGGCAAGTCCGAACAGGAAGGCCGAGACGAGGCCCGTCACCGGGCGCGCCTGCCGTCCGCCGGCAAACGGCAGGCGGAACAAGCCGAGATAGCCAAGCCCGAGGACAACCATCAGCACGCCGCAGACGGTGCGGACGGCCGTCCGGTGCGACGCAAGCAAACGTCCCACGGACCCCGCAAACGCGCCCATCGCCACGAAGACGAGCGCAAAGGCCGTCACAAACGCCGCGGCGCGTGCGAAAGCAGACGCCCTCGACCGGTCTTCCGCGGCAAAGTAGGCCACGTAGACCGGCACCATCGGCAAGGTGCACGGCGACAGAAACGACGCCAGTCCCTCCAGAAATGTCAGCACAACACTCATCATGGTTTTCCCCTTCGCAAATTATATCAAATTCACCGCAGCAGTCGATAGCCGAGGTAGCCGAGCCATTCGCGGAAGTACATCTCGTTCTGGCCCATGGCGCGACCGGACGGCAGGAACTCCGTAAACCCGAAGCCGTCCGAGAATCCGATGACAGACTCAAAGTCCGTCGGCGCGGGGATGACCTCCAGCCCGGACGCGTATTTCTCAAACATGTACTTCGCCCGCCGCATGTGCCACGCGCTGGTGACAAGCAGGAGAAGAGGTTTTGAAGTCTGGAGGTTTGGACGTCTTGTCGTTTCCGAACTTCCAAACTTCCAAACATCCAAGCATCCGCTGATCGCCTTGCTTTCTTCCTCAGTATTCCGCGGCTTTTCGAGGAAGACGAGCGCGTTCGTCGGGACGCCGAAGTCGAGGAGCAGCTTCTCCGTCGACGCGCGGCAGCCGGGTCCGGTGCAGAAGACCTTCGGCGCCTTGCCGGCCTTGTAGAGCCGCGCGGCCATCCAGACGCGGTCGGCGCCCGGCTTGATGTCCGCGGAGAGGAATCCGTTCGTCGCAACGTCCATGCCGCCGCCGAGGCAGACGATGGCGTCCGCCGTCGGGAAGCTCTCGGCGTGCGGCGGCTCGCCGTCGACGAGCCACGGACGCTCCAGCGGTAGGCCGATGACCCGACTCGCGAGCGGCGTCCCCCAGAACCAGAAGAACGCAAGGACCACCAGTCCGAGCCAACGTCTCTTCGCACGAAGCACGAAGCACAAAGCACAAAACACAAAACTGACTGTCGTCGGATTCGCCAGCGCCCCAATGATCTTGTTGACGTAGTACATGTCAATGCCTCTTGAAGAGATAACCGAGAATCTTGTAGAAGTACTTGGGAACCATCATCGGCAGGCAGCAGAAGTAGCCGTTCTCGCGGTTGGCGCGGACGTTCTCGCAGTTGAGGCGCCACATCGCCTTCAGGCCGGCCGTGGACTTTCCGCCGAGGCGCATCGTCACCAGGCACCGCGGCAGGTACGTCGTGCGGATGCGCGCGCGGCAGAGGATGCGCACCATCCATTCGAAGTCCGCGCTGATGTCGTAGCCGAGCTTGTAGGGTCCGTACTTTTCGAAGACCTCGCGCCGCACGTAGACGGTCGGATGTGCCGGCATGTAGCCCCAGTTATGCATCCATGGCCGCCACGCCTTCGAGCTGTAGTACCGCGCGGTCTCATCGCTCTCGCCCCGAACAAACCGGATGTCCCCGTACACCGCGTCAATCGAACAATCCGAACAATCAAACAATCGAGCAATATCAGCGAGCACATTCTCGTCCTCGAGCCGGTCGTCCGCGTTCAGGATGCCGATTACGTCGCCAGTCGCCATCCGGATGCCCTTGTTGAGGGCGTCATACATGCCGTTGTCCTTCTCGCTGATCCAACGGAAGTCGTAATCGGAAGTCTCAGTCGCACAGTGGGGAAGCGGAATCCTTTCCGCTTCAAACTTTCTGATCACGTCCACCGTCCCGTCGGCGCTTCCGCCGTCGACGACGATCTGCTCGACCTCGACGCCCCGCTGCGCCGCAACGCTCTCCAGCGCATCGCGAATCGTCTCCGCGCTGTTGTAGCAAGCGGTTATAAGTGAAATCTTCATATTTAACCGCGTATTCTACTTAATCAAACCATCCCGAATCACATCCTCCAAAGCATGAATTTCATCATCTGTCAGCTCGGAGAATTTATCGCGCTTGGTTTTAGACAATACACCATGATTATTGCGGACAAAAACGATAAACTGATTCGCCTTTTTCTCTGGCAAATCAACAATCTCCCTCATTCCTTTT
>CADAKF010000053.1:0-6233 GCA_902788415.1 uncultured bacterium
TAGTTCGGCATCCTGCAGATCGCGCCCCAAGACATCATTTGCCGCAACGGCGGCGACATCCTCTTGAAACCCGAGACAAGCTATAACGGCCATATAGTTCCGCGCGTAAAACGAATAAGCGCTTCAAGCGTTGTCGCCGGATGCGGCGGACAGCCAGGGATGTAAAGCGACGTTGCCGCCGGGAGGTGCCCTTGAGCGTACAACCCTCCCGATATTGCGCACGCGCCCGCCGCTATGAGAAATTTCGGCTCAGGGACGGCCGCATACGTCTTATCGAGAGCCGTCTGCATATTCTCGCTGACAGGCCCTGTCAGATAGATCGCATCGGCATGACGGGGAGAGGCGACGAAAGAAATGCCGAAGCGCGCCATATCCCACGCGGGCGTTCCCAATACATTCGCGTCAAGCTCGCACGCGGCGCATCCGCCCGCAGAAACTTCGCGAAGAGCGAGTGACCCTTTGAGCGCGAGTGCCTCCGGATCCGTCTGCACCGGGGGCTCGTACGTCTCTTCTCCAGCGCGAACGACGAGGTCTTCGCGGCGAAACACCCCAAGGCGGTATTCATCTGTAAAAACCACCTTGGAACACGCCTCAGCGCACCTTCCGCAAAAGATGCAGCGCCCCATATCGAGACACGCCTTTCCCTCTTCAAATCCAAGCGCGCCGGAAACGGGACAAACGGCCTTCATCGCATCCACATCTTCCGCCGTCGTATCGGCGGCAAGTTTCGGCCGCCCCCTGAAATCCGGCGGAAGGTTAGGTTTTCCGGGAGGGAACGCCCCTGTTCTGCAACCTTCTTTTAGTCTTGATAGCAAAGCCCTGAACATTCTATGCCCTTTCTTATCTGTCCGTTCCGCAATAGGAGAGATTGAACGATTTATTGCATATAGGAAAATTCGAGATTTGCTCGCCTCTCAATGCCCACGCAAGAGCCGGCCAGTTAAAGGCCGACGGGTCGACGATTTTATAGCGAAGCATTTTCCCCTGCGGCGAAAACGCGGCGGCATGGACAAGAGGTCCGCGCCACGCGGGCACGCTCGCCGAGACGACTGAAAAGCCGCCATGATCCGCAGCGCCGTCACACGCACTTTGAGGGAAGGCGTAGCCGCCGCCGATCAGCAGCTCAATCTTCCTATGCGCTTCATTTATCTCGACGCGCCTTACGAGCGCGCGCGCCATCACATCACCGTTAAACTCCTCAGACGCGCGGCGCGCGACGCCCACCAAACCAATTTCGCGCGCGATTTCTTTAGAGACTTTTCCCGTTCCGTCAAATCTGTCACAGACGGAATGTTCATGAAACATAAGTTTGAGCGCGCGGTCGAGCTCCGGCTTCACACGCCCTATCCAATCTTTTATTTGCGCGTATTTTTCTGCCGAAGGAAGAATGCGCGCGCCTCCCGGGACAATGGCGTTGCGCCCAAACCTGTTTGCACAGAGAAGCGCCGTCATATTAAGATATTCGCCGCGTATGCGCCCTGAGAACGACGCCGTTTGAAGAAACGCGACATCTCCCGCAAGTGCGCCAAGGTCTCCCGTATGGTTGGCGATACGCTCAAGCTCAAGCAGAATTTCACGAAGGCGCAGAGCTTCTTGACCAGGCTGCGGGAAACGCGCCGGGAATGCGCGCTCCATAAGTTCGCTAAAGGCGATCGCCGCAGCGGCCGACGTATCTCCCGCGCACGTCTCGGCAAGCGCGATCTGCCGCGGAAGATTTCCGTCGGCGGCGACAATCGCCTCTTCAACTCCGCGGTGCTGGTAGCCGAGAAAAATCTGGAGATTGTAAACATCCTCGCCCATGCATTGAAAGCGGAAATGCCCTGGTTCGATGACGCCCGCGTGAACGGGCCCTACCGCCACTTCGTGCGCCGCCGCCCCTTTAAGCGCGGCAACGCCTTCCGGATTTGAATATCCTCCGAACGAATCAAGTTTTGCAAACGCGTCTTCGGACGATGAACAGGAAAAAACTTCAGTCATGACAAATCTCCGTTTTACGCCACGATTGCAAACACAGAAAAGACGCCGGCGACGACAAGTAAAATCAACAGCGCCCCTGGAATTATGAGTAGCCTTTTCGGCACCGGCTCAAATGACGAGACGGGGCGGCCAAACGTCATTGAGAGCCCCACTTTCATCATCGCGGCGAACACGATAAAAAGAAGCATGAGAACCGTCGCCGAAATCCAGATTGGAGAGACGAGAACAAGGCAGAGCTCTGAAAAGAAGAGAAGCGACGGCGGCATTCCGCAAATGAGAACGAGTCCAATAAGCCATAACGCGGCATGCCCTTTCATCGAAACGCCGAGCCCCTGCACCACGGAGACGGCGCGTGTGCGGAAGGCCAGAAGAAGATTGCCCGCCGTCTGAAAAAGGAGCGTTTTCGTAATCGAATGCGCGGCGATATGGAGCGCGAGCGCATACCACACCAGGGTTCCGCTGCGCGAGAGAGCGAGCGAAAAAAGAATAATCACGAGCCCCATGTGCTCAACGGACGAATAGGCGAGAAGCCGCTTGTAGTCCGTTTGGCGCACCATGAAAACGGCGCCTACGGCGAGAGAGAGAATACCGAGGGCAAGCATCGCCGCGTCGCAGAAAGGCGTGGCCGCGAAAGGCATCATTTCGCGAACGCGGACGATCGCGAAGAAAGAGCAATTCAGTAGCGCACCGGAAAGAAGCGCCGAAACGGGCGCAGGGGCTTCGGAATGGGCGTCTGGCAGCCAAGTATGAAACGGAGCAAGGCCCATCTTCGTCCCGTACCCGGCAAGAACGAAAGCGAAACCCGCCTTATACCACATCACGCTCCCCGTAGACTGGGCGTGAAGAACTAACATCGTCCCAAAGAGCGCGAAGGCGATTCCGATTGAACATATCAGAAGATATTTCCACATCGCCTCAAGGCTTTCCCGACTGCGATGATACGTTATAAGCGGAGCGGAAACGAGTGTGGTCAGCTCTATCGCCACCCACATAAGCGGCAGGGATGAAGCGAGAAGAGCAAACATCATCGCGCCGAAAAACAAAAAGAGGAGCGCGTAGTAGAGACTATTAGACATGTGTCCGCCGCTCTCGCGCCTCGAGGATTCGGGAAGATAAAAGAAGCTCTGCACCAGATTCGCGACGAAGAGAACTGGTGTTAGAGTGAGAAGAAAATTTCTAAGCGTGTCAGTCATGGACGTGGTCGTGTTTATGATGGGGATGCATCAGATGCGTATCTCCGAGATGATTGAGCCGATCCGTATCTGTCGATGAAAACGTGCGGTTAATCTGAAATGCGGCGATGCCGAGAATAAAGACGAGCGCGAATACGTCAAGAAGAATACCGAGCTCAACCACGATGCCGTACTCGAGAAGAATCCCTGCACCAAAAAGCGATATTCCATTTTCAAGAACAAGAAACCCGATAACTTGCGTAATCGCCTTTTTTCTGGCCGAGATGAGCAGAAGCCCCGTCCCCATCGTCGTGAAGGAAACTGGGATTGCAAACTCCGAAGCTATCGTTTCGTGGATGTGAAGGAGCCGACCGGTTGCAAAGCCTCCGACAGCCATGAGAAAGACGATAAAGCGGGACATCTGGAACGAGACTATCGGCTCGACTTCGCGGCGCGTCCTCGCCTTTCTAACGGCATACGACAGAAGAAGAGGCATCGCCACCCCCTTCACGACCGCATTCATTAAAGATATACCCCATATTCTTATCCCCGGGCATCCGTTCGCTTGCCAATCCCAGAGAAAGATCGGCAGCACTCCGACAATCCATCCCTGCAACGCGACGAACCGTATGGCGGACTTAAGCCGGCTCGCCCCGGCCAGCGCGAGATCGGCAATCAGAAACAGAGCCAAAACGATTTCAGAAAAAGTATGCATGCTTTCTTCAGTTGCGGTTTAAAAACAGATGAAGACGAGAACGGCGAGAGCTGCGATGAGAGCCGCTCCCATAAGCGACTGCGGAGACTTTAAAAAACGCATGCGCGCCATGACGGATTCAATGACTCCCACGGCTACGGAAATAAGACCGACCCCTGCGAAAAGCGCGGCGGCATGCACCCATCCGCTCCCGAAGCACGGCATGACCATCATAACGAGAAACGCAGCAAGCAATTCGAATTTAAGCGCCGCGCCGTAGAGCGCGAACGCAAGGTCAGGACCGCCGACATCAAGAAGCATCGCCTCGTGAATCATCGTAAGTTCAAGATGCGTTTCAGGGTCATCGAACGGAACGCGGCAGTTCTCAGAAAGAAAGACGGCGACAAACGCGAGAAAGACAAGAACAAGCGGAATGACGTTATCTTTCCAATCTTCCACGCGAATGCCTGAAAGAACTCCTGAAAGCGATGTGTCCGCTGAAAGAAAAACGAGAAAACCGAGAACGATGAAAACGACAATCTCCGCAAACGCGGAAAACTGCACTTCGCGCGAAGAGCCCATCCCCTCGAAAGCATTTCCGGCATCAAGCGCACCGAGCACCGTCAAGAAACGCCCTGCCGCAAGCAGATAGAAAAAGAATGCAACCGGGACGAATGAAGAGACACCTCCGCCTCCCGTCCACGGGAAAATGATAACCGCAACCGCGACCGACGCAAGCGACGCACTTTGGGCGATATCGAAGATCCATGTGGAATTCTCAGGCAGCATGCGGCTTTTGCGCAGGAGCTTTCCGATGGTGAAATAGAGGCGGAAAAAGCCCGGCCCTTTGCGACCTGCGAAAAAGGCTTTTGTCTGATTGACTACGCCGATGAAAAACGGCGATAAAACCGCGGCGAGAATTATGCTGAGGATATTCATGACACGAGTGCGAACACAAGCAGCACGAGCACTGCGATGTGAATGATAAGGATGTAAAAATGAAGAGATCCGTTCTGAAGAAGATGCGCGCGCTGAAAGAGACGCGCAAATTTCGTAAAGAGAGGCCGCCAAAGCGCACGGATGGCAATATCGTCTGTTTCAGCTGCAATTGCGGCATCCGTCGGTTTCGCAGGATCGCCCTTGAACGCAATCAGATGACGCCTTGAACGAAGCAGAGGCCTAAAGAAATCGGCAAGCGGCTGAGTGAACGCCGTAGCCGTATACGCCATCCGAGGCGTAGGCTCGTCATACCCGCAGTCCCAGACGAGAGAAGTTCTTTTTTCCTTTCCTCTCGGACAGACAAACCTACGAAGCATCAGCAGGAAAACGGTAAACACGATAAAAACTGCACCCAGCGCAGCGCCGGCGACAAGCATCTGAGATTTATATCCGCCAGTCTGAATATGGATAAAAAAGACGCTTCCAGGCACCATGGCGATGGAAAGGATTGTAAGCGCAAGTTGCGACAGCCACATCCTGCGCGGCGCCTCGACGGCTTGAGCCGCATTTTCGGAGCGCGGAAAGCCGAGGAAGGTTGAGCCCAGCGCTTTTGCGTACGCCGCGGCGGCAAGAGCGCCTGTAAGAGACAATACGACAACGACGAGAAATCCCGCCGCCACCAAAACGGGAACACCAGTTTTTAGAACCGTAAATGCGCCGATATAAAGCGCAAGCTCGCCTAGAAAGCCGTTCATCGGAGGAAGCCCCGCAAGCGCAAATGAATTGACGGCGAAAAGCGCGCCTGTAAACGGCATACGTTTCATTAGTCCGCCGAGACGATCTTGATCGAGCGTTCCCGTCTGCCTGAGGACGGAACCTGCGGCAAGAAAAA
Source organism: uncultured bacterium (assembly GCA_902788415.1). Lineage (GTDB taxonomy): Bacteria > Verrucomicrobiota > Kiritimatiellia > RFP12 > UBA1067 > UBA1067. The sequence goes on from CADAKF010000053.1 coordinate 5,675, forward strand.
GCGATCCCTTCAAAAACGCATGGTTCAATATATGGACGAGGGCTCCTGCAAGGCAAAGAGAGGCAAGCGAATCGCCCGCATTCATCGCCTTGATAAGCGCGGAAAGTCCAAATCCCATCGCGACAACGCCCATATTCTCAACGGACGAAAAAGCTAATAGGCGCTTCAGATTCGCCTGTGGCAAAGCAAAAAGAATACCGCCTGCTGACGCGACGGCGCCAAGGGCAAGAAATGTCCAGCCGAAAACATTGAGATCCAAGCTCGTAATTGCGCCGTTCAAAGGAAAGAACCTGAGAAAGCCGAGGAAACCGAGCGGAATCATAGCCCCCGACATGACGGCCGATGCCGGAGCGGGAGCGGCAGGATGCGCTTCCGGGAGCCAGGCGTGAAACGGAGGAAATCCGATTTTCAACCCAAACCCTACAACTGCGCACGCAAATGCCGCAATCCATGCGTCAGGGCGCATAAGAAGAACGCCTGCGAGCATCAGAGCGCAGGCACCGGCATGACAGGCGAGAAGATAAATCCATGTCGCTTTTTGTACGCTTTTCTCTTTCGC
>CADAKF010000053.1:6265-17280 GCA_902788415.1 uncultured bacterium
AGTCCCATTGCCTCCCATGAAAGCAGAAAGGGAAGCTTTTCTTTCGCGAATACGACCGCAGTCATCGAGATGACGGTAAAGACAAAAAAACACCAAAACCGCGGCAGATAACGCCGCGATTCTCCATGAATATAGGCTGTCGCATGTAGTGCGGCGGCCAATCCGACGGTTAAGACTGGTATAAGAAATATTATGTCCATTGAAGTTGCCGAGCGCTGCTCCCCTCCAAATAAATGAAATCGTTGGGCGCGTATTTTACTCTCTTCTTCGCCAGATTACAATCGCCCCTGCTGACCCTTCTCCTTTGTCAGCTTTGGATTTGAGATTTGAATTCGTCTTCGGCGGAGACGTCACTTCGCGAGGACGCCCGCGCGCAGGACCACCGGCCCCAGCAGGCCCGAGACGAGCGGCTCGTCGTCCTTGTTCCAGTGCTTCCACGTCGTGAAGGTGTAGCGGCCGGTCGGGCTCTTCTTCCCGTCCTTGACCCACTGCGGGATGCCGACGATGGCCTGGCGGAAGTCCGCCGGTTTCCACTGGCAGTCCTCCTCCTTGAAGTCGTCGCCAATCAGGCGGTTCGGCCACAGGTTCGTGACCTTGACCTCAAGCGCGGCGTCGACATCCCCCGTCAGCGCATCCGTGATGTCGACGCGGAACGGCGGCTTCCACAGCGTGGGATACGTCTTCCCGTTCACCGTGACGTCGGCGAAGTTCTTGACCGCGCCGAGGTCCAGGATCACGCGCGTACCCGGCGTCGCGCGGAAGGCCGCGGGAATCGCCAGCTTGCGCGAGTAGGTCGCCGTGCCGGAGAAGTACTTGATCTCCGGGTCGGCATTCTCCGTCCAGGAGGCCAAGTGCGGGAACGTCGTATGAGCCGGGGCGCCCCAGCCGGGCGGGAACGCGAGGTCCCAGGCCCCCGTGACGAGGACAGGCGCAGGGACCTCCGCCGTCACCGTGCGCGTCGCGCCGGCCGCCGTGCGGATCGTCGCCGCGAGCGGGCGGTAGGCGAGCACCTGCGCCGCGCCTGCGGCGTCGACGGCAAGTTCGTACGCCGGCATCGGGTCGCTCGCCACCGCGGCCGCGGGGAGCGTGAGCGTCGCGTTCTCGTTGACCTCGACCGTCTTCTCGACGCCGTCGAGGCGGTACGCGACGCGGGCCGTCTTGACCTGCATCCGGGCCGGGTCGCCGCCCGCGAGCCCGTTGTCGACCTTCGCCGAAAGGGAGCCGTCCTTCACCAGTTTCGCCAGGCGGTCCGTGAAGTCGCGTGTCTTCTCCACCGGGCGCTTCGCGTCCGCGTCCAGCGCGCCGTACCAGACGAAGTCCACCTGCGCGCCGGCGGGCAGCGTGTAGACGTCGTGCTCCGAGACGTAGTCGCGCTTCGCCTGGCCGTCAAGCGTGTAGACCGCCAGCAGGTACTTCGGGACGGTCGGCGCGGGATCGCCGCCGAGCCTGTCGTTGACGACGCGGACGCCCTTCCCGGCGTTCTTCACGAAGATGGACGTGACGTCCTCGGCGGGACCGGGTCCGCGAAGATGCCGTACTCGGCCTTCAGGATCTCGAGCGTGTGCTTCACGCCGGTCTCCTTCGGCTCGGGGACGTCCCGCGCCGCCACGTCGACCGCGACCGCGTGGTCCGCGGGCGCCGGCTTGCGGAAGACGACGAAGACGCTTCCCGAGGGGCGGAACGCGAGCTGCACGTAGGTGCGGCCGCCTTCGACGCGCCAGACCGGCGCGGGCACGATCGTCCCGCGTTCGGCGTCCCAGAGTTCAGGCAGGCGGCCCGTCGTGCGGAAGCTGACCTCGATGGACGTCGACGCCTTGTTCGGCATCGCGACGAAATAGGCCTCGCCCTCGGCGCCGTAGTCGCGGTGGATGTAGGCGACGTCGTCGCGCGCGATGTCGCGGCCCTTCTTGTCCGCCCAGACGAAGTCCGGCCGCACGCCGAGCTTCACGAGCGCCTCGTCCGCCGAGCACGTGAGCACGCCCTTCGACCAGATCTTCTCGGCGAGGGCCTTCACCTGTCCGTCCGCGGCCGGGTAACCGACGAGGCCGGGGGCCTTGACGGGACGGATCGCGCCGACGACCTTCGCGCCGGCGTCGACCAGTTCGCCGACCTTCTTCAGGACGGGCAAGCTCATCGTGTCCGTGCCGTCCAGCACGACCATGCGGTAGCGCACGCCGCCGGGGGCCACGACGTCGCCGCCTTCGACCTTCAGCTTCAGGAAGGCCTCGCGGGCGCAGATGTCCCAGTTGTACCCGTAGGGCAGCGAGGCGGGACGGCCCGTCGCGCCGTCCGTGTTACCGCCGTCGTTCGGGGCACTCTCGCCGCAGAAGAAGAGTCCGTCGACGACCGGACGCCCCTCCTGCAGCATGTACTGGCAGCGGCTCTGGTAGGAAATCCACTCCTTGCCCTGCCTCCACCACGTCTGCGTGCGGTCGAGATGCATGCCCCACTTGCCCATCGTCATGCCGGGCAGGTACTTGTCCCCGACCCAGGGCTGGTGCGTGAAACGGTGGTAGATGATGCGGTTGACGCCGTTCGCGTAGACGCGGTCGCCCTGCGCCTTGAGGCCGAACGGGGTCTTCTGCCAGCGGCCGGAGCCGCCGCCCGGGCTCGCCGTGAAGGACTCCATGGCGGCGAACTTGCGGCCCCACACGTGCGCGAGGTAGGATGCGAAGCGGGCGTTGCCCGTGCCGTTCTGGCCCGTGCCGGCCTGGCTCCAGAACTCGCCCATCGGCACGTCGACGTCCTGGCCGTACTGGAGGTTGTCCGACGGGCAGCTGCCGTACGGCTCGAGCGAGAGCTTGAGGCCGTATTCATGGCACTTCTTCGCGAGTTCGCCCGCGTAGTTCTGCGCGAACATGTCCGCGATCACGCGGCGGAAGTCCCAGAGGAAGCGCTCGCTTTCGTCCATGCTGCCGACGACGCGGCCGGTGAGGACGGGTAGGTACGGCAGCAGCGAATAGCCGGTGCGCGCCTCGAACTCCTTCTCAAAGCCCTGGGTCCAGTTCTGAGAACCGACCTCGTAGCTGTCCACGAGGATGCTGTTCAGACCCGTCTCGACGTCGCCCGCGAGCGGGCCGAGGTGCCGGCAGAGCTTCGCGACGTAGGCGTCGAAGTGGAAGTCCATCGCGGACTTCGATAGCTTGTCCACTTCGGGACCGCGCCCGTGGCTGCTCGCCGGGTGGTTGCAGCGGCCGTTCGCCGCGTAGCCGAGGCGGACGATTGTCCACTCGCCGGCGGGAACCTCCCACGTCAGCGACCCGTCCTTCGCCATCTTCTTCGTCAGGTCGACGGACGCGCCCTTCGCGACCACCTGGTCCGCCGTCGTCTCGACGTCCGCCGGCGCCACGGGCGTGCGGACCCTGAACGTCTTCGCCGCCAGGTCGCTGATCGCCGCGTGGCGCGAGAGTTCGAGGTCCCGCACCTGTACCTTGAGATACGACGGCATGTGGAACGTCAGGCGGAACGCCTTCGCGGACACCGTTTTGGGGAATGCGATGAAGCGGAGGCCCTTGTCGACGCCGCCGCTCGCCGCCAGCTGGATGCTCCGCTTCACGAACGGCCGGAACGTCTTCCCGTCGTCGGAAACCTCCACCGCGACGTCGCCGGCCGCGCTCCAGGTCCAGCCGAACTCGAAGCGGCAGGAGAACCCGCTCGCCGCAAATGGCTTCGCGAACGTGAACGTCGCCACGTTTCCGCCCTTCTTCCAGCAGTCGGGGGCGGGGTTGGACATGTCCACGCCGGCCTTGAGCATCGTGTCCTTCTCGGCGGCGGGCGTCGGAATCGCCAGGACGGCGATGTCATCGTAGAAGCCGTGGTTGTTCGGCGGCTGCGGGAGCTTCGCGGAGAACGTCGCCGGCCCCACGACCTTCGTCTCGGTCCAGTCCAGCTCCTTCATCGCGTTCGCCGGCGGGTTCCAAGGTCCGCCGGAACTCGACCAGCCGCTGCAGTTCGGCAGGCACAGCTCGATGCCGAGCCGACGCGCCTCGGCGGCGGCGTGCTTGACCACGTCGAACCACTCGGGGGAGTTGTAGGCGATCGGGCCAGCCGGAATGTCGCAGCCCGCGTCGAAGATCTGCGCGCCGCCGAGGCCGATCTCGGCCATGGCCTCCAGATCGGCGGTGATGCCCTCCTTCGTCACATTGCCGTTCATCCAGTGCCACCATGTGTGCGGCTTGGCATCGTGCGGCGGATTCCGGAATCCATCCTCGAGGTTTGCGTAGGCAGCGGCGCAACCCAGTGCGGCCGCAATGGCGAAAATAGAGTTTCTCATATGCCAATTATACCAAAACTCTACTGAAATTTGCTATAATCTGCCCACATCTTGCAGAGATATCATTCAACAGAAAGTTTGGAGCATGAAACAACTGATACACTCCCTGTTCTCATTGACGGTTCTTGTGACCTTGGGCGTACATGCGGAACCTGCAAAAACCTGGACCCGTGACGAATTCCAGATCCGCGACCCCTTCGTCCTTCCAGATGGCGACACCTACTACCTCTACGAATCGAAGCCATGGTCCGGCGGCAAAGGCGTCGCCGTGCGCACCTCGAAGGATCTCGACCACTGGACGGACAAGGAGATGGTCCTCCAGCTGCCGCCCGACGTAAAGAACACCGCCGTCTGGGCTCCTGAAGTCCACAAATACGACGGCGCCTATTGGCTCTTCACGACGCTGACCTTTGATCCCGTGAAACCCGATGCCAAAGACGCACCCTCCTATCTGAAGCCGATTCAGCCGATGCTTGAGCAGGGATTCAAGGGCGGGAACCTGCAGCCGCGCGGTGTGTGGGTGTTCTGCAGCAAGAGTCCCAAGGGTCCCTTCAAGCCCGTGAAGATGGGATCGGTGACTCCCGCCGAGTGGATGTGCCTCGACGGCACGCTCTGGGTCGAAGACGGCGTGCCGTGGATGGTGTTCTGCCACGAGTGGTGCCAGACGGGCAACGGGCGCATGATGGCGGCCCCGATGAGCAAGGACCTCTCCCGCTTCACGGCCGAGCCGATTGAACTCTTCCGCGCGGCCTGCATTCCTGGCGCCGGCCACGTCACGGACGGTCCCTTCCTGATGAAGCCGAAGAGCTCGGGACTGCGCATGATCTGGAGCAACTTCCTCGCAGGCAGCGGCTACTGCGTGCTGCAGTGCCAGTCCAAGAGCGGCAAGATCACGGGGCCCTGGCACATGCACACGCCGCTCTACACGCGCGATGGCGGCCACGGCATGATCTTCCAGCGCCACGACGGGCAGATGCTGCTCTCCCTCCACCAGCCCAACTCGAAGAACGAACGCATGAAACTCTATCCGCTCCAGGTCACCTGTGAGGGATTCTCCCGATGCGACTGAGACCCGTTGGGTCCTACGCGTCCGCGCGGCCTTATCGCCCCATTTTCCCCAACGTCAGGCGAACGACGGCAACTTGCATCATGTCCAGCGTGACATCAAGGCGCCAGACACCCGGACGTGTCGTCTTCGTAAAGGCGACGGGCCGCCAAGTCCCGTCCGGAGCCATGACCTGCGCCGCGTCTGGCACGCGCGAAAGGCGAAGGTGCAGCCCCTCCAGACTGTCATAGCAGAGATTGACCGCCTCAACCAGAAGCGCTCCATCCGCCGCACGCCGGCACTGGCAAAGAAGAGGTTGATCGTCATCGCCCGTCACTGGCAAGGCTTCGGCGTCCAAGGCCTCAAGCAGCCTCCGCAGCCAGTTCCTGCGGCTTTCGGAATAAATCTTGAAGCCGGAAACCCTGTCATGCCACGAACCGCACACGACCCGCCCGCCGCACGCATTGTCGAACACGGTCGCGCCCGGCGCCACGCGCTCAGCGGGCGCACCGTTGTAGGTGCAGAAGACAAGTGTCGTCAACTCGCGCGCACCCGGTAACGGTCTCAGGATCGGCACGTCGTCCGTCGCGGAGAGGCCGCAGTCAAACCCCCAAGGCGTCGATTCTTGCGTGAACTTGACGGACGCGTCACGCTTCGCCTCCACACCAATCAGGGAAGAAAATCCGCGCTGGGAAAGCCGTTCCGCCGCCGTGCCGTCCAGCAGCACGCGATGGGACAGAATCCGGCGAACGTCATCGTCCGTCAGCCGATCCAGCGCCGCGCTCCCCGAAAGCGCATAGATCCCGTCCGTCGAAAGGTCCGCCTCGACCAGGAACGGGACGCCGTAACTGCCAAAGATCCGCCGAGGCCAGCCCTCGCCGCCGATTTCCATCGGTATGCGCACGCCCTCCGCGCGCGACTCCCGCGTCACCTCGACAAGCGCGTCATACCAGCCACGATGCTCCGCCATGATATCCGTGTATTTGCGCGAAACGGGAAGCCCACGCTTATGCGCATTCACGTACCAGAGCTTCGCACCGACGAGACCCGCAAAGAGGCTGGTCGAGAGCTTGGCATGATAGCTTCGGGCGGACTTCGACCAGAGGTTGTGAGGGAAAGTGTCCGCCTCGTCGAGGAGATTCGCGACCGTGTCATGATTCCGCGCGTACAGCTCCTGCGTCCAATGGACGAGGCGCGGCAAATCGCAGGCGCTCGGGTCAAACTCCGAGTACTGGCCGTTGCAAAGACGGAGAATCGGCACGTGGCCCTTGCCGGCGAGCGCACACGCCGTCCGCGCCGCCCGAAACGGCTCGGCCCCCGGCATGCACGCGGCCGTCGGGATGGAGGGATCGACCTCGTCAATTGCGCGACGCACAAGCCGGGCGAACCCGACGACCATACCCTCCTGTATCGCCGCAAACGCTCGGGTCGCCTCCGCGTCCTTCCCGCCGGCGACCGCCAGACGATACTCCTCGGGCGTCGCGCACCGCCCCGTCAGGCGGTTGAATTCCGCCGTGTGCAAGGGGCAGAAACACTCGGGGCGGTGCGAAAACGCGCGCACGTCGTCATCCGTCATGACAAGCGACGGACTCTCGGCGGCCACGAGCCTCACCGTCTCGCGCATGAACGCCTGAAAACGAGGATCGGCCGGACAGAAGCGGACCTCTTCGCCATCCAAGTTGACCGTGCGCTGCCACGGCTCGACGTCCTTGTCCACGCGCGGCCAGTGCCCGAGAGTCGACTGCAGGAGGACGCCCAGCTCGACCTCCGAACCGTCCAACTCCCGCTTCAGCGCACGGTAGCTTTCCATCAGACGATGCGTCTTCGCCATCGCCGGCCGGCCTTCCAGATGAAACGACAGGCAATACAGGACCTTTGAATAGCCCGTGCGCGCGACATACTCGCGCATCTCGTCAGCCAAGGCCTTCTCGTCCCCAGGCGAATAAGGCGCAATGTTGTAGAACAGGGCTGCGGCCAACAGAACATTTGCAATCACAAGACGAACCTTACCTTTCCCAAATCAACCGGACATTGGATTGCAAGTGTAGCAAAGATTCATCCGTGAAGTCAAACCGGGGCGTCATCGCGGAATTTCACGGTGCGTTCCCGGACGCGGCGGATGCGGGAGCCAAAGGCTTGATCTGCACCACGCGAAACGACCAGGCGGGGATGGAAGGCAGGGTAAACGCCCGCCCCGTGCCGAGCGACTCGCTGTCATCTCCGGTCAGCGCAAGCACCGACACTCCGGCATCGCCGGCGAGGACAAGCCGGGCATCCGACACATCGTCGTAACCGAAGTTCCACACGAAGCCGAGGCGCTCGCCAGTCTTCGGCGACTCCCAGAGGGAAAGCCCCATGCGCACCGCGGCATCGACGCGGGCGGGAAGATCCGCGCGGTTGAGATCCTTGAACGAGCAGCAGGCATTCTCGGGGCGGAAGGTCAGCGGCACGCCATTGAAGGCCTGCGCGAGCACCGCCGATTCATCTACAGTGCAGAGCTCGCCAATCGACGCCACAGGCCCCCGCAGCGGCTTGATATCTGGCACCGCCACACCGATCTGCCGAAGCCCCCGCAGGCGTCCGTGAATCCATTCGAAGTCTCCGCGGCGGCTGTTCAGCATGTCCACGATCGCCCCTGGCGAAAGTTGCTCATCGAGATTCGGCTTGATGGCATCGAACGTGGTGCCATCCGCCCCCGCGAAAGCGAGGTTGAGCGCACACTCAAGGTAGGTCATGCGCATTGACTTGGCGCGACGGGTGTAGGGGTATGTAACCTCCTCGGTGAGATTGACGACGCCAGGTCCTTCCGTGGCCGCGCAGAGGCGTCCGATCTGAATGTTCTTGGCGACCACGCCATCCCAAGAATAGGGCGTCTCGTCGGTATAGCAACCGCTGCCGGGGCGGAAATAGACGGCTCCGTCCCGATTCCGCGAGACCTCGATCCACCGCTTGAAGTCGGGCCCGCCGTAGCGAAGCATTGAAAGGTTGCAGACCATGAAGCCGATCGCCACCGAGTCATCCACCTCATGCACGGCCTTCGCGATCGCCGCCGCGAGGTCTGTAAGCGCCTTGGTGGCATACGCACTCCAGACATCGCGCACATTTACGCCGTTGACAATCGCGTCGGAGCAGATGGCCGTCACGAGGGCCGCGCGGTCAAAGGCGAAGCCGTAGGTCGTGTTGAAAGCCTGAACGCAGTCAGGGCAGAAACAGGCTAAGTCGGCGGGTTGATGGCTCGGAATGCGAAAATCGTCGTCCAGCCAGATGACTTTCGGATGGAGTGCGGCATGGCGCGACGCCCGGGCGCAAATGTTGGCGATGAACGCGGGCGCGCGGGGGCAGGCCATCGCCTTCGTGACCGTGCCGTCTGAGCCCACCATCTTGGGGTAGTCTCCGGGCGCCGTCCAGCCGTCGTTGTGCCCGAGCGTCGAACTGATGCAAATCTGCACCGGCACCCCCCGTTGCTGGAAATGCTCCGCGAACCGCTGCTGATTCTCAAATTTCCGAACGGCTTCCGGACCGACCTTTATCGTTTCTGGGAATGCCGCGATTATGAACCCATCCTGGAACGCCCGGGGATACCGTTCCATCGCCGCCTCGATTTTCGCCGTCTCCGTCGCCCAGATTCGCTGCAACGACTGATACTCGCCCGCCGTCGCCGTCAACGTGCAAAAACAAACCCCCAAGGCTAGCCTTTTCATTGTCGCCCCCTCTCTGCCTTATCTACCGCTTACTTGGCGTAAGTCTACCAAAGTGCCATCTGCCCTGTCAAACACCCTTATCCCGAATTTTCAGGGATAATTTATCCCGGATTTTCACGAGACCCCCGGCCGTCAACATCGTTCGCTTCATCCGTGGTATAATATGTAGGCTTATGAAGACATATATTTGCGGACATCGCAACCCCGATACTGATTCGGTCATGAGCGCATACGCGCTGGCCGATCTCCGCCGCAGAACCGGCATGGCGGACGTGGAGGCGATTTGCGCCGGACGCCTGCCCGCGAAGGCGAATTGGGTTTTCGAGCACTACGGCCTTACACCGCCGCGGGTCAAGCGCGATGTCTATGTGCGTGTGCGCCATCTTATCGACCACGGCGTTCCGGTTATTGAGGCGGAAACATCACTTGTGGACGCGTTGCGTCAGCTGGAAGCGAGCGGACAATCCTCGCTGCCGGTTCGCGCGCGCGACGGTTCTTTCCTTGGCATGCTTTCGCCGGCGAAGCTGCTCAATTTCTTTCTCACCAAGGGCGATGTGACGATTCCAACGGCCAGGGCGCCGCTGCACAAGTGTGCGCAGGTTCTCAACGAGAACGATCCGGTCCACGATATTCGCACTTCGGCGATCCGCAATCCGCACAACCACTTTCCAGTAGTGGACGAGGCGGGTCGGCTTCTAGGCACGGTGCTCAAAAGCGCCTTCGCCGAAGAACCGCCGTTCCGGATCATTCTCGTCGATCACAATGAGTCCGAGCAGGGCATTCCAGGCGTGGACGAGGTTCCGGTGATCGAGGTTGTGGATCACCACCGCATCGCCTTCGCCGCCACCAAGGAGCCTATCCGCTACACGGCCGACGTCGTTGGCTCGACCTGTACCCTGGTAGCGCGCATGTACCGCGCGGCGGGCGAGCGTCCCACGCGCGAGGTGGCCGGCGTATTGATTGCCGGCATCGTTTCCGACACTCTGATGTTCCAGTCGCCAACGACCACCGATGCCGACCGGTCGATGTGTTCGTGGCTCGAAAAGATCTCCGGCGAATCGGCCGAGGCGGTGATGGATGGCATGGCGGCAATCTCGTCGCCGCTCCAGTCGATGGATGCGGACCAGGCGCTGCAGAGCGACGCCAAGGTCTACAACGAGGCTGGGCGCAAGTTTATGCTTGCGCAGATCGAAGAGACCAATCTTGAGTTTTTCCATCAGCATATTGAGGAGCTTGCCGCCGCCATGGACCGGGCCATCAAGTCCAATGCTCTCGATTTCATGGCGCTGATGGTAACCGACCCAGTGCGCGGAAATTCGGAGCTGCTGTACCGCGGGCTCGAATCGGTCCGCCGCGCGTTGCCCTACCGCAAAGGCGGCGGCGGCATTCTCAAGATGCCCGGGGTGCTTTCTCGTAAAAAACAGCTTCTTCCAGAAATCATCGCCGCACTCGGCTGAAGGACTCCGTGAGGACTCCGAGGGTGTAGAGTAGAGCGGGACGCCCCTTGTTATCGGGTACGCCCGCGCCTCCAAATGCACATGAGCCGTTGACGACCAATGACAACCTGACGACGGATCCTACGGGGAATGAAAAGCGCACGGGGTTCGCCCCGTGCGTTCACCTCGAACGGCTCTCCGTCCGTCAGCATCAGACCGCTCCTGTTAAAAAGGCCCTTGCGGTCTTCCAGGGGATTGGACGCTCAAGACCTGCAGCGACACGTTCCTCCGTCGCCTTCAACTCGCGCTCATGCCAGACCGGAAACTTGACGTCATCCGAAACGGAAATCGACGACCAGATGTAGTCCAACGTCTTGAACTTCTCTTCTGTCGTCATCCGATAAAGAGTGGGGAAGCGGAATCCTTTCCGCTTGTGAAAAAACGACTCCGTGGACCGCTATAGTGGAGAAGCGGAATCCTTTCCGCTTATCAGAAAAAAAACTCCGCGGGCCTTATTCCAATCGCCACCAAACGCACCTCGCGTTTTGCCGCGATTATTC
>CADAKF010000054.1 GCA_902788415.1 uncultured bacterium
GATCGCTAGATGGGGTGCGGAGCCGCCCGTTCGGACGCGAATTTTCGTGTTTCAGCCCGGAGGGCTCGGCTGGACGGGGTGATAAGCCGACGTTCCAGCACAGAAAACCGCGCTTTTCAGCGGCTATGAAAAATCAGGGATAAGCGTGTTAAGCAACCCTCACGCGCTATCACGAACAAGCCAACGTTGCGCTGGAAACTCGCGCGCAAAAACCTTACAGGCCGACCGGCAGGTCAACGTACTCGGGCAGCACGGGACAGGCCGGACGGCAAACCGGATCCTCGGTCGCGCGCTCGGGAAAGTCCGCCGTCCCCGCCGTTCCCAAGACGGCGACGACAATTGCCAGAAAGAGTCGTACCATGGTCACTTGAGGATCAGCATGAAGCCGTTCTTGTCCGGATTGACGGGTCCGATTTCAACGTTGCGCTTATGCCGCAACGCGCAGGTCGCATCGGCCAGCATCGCATCGTCCGTCGAAAGGCCGGATATGGCTGCCGCGTAATAGGTCTTGTCGGCGATCCGCCGCCAAGGCTTAGCCGAGTTCGCGTTCTTGTCATAGATGTAGTAATATCCGTCAGAAGCGAACCAGACACGACATCCGATGCGGTTGTCAGGGCCTTTGACACGGCGGAAGACCCGCCCGTTGTCCATTTCCACCCCTCTGGGATCGATTTCCACGGCCGAAGACAGCACCGTGCGAATCCAGTCATTCGCTCCGAGCGCATAGTCCGACTTGTCAAACCCCGTAAGGACGCATCCGTCGACCGACGGAACGACCGTTGCCGAATTGACGACCTTCACGGCCTCATAGCCGTCCTCCGAACCCGTCACCACCGTATTGACAAGCGCAAGATTCGAGTCGGCGGAGGACGAGGCGTTGACGACCTCCCCGACCTTGTCTCCGCTGATTGCGCTTCCCGCGACCTCGCAGTTGACGAGCGCCGCCTTCGATGCGCCGCCAAAGACCAGCATGCCAGCATTCCTGCCGGTCGTCGAAGCGCTGACCGAGCTCGAAAGGACGCCGTCAAGGAAAGCACAGTTCTCAAACTGCGCAAGCCCGCCAGCGACCGCCGCCACGCCACCCCAGATGTCGGAACTGCCGACACTGGCGGTCACGTTGGCCGGAATGACATTGGAGTTGCGCAGAAACGACGTGTTCTTCACGCGCAAACTGCCGCTCATGCGCGACAGGCAGGCACTCGCCCCGGAATATTCCGGAGATGCCGGAATCTCGTTCATGTTGTCAACGAAGAAACAGTCACAGACAAAGACAGTCGGCGTTCCGTCGTTGCAAAGGCAACCATATCCACCCGCGTAGGAACGATTCGCACGGAAGGTGCAGTTGGAGAGAACAATGGACGGACTTCCCAGCCAGGTGAGACAGCTTGAGGCCCGCCAACCGCCGCCGTAGGCGCAGTTGGATACGAAATGCGTGTTGCGGATGTCAAGCGAACCGCCATTCTGATAGATACAGCCGGAATACGACGATTGGGAATTCTCGGCGAAGCGGCAGCCGTCAAGCTTTACCGAGGCCGAGCTGGCGGAAATGGCTTCGGCATTGCCCTCGAACTCGCAACCGCGGGCCGTGAACCCGATAGATGCCGTTGCAATGGCTTTTCCTCCGTTTGCGACAAACCGGCAGTCCTTCAGAAGTTCACCGTAGTTCCTGCTCCCGCTTGCAAGCGACAAGGTAAACACCGCCGTCTTATAGCCGGAGAAGACAAGCCCGCAGAACTGGGAATTCGTCGCGACGGCGCTGCCGTCACCGGAATGGAACGCGTTCTCGCGGTTGTCACCCGTGTTTCCCCTGACGACATAACGCTCGGTTCCACCGGGATTCGGGGCGTTGTACGCGCCGTCCGCCCAAACGGCGCCAAGGTCGGAGCCCGAGGGGCTGAGCCATTTGTCATTCCCATTGGCATCACCGGAGATCACCGTGACGTTCGCGTTCGGATCGGCCTCTTCCGCCGTGCTTTCGTTACCCGCGAATCCGCCGCGGACGGTCACGTTGGCCTTGAGGGCGATGGCATCCGCACCCGTGCGGTAAACGCCCTTCTTCACCCACACTTCGCCGCGATAGATTCCGGCGTTTTCGTATGCCGCACGGAAGTCGTCGGTCGCGTCGGCCCAGGAGGATCCGTCCTTCTTCCCGGCCGCCTCGCCTTCCGGGACGACATACCTCACGCGCACATCCTTGGTGACGGCCTGCACCGCATAGGTCACGTCCTCGTCCGGAACAACGGCCGGGAGACCGGGATTCCAGCCATAGGCAACATAGCCGTCGGAGATCGTATGATCCGGGATTTCGGGGAACGACTCGCCGCAGCCGATCTCCACGGTCGCGGTGTTGCCGCCGCCCTCGAACGTCCCATACGGTCCCAGGTCAAACGTGAGCGAGACCTTGGCTGTGGCGAATTTCGCCACGAGTTCCGTATCCTCGGAAACCGCGAATCCGTCAAGGGGATTGTCAGCCGCCACAAGATCGCCGTTGCCGTCATACCAGCCCTCGAACCGACAGCCGTCGGCAGGAATCGCCGTGACCGCCCGGGCGACCTCGCCGGTCGCGACATTCTGCGCCGGCACGTCGACGGAGCCCCCGTTGGCCGGATAGCACGAAATCACAAGGGCGCACTTCGTCTCCGCATCGGGCGACAGGTCCTGCAGACATCCGCGGCGGTAGTGTCCGTCAACGCGCGCAACGTCATGCGCGTCCGAAATCGGCTTACCCCAGCCGTTCACGCCGTATCGGAAATCGGTCATGTTGACGCGGTTTCCATTTGCGTCGCGGTAGACGTAGCACAGGGAGGACGAACTGTTCGTCGCGATGTAGGTCGCGGTATCGATCATGCCCATGCGCACCGCCGGCCGATAATGACCGGGAAACGCATCGGCGGGCTCCATGGGGATTTTCACCGTCGACAGATGGCTCCAGGTGGTTCCGGCCGGCGGGTCGTCCATTCCCTGCACGGTGTTGTCAATGAGCGTGGTAATGCCGTTGACGGACGAAAACAGCGGACGCGCCACGTCGTGGAACGCATCCATGAAGATGTTGTTGATGAGATAGGGCTTGCGTGTGAACAGCGTGCTGCCCCCGTTCATGATCTCGTAGCCGTCGTCGGTCTGCGACCCGAGAAACGTATTGTGAAACACCACCTGTCCGGAACTGTCGTTAGAGGATGTGGAGGGATTGAAACGGCCAGACGCGGTGGCCTTGAGAACCGTCAGCGTGACATCCGATCCGACCGTCACGTTGTTGTTGGAGAACGTCGAATTCATCAGGATCGAGTGATAGGGGATTCCGGGTCCTGTGCCAATGACCGCAAGCATGGCCGTGCCCGAAGCGGAGCGGGCGGAGGGCGCGGCGATGGTGTTGTCCCGCACGACACACGAATCGATCCAGACCGTGCCGTTCTTGCGCGGGCAGCCGAGCAAAGAATAGGAACCACCGCTCTTCGGATAGGTCTCGCAGTAATTGCCGGCAACCAGGCAGTGCTCCATGCGACCGTTGTCGAAGTTGAACACGGGCGAGCCGTATGACGTGTCGATGTTCGAAGTCGAATAGTTGTTCGTAAATGTGCACGCGTAACAGACGTAGCCGTTCGCCGCCTGGTGCCCGAGCACCGCGCCGTACCCCCAGTCCCATCCACCTTCCGCGGTGGTATTCGCCGTGATGCTGAGCTGGCGCGTCACGCTCACCCGCGTCAGGTAAAGCGCCGCGTCGCTGGGATACGGAAGCTTGAGAAGATTGCCTCCGACATTCGACTCGAAGGAGCAGTCGCTGAGCGGCAGACAGCCCTTGGAGATGACGCCCGTCGTGTAAGCGCCGTCCGTCGTGACCATGCGCAGATAACGGAACCGGCAGCCTGTCACGGGTTTCGTCTTGGACGTATCGTAATTGCCTATCGCCCCGAGCGTCGTTCCGCATGCGTAAAAACGGCAATTCGAGATGGATGTGGCCGCACACCCCGAAGTGATGTAAATCGCAGCAGAAGAACGCGTGTTCTTGAACCCGACGAACCAAAGGCCGTCAAATTCGGCTCCGCCGCCATCGCAGACCGAAATCGCCATGGCGGTCGCCGTGCCGGTGAAAGACGGACAGTAGGCGTCGTAGACGCCCGTATAGGCCGGCGGAGGATTGAACCTTCCGTTCTTGATGACGGGCTCTTCTGTCGGCGTCTCGATCAGCCGGTAATTGCCGATGTCCGGCTCGACATGCACCCAGACGTCGTCTAACGCCTGATCGCCGCAAAGAATCGTCTGGTAGGCGTCTGCATCCCGGTCGGACAGGGTCTCATCCTCGCTCGCGCCCGGGAAGCCGCCGTAAATCCTAAGTCCGGGCACCGAAATGGCCTGCAACGACGATATGGGATAGAGACCGCCGGCAATGCGCAGCTCGACGTCTCCGCCGAGACTTTCCGCCGCGGCGAGCGCGTCGGCAAAGGACGTGAAGGCATTCTCCCAGCTCGAACCATCACCCTCACCGGTCGCATCCGCCTTGAGGTAAATCGGACTCGCGTCCGCGAAAACACCAAGCGCACACGCGCAAGCTGCAAACACAACCAGGAGTCTCTTCATTGTTGACGATCCTTTCGTTGATGTTCCTTCGTTCACTTCTGTCACGATTACTGTGCGATTATACTACACTTCGGCACCAAAGGACAACTACAAGAATTTGTAGTACCGGTTCCTTTGCCTGCGGAGTGGCATTTTGATATCCTATTGTCGTTGTCAATGAAAACTGCCTCGAGAGCTTTCCTGCCGATCGCGCTTCTGCCGCTCCTCCTGTCCGCGGAGGAAGCGCCGCGGGGGTGCACCGTGCGCGAACTGAACGAGGTCCGGCTGTCGACGACCGGACTCGCGGAAACTCTAGTCGCCACGGGAACCGTACAAACCGCAAAGAAACCTCGTTTCATCTTGTCGGATGACAGCGGTTACGTCGCATTGGCCAATCACGACTTTGAGCCGCCTGTGCCCGGTTCGGTCGTCGAGGTTTTCTGCTCGAAGGTCTGTCAGTCCGATCACGACAAGTTCCTCGTCTGCAACAAATGGACCATCCTTGGCACGGCGCCAATTACGCCGCCGCTCGAACTGCATCTCGGCGAGCTCAACGAACGACGTCACGATCTCCGAGCTGTCACTGTCGAGGGTTCGGTCGTTGATGTCGTTAGGGATGAAATCGACAAAGACTACTGCATCCTCCTGCTCAAGGACGGCGCGGCGACACTGCCCTGCTTCATCCGCCGGGAACAGCTGGCGCAGCAGCTCCCGAACGCGCGCATCCGACTGACCGGCACCTACCACCGGCTCGTCAGCGGATTCCGCCGCTTCTCGGGTCCGCACATCGAGGATGTCTCGGATCTTTCCATTCTTCGCCCTGCACCTACGGACCTGCTGGACGTCCCGGCCATCGACCCATGCGACTACATCACGCCGAAGGACATCGCGCAGATGGGACGCCGCTCGCTCGTCGGCACGGTCCTCGCGACCTGGGGCAGCAACCAGGCGATGCTGCGAGTCGGACACGGAGTCGTCAATGCCGTCTTCGCCCGCGACACTCTCCTGCCGCCCTGCGGCGCAACAGTCAAGGTCGCCGGCTATCCGGGAACGGACCTCTTTCGAATCATTCTCTCGAAATGCGTCTGGGCACAGGACGACACACAAACGGACGAGTCGCCGGAAGACCCGTCCCAGGCGATCTCGCCAGCCCAAGCTCTCCTGAAAGACGCGACTCCTCCGCGCTTCAACGCCGAATGTCACGGACAACTGATCCGGCTTCGCGGCGTCGTCAGCGCCCTTCCCGGCGAGGGCAGCGCGGACCGGCGACTACTCGTCGAGGCGGACGGATTCCGCATCCCGGTCGACTACAGTTCTTCGCCGACGGCGGCGGACGGAATCGTCCTCGGCTGCGAGGTCGAGGCGACGGGGCGCTGCCTCCTGGAGTCGGAGAACTGGCGGCCCTACGAGGTCCTGCCGCAGATCAGCGGCCTTGCCGTCGTCCTGCGCACGCCCGCCGACCTGCGCGTCCTGCGACGGCCGCCTTGGTGGACGCCGCAGCGGCTGCTGACGCTCATTTTCGCCCTCCTCGCTGTTCTCCTCGGCTCGACGCTTTGGAACTTCGCGCTCAAGCGAAAGGCGGAAAAGCGCGGCAAGGCGCTCTATGACGAGAAGATTGGACACGCCCTCGCGGAGCAGAAGGTCGAGGAACGCACGCGCCTCGCCGTGGAACTGCACGACTCCGTCTCCCAGACGCTGACGGGTGTCGCCCTCCAACTGGACGGCGGAGAGATCGAGACCGCCAAGACAATGCTCGCCTCCTGCCGCGGCGAACTCCGCCGCTGCCTCTGGGACCTCCGCAGCCGCACCTTCGAGGAGAAGGACATGACGGAGGCCGTCACCCGCACGGTCAAGCCGCACCTGAACGGCTGTGCGGCGACCGTGCGCTTCAACGTGCCGCGCGAAATGCTCTCCGAATCGCTGACCCACGCCATCCTGCGGATCGTCCGCGAGCTCGTGGTCAACGCCATCCGCCACGGCCAGGCGAAGCGGATCCGCATCGCCGGCGAACTGCACGGCCGCACGGTCTCGTTCTCCGTGGCGGACGACGGCCTTGGCTTTGATCCGGAGACCGCGCCCGGTCCGGAGCAGGGGCACTTCGGGCTGCTCGGCATCCGCGAGCGCATCGAGAATTTCAACGGGAGCCTCAAGATCGCGTCTGCACCTGACCGCGGCGCGAAATTCACCGTCACGCTCATCCTGCCAGACGAAACCAATGAACGATAAGATCAAGATTCTGATCGCCGACGACCACCAGATTGTCCGCATGGGCCTGACGACCATCTTCGCCAAGGAGCCGGACCTCGAGGTCGTCGGCGAGGCCCGCAACGGCGTCGAGGCCGTGCGGCTTGTGCGCGAACTCAATCCGGACATCGTCCTCATGGACCTGCTGATGCCCAGGAAGAACGGCGCGGATGCGACCGCCGAAATCCTCAGCGCGAATCCGTCTGCCAAGGTCCTCATCCTTACGACCTTCGGCGAGTCGGACGAGGTCCGTCGCGCGCTGGACGCAGGCGCCTGCGGCGCGCTCATCAAGGACACGCCGCACACGAAGCTCGTCGCCGCCCTCCGCGCCGCCATCAGGGGCAAGACCGTCATCAGTCCCGAGATCCAGCAGAACCTCTCCGAACAGGCCGCACCTCCGGCGCTCTCCGACCGTCAGCTGGCGATCCTCCGCCTTGTTGCCGAGGGCCTCACGTCCAAGGAGATCGCGACCAAGCTTGAAATCGGCCCGGACGGCGTCAACGCCCATCTCCGCACGATCTTCTCGAAGCTCGGCGCCTCCTCGCGTTCGGAAGCCGTCGCCATCGCCCTCCGCACGCAGCTCATCAAGATTTGATCCGGCCGGCTTCAGTCACTTCTTCATCCAGATGCACATTCCCTTTTCAATGCGCGATTCGTCGATCGCATTGCCGGGAAAGACCTTGTTGCGGATGGTGTAATAGGTGTCTGGGGCGTTCCACTTGCCGCCGGCGATCTTCGAGGCCGACATCGTCGGCGAGACAACGCCTTTCTGCACATAGCCCCTTGCCTTCAGGTGGGCGACGGACGTCGGCGCGCCGGAGGACGGCGGCGGGGACGCGGCCGCGGCTTTCTTGTCCGACGGCTTCGCCGGAACGACCGTCTTCGCCACCGCCGGCTTTTGCGCCGGATACTTCCCGACCATCGTGTCCGTCCTTCCGTAGAGAACCCCCTGCAGGTACGGATCGCCGATGGCGAGACGGCCGACGCGCGTGTCTACGTCGAAGGCGGGACGCGCCTTCAGCTGGAGGATGCGCCGCACGCTCGGCATTGCAAAGAGCATGCCGCAGCGCTTTCGTCCGCGGTGCTTGCGCTTCTGCCACTTGTTCGGCGAGCCGTAGGCGACATGGCTGTGGCAGACGACGCGGTCGTCGGGAATGCGGTACATGTCCTGGAGATGCTGGACGAGATTGCGGATGGCGACGAGCTGCACAAGCCCCATGGGCTTGTCGTGGTGTCCGACGCACTCGATGCCGATGGAGAACTTGTCCACATCCTCCTTGCCCTTCCACATCGAGCGTCCCGCGTGGAACGCCTCTCGGTCGCGGTCGACGATCGCGTAGACCTGGCCTTCCTCGGTGACGCAGAAATGCGCTTCGCCGCGCTCGGAGATCTTGTTGAGGGAACTCCGCGCGGGAGCTTCCGTCGTATGCAGGACGATGAGCTCGGTCGACGCGCGGACCTTGCGTTCGGGATTCCGCGGCGACCGATAGCGGTTGGAAATGGACAGGGCCGGCGACGCCAGCGGGGAAAGCGCTGCCGCGAGGATCAGCACGAGCCCCGTCCGCGTCATCGTCAGACGAGGCCGCGCTTAATGAGATGTTCGGCGATCTCGACAGCGTTCAGCGCCGCTCCGCGCAAGAGCTGGTCGCCCGAGACGAACATCTCGAGGCCCTTCTTGTCGTCACGGGAGATATCCTGGCGGATGCGGCCCGCGAGGACGTCGTACTTCGCCGTCGCGTCGAGCGGCATCGGATAGCCGCCGTTCAGCGGATCGTCCACCACCTTCACGCCCTCGGCGCCCTTCAGAATCTCGCGCGCCTCTTCCGGCGTGACGTCGTTCTCGAACTCGAGATTCAGCGACTCAGAGTGGGCGCGGGCGATCGGCACGCGCACGCACGTGCAGGAAAGCTTCAGCTCCGGGAGGTGCAGCATCTTGCGCGCCTCGTTGCGCATCTTGAGCTCCTCGAGCGTGTACCAGTTCGTCTCGTCGAACTTGTCGATGTGCGGGATGAGGTTGTACATCAGCTGATGCTGGAACGCCTTCACCGTCAGGGGCTCGCCCTTCGCGTAGGCGTGGATCTGGTCCTCGAGCTCGGCGAGGCCGGGCGCGCCGGCGCCGGACGCCGCCTGGTAGGTGGACGCGACGAGGCGCTTCAGGCCCTTCGCCTTGTGCAGCGGCGCGACCGCCTCGAGCATGATCGCCGTCGTGCAGTTCGGATTCGCGATGACGCCCTTGTTCCAGTCGAGGTCCTCGGCGTTCACCTGCGGCACCACGAGCGGCACCTCCGGATCCTGGCGGAACGCGCGGGAGTTGTCGATCATCTTCGCGCCCGCCTTGACGCAGGCGTCCTTGAGCTGGATCGCGACGTCCGTCTTGCCGGCGAAAAGCACGATGTCGAGCCCGTTGAAGCAGGTCTCCGTCGCGGGGAGGACGTGATACGTCTCACCGAGGATCTTCTCGTCGCGCTCGCGCGAGGCGAAAACCTGTACCTGGCCCTTCATCGGGAACTTGCGCTCCTTCAGGACCTTGATCATCTCGGTGCCCACAGCGCCGACGCCAACCAAACCGACTTTGTATTCTTTCATTTTCAGTAGACCTTGATGTAGGTTTCATCCCTGAGGCGCTT
>CADAKF010000055.1 GCA_902788415.1 uncultured bacterium
GTCACCAACATGTCCTACCTCGTTGTGCTCGGCGACGGACCTGTCGGCTTCACGCGCAAGAACCAGACGAACGCTTCTGACCGCGTGACGGCGCTGCTGGCCTCCGATGCGGCCAAGCCGCTGCTCGTCACCCGTCGCTTCGAACGCAACTGGTCGAAGCCGAAGGCGATCGGCCTGGCGGAGGGCGGCATCCTCCACGGCTCGCGTCCGACCTTCGTCTGGTCGATGCCGGATGAGGAGGCCTACGCGAAGCGCTTCGGCACGTCCTACACGGCGTTCAGGATCCAGGTGGTCAGTACGAGCTTGAACAAGCTTGTCTGGACATCTGACATCATACGTGCGCCGGCGCAGGACAGGAGCGGCAACTTCGTCTGGACCGCGCCGATCTATGCCGGCGACCAGACGTCGCTTGGTCAGGTCTTCGCCAAGGCCGGCAACTACCAGTGGCGCGTGGCGATGTACAACGCTAAGTTCAAGCCGAGCGCCAAGATTGCGGGCGATGTGTGGTCTGATCCCTGTTCGTTCTCCACGTCCGTCGATACGCAGCAGGAGACGGACGACAGCGGTTTCTCATCGATCGACGTGGCCGTCAAATACACGGGGCCCGAGGCGGTGCTCGGCCAGTGCGAGAATCTTGCGGAGATCAAGGACAAGGTTCGCCTCCAGGCGTTCACGAGCCCCGATTTCAGCGGCGAGCCGGTGGCGCAGGGTTTCGTTGCGAACAAGCTTGCGCTGACAGACGCCACCGACATCCGGGCGAACGGACGTCTGATCGGACTTCCGTTCGGCACCTATTACATCCGCGCTTACATCGACTCGAACGGAAACTTCAAGAAGGATCCGTGGGAGTCATGGGGCGCCGTTAAGGGTGCGGTCGAGGTCAAGCTGAACCAGCTTGCGCCGATCGTCGGCCTCTACATCGAGGACGCCGACACCGACAGTGACTGGATTCCAGACGCCTATGAGTATCTGCATCCGGATAAGTATGAGATCGGACGCTCCGACGCCTCGGTTGACCCGGAGGGACGGATCATCCTCAAGAAGGAGATTTACGACGGAATCGTCGGAGATACGGCCGGCATTTCGCGCTTCCTTTCCGGTGCGACGCTTAAGCTCTTCGAGAACTTCGAGGCGGCGGGGCTGCTGCTTGGTATCACCGGTACGACCGAGGCGTCCACGATCGACGCGATCCGGAAGGCGGTCGAAAAGAACATCGATCCGAACACGGTGAAGATCACCTCGCTTGTGGTCGATGCGGGCAACGGCACGAACGGCAAGGTCATCCTGACCATCGGCGCGAAGGCGACCGATTCGATCGCGGGCTACCTATTCTCGCCGATCTACGAGATTCCGACCTCGACGACAGTGAAGATCAAGGTCTACCGCAAGGAGAACCTGGCCACCGCGAACTGGGGTGATCCGGTCAAAACCGAGACTGTGACGATTGACGGCTCGACGATGACCGAGCGGATCGAGGTGCCGCTGGCCGGCGTCGACTTCAACAGCGGTTTCTACAAGGTGGAGATCGTACAGTAAAGAAGGCTTGAATTGAGGTTTGACGTTTGAGGTTTGAAGGATAAGGAAATGAAAAAAGAGATCAGAAAAGTATTGGTTGTCAATTCGGGGAGCTCGTCACTCAAGTACCAGCTCTTCGACATGAAGTCGGAAACGCGGCTCGCGAAGGGTCTCGTCGAGCGCATTGGCTGCGGAGGCCCGAAGGACCACGCGGAGGCGCTGAAGAACGTCGTCGCCCAGCTCGGCGACGCGGCGAAGGGCATTGACGCGATCGGCCACCGCGTGCTGCACGGCGGCGAGGTCTTCACCGACTCGGCGCTCATGAACAAGGCGAACATGGCCAAGGCCAAGAAGCTCGTCAAGTTCGGGCCCCTGCACATGCCGGCGAACCTCGGCGGCATCGAGGCGTGCGAGAAGATCTTCAAGGGCGTCCCGAACGTCGGCGTCTTCGACACCGCCTTCCACATCGCGACGATGCCGGACTGTGCGGGCATGTATGCGATCGACCCGAAGTTCTACAAGAAGTACGGCATCCGCAAGTACGGCTTCCACGGAACCTCCCACAAGTTCATCACCCAGGCGGCGGCGAAGTTCCTCAAGAAGCCGCTTTCGAAGGTGAACCTTGTCACCTGCCACCTTGGCAACGGCAGCTCGCTCGCGGCGATCAAGGGCGGACGGGTCATCGACACGACGATGGGTCTCACCCCGCTCGCCGGGCTCGTCATGGGCACGCGCTGCGGCAACATCGACCCAGCGGCCGTCCTCTCGATCATGGAGGCCGAGCACCTGACGCCGCACGAGGCGGATACGCTCCTCAACAAGAAGTCGGGCCTCCTTGCGCTTACCGGCTCGAGCGACTGCCGCGACATCTGCGCGAAGGCCGCGAAGGGTGACAAGGGGGCCGAGCTCGCGCTTGAGATGCTCGCGTACCGCGTGGCGCTCTACATCGGCGGCTACAACACGGTCATCGGCGGGGCGGACGCGATCATCATGACGGGCGGCATCGGCGAGAACTCGTCCGAGGTGCGCGAGCGCATCCTGAAGCGCCTTGGCGCGCTCGGCATCAAGATTGACAAGAAGGCGAACGCGAAGCGCGGCGAGACGATCGTCATCTCGACGAAGGACTCGAAGATCCCGGTCGTCGTGATCCCCACGAACGAGGAGCTCATGATCGCCAGGGACACGGTGAGGGTGTTGAGAGGGTGAGAGGGTGAGAAGGTTTGAAAGTTTGAAGGTTTGAAAGTTTGAAGGTTTGAAAGTTTGAGAGGTTTGGAATGAACGCGATTAAGAATATCATCGAGAGGGCGTCGAAGCTGAACGGCACGGTGGTGCTGCCGGAAGGGCAGGACGCGAGGGTCATCACGGCGGCGTGCGCGTGCGTCGAGCGCAAGATCGCGACGCCGATCGTGCTCGGCACCGCGGCGGAAATCGCCGACGCCGAGGCGAAGGCCGGCAAGAAATTGAGTGACTTCGGCATTGCCGTGATTGACTATACGACAGGGCTCGTAATCAGTGGAGAAGCGGAATCCTTTCCGCTTCAGAATAAGGAGGGATCGTCCTCATCTCGAAGCGGAAAGGATTCCGCTTCCCCACTCGTTGGCGCGTCGTCCTCATCTCGAAGCGGAAAGGATTCCGCTTCCCCACTCGTTGGCGCGTCTTCCTCGTCTCGAAGCGGAAAGGATTCCGCTTCCCCACTCGTTGGCGCGTCTTCCCTGTTGGACGACCTTGCGAAGGCCTACCATGAGGCATGGAATGCCAAAGAAGCAAAGAAGCCGGCTGAGAAGCAGAAGCTGATCGACTTCGAGACGGCGAAGAAGACCCTGACCACCAAGCGGATTTACTTTGGTGGGATGATGGTGAAAATGGGCATGGTGCAGGGTCTCGTCGCGGGCTCGATCGCCTCGACGGGCGACATGCTCCGCGCGGCGTTCCATACGCTCGGCACGCAGAAGGGCGTGAAGACGGCGAGCTCGTGCTTCATCATCGACTTGAAGACCCCGACCGAGTCGGGCGACGGCGTTCTCGCGTTCGGCGACTGCGGCGTCATTCCCAACCCGACTGCCGAGCAGCTCGTGGACATCGGTCTCGCGACGGCGCAGAGCTACCGCGACTTGACGGGCAACGAGCCGCGCGTCGCGTACCTCTCGTTCTCCACGAAGGGATCCGCCGCGGGCGACCTCGTCGAGAAGGTGCAGAAGGCGGTCGAGCTCGCGCGTCCGAAGTTCGCCGAGGCAGGCATCAAGATGGACGGCGAGATGCAGTTCGACGCGGCGATCGTGCCCGCGGTCGGCAAGCAGAAGAACCCGAACGGCGAGATCCAGGGGAACGCGAACGTGTTCATCTTCCCGGACCTCCAGGCGGGCAACATTGCGTACAAGGTCGCGCAGCGCATCGGCGGTGCGGACGCGATCGGGCCGAACCTGCAGGGTCTCGCGAAGGCGATGAACGACCTCTCGCGCGGCTGCAGCGCCGACGATATCGTGGCGACCGTGGCGGTCACGATGCTCCAGAGTGTGACGAAGTAGCGATTAGCTGTTAGCGATTAGCGATTGGCGGTTAGAGAAAGAAAGGCGAAGAACTTGAGACGGAAGACGAGAGACTTAAGGGCGAAGGACTTGAAACGGAAGACGAATGACGCGGCGCGTCTCACGTCTAAGGTCTCGTGTCTAAAGTCCTCCCCCTGGCTTTCTCGCGCCCGTGAGGTCTTCGCGGTCGAGATCGAGGGGCTGAAGAAGACCCGCGACTCGATCGGCAAGTCCTTCACCGACGCGGTGAAGCTGATACTGGACGCGACGTCCCGGGACGGGATTGTCGTCGTGACCGGCGTCGGCAAGAACCTTCACGTCGCGGAGAAGATGAGTGCCATCTTCTCCTCGACGGGCACGCGCTCGATCGTCCTCAATCCGGTGCAGGCGATGCACGGCGACCTCGGTATGGTCTCCGCGCGCGACATCCTCGTGGCGCTCAGCTTCAGCGGAGAGTCGGACGAGGTCCTCAAGCTCATCCCGGCGATCCGCCGGCACGGGCTGAAGGTCATTTCGCTGACAGGCAATCCGGACTCGTCGCTCGCAAAGCTTTCCGACATCCACATCGAGATTCCCTGCGGCAAGGAGGCGTGTCCCTTTGGCATGGCGCCAACCAATTCGGTGACGGCGACGCTGGCGATGGGCGATGCGCTCGCGATGGTCTTGATCGACGCGCGCAAGTTCTCGATCGAGGAGTACGCGGGGAACCATCCGGCGGGCGCGATTGGCCGGGCGCTCGTCCTCAAGGTGTCGGACATCATGCGTACGAACGAAAAGCTTGCGCTCGTCAAGCCGACGGCGACGGTGATGGATGCGGCCCTGGCGATGACGGCGTCGCACGGCGGCAGCGCGATCGTGGTGGACAGGGCCGGGAAGCTGAAGGGGATTTTCACGGATGGGGATTTCCGTCGCGTGATGGCGACGAGCGGAAGCGGAAAGGATTCCGCTTCCCCACTCGTTGGCGTGTCTTCCTCATCTCGAAGCGGAAAGGATTCCGCTTCCCCACTCGTTGGCGCGTCTTCCTCATCTCGAAGCGGAAAGGATTCCGCTTCCCCACTCGTTGGCGATTCTCCTCTGAGGGCGCCAGTCTCGCGTTTCATGACGGCGAAGCCGAGCTTTGTCTATTCTGACGCCTATGCGGTGGACCTGCTGAAGATCTTCGAGCGCAAGCGCATCGATGACCTGCCGGTGTGCGACAGAAAGGGCAAGGTGGTGGGCCTCGTCGACTTGCAGGACCTGCCGAAGATGAAGGTGCTGTGAGAAAGTTTGAAAGTTTGAAAGTTTGAGAGTTTGAAAGTTTGAGAGTTTGAAAGTTTTAAAGTCTAAAGTCTAATGTCTAAAGTCCTAAAGGGGGTAAAGAAATGAAAAAGTCGATGACAGTTCTTTTTGTGACGGCGATGGCTGCGGCGACGCTGATGGCGGCGCCGAAGAAAAGGAACGTGCAGGCGATGGCCGGTAACGAGGATGGTCCGGAGACGTCGGGTCGCGACGCGAAGGTGCTCATCGACCAGATGCCGAAGCCGGGGCAGTCGTGCTGTCTTGCGGCGCCGTCGATCCAGGGAGCGTCGATGATCGGCCAGTGCTATACGAAGCCGAGGCGGTGGATTGTCGTGGAGACGAAGTACACGACCTATTCGAAGTTCCTCGACCAGCTGACCTTCAACTGGCACATACTCCTTGAGTCGAAGAGCGCGAAGGAGAACAAAGGTAACAAGATGGGCCTGGCGCCGTACAGCTACTTCAACACGACGGTCACCTACTTCAACATCCCGAATGGTTCGCACGCGGCGTGCGTTTGCCTGCCGCCGTCGTATCTCGAGCTCTACGGCGAGCCGAAGGCGATCGGGTTCACGGTCTCGAACCAGAACGGCGACATCCTCGCCGGCGATATGGTGAGCGAGATCAAGGGCATCAAGAGCGGCACGAAGTTCTGGGAAGATCAGAGCATCATGAACGCGGAGCAGGGCGGCAAGCCCATGATCGAACGTCGTCAGGGCCTCGTCGACCGGTCGAAGACGATCTGGGCGCTGGTGAATCCGAACGACTACGAAGCCACAATGCAATAATCGAATAATCGAATAATCGAATAATCGAATAACCGAATAATCGAATTATGGCGAAGAAGTTCTTAACTCTGAACATCGGGGCAAGCAACATCGAGCTTGCCGAGTACGAGGGCGGCGCGAAGGGCGTGCCGACGCTCGTCAACTACGGGACGGCGAAGCTGGCCGCGCCGCTTGAAAGCGGTGATGCGCAGACGATCCTTTCGTCCGCTCTCCAGGAGATCCTGCAGGCGACGGGAATCCGTCCCGGAAAGGTCGCGCTTTCGGTTTCGGGGCAGATGGCGTTTCTGCGCCTTGCGGCAATTCCCGCGGCGGGCGGCGACGAGCGTTTCGAGCAACTTGTGCGCTACGAGGTCGAGCAGAATATCCCCTTCCCGATCGACGAGATGGTTTGCGACCGGCAGGTCCTCGGCGATACGCCGGACGGCGACAAGTCGGTTCTGATCGCCGCGGCGAAGATTGACCAGGTCGAGGCGATTACGGCGGCCGTCGCATCCGTCGGCTTCACTCCGGAGATCGTCGACGTCGCACCGCTGTGTCTCGTGAACGCGCTCACTGCGGCGCGTCCGGACGAGGGTTGCGTTGTTCTTCTTGACATCGGCGCGAAGACGACGTCGCTGGTGATTGCCGAGGGCGAGCGCATCTACAACCGGTCCATTCCCGTCGCGGGCAACGCCGTGACGAAGGAAATCGCCGCAGCGCTCGGCTGCACGTCGGACGAGGCCGAGGGGGTTAAGTTCGAGAAGGCCTATGTGGCGGCGAGCGGCGTCACGGAGGACGAGGACGAGGTCGCGGACCGCGCCTCGAAGGCCTGCCGGGCCGTGATGGGCCGGCTCAACGCGGAAATCTCCCGCTCCATCAACTTCTACCGGTCTCAGCAGGGCGGATCTGCGCCGGTCAAGCTCTACCTGACGGGCGGCACGGCGCTGTTGCCGCAGATCGACCAGTTTTTCGCGGAATCGCTCGGCATCGAAGTCGAGTTCCTGAATCCGTTTGAGGCAATCGGGATCGGTCCGAAAGTCGACGCCGCGGCGCTGGAGGCGGATGGCGCGCTGATTGCGGCGACGGTGGGCCTGGCGTTTCGTTTCTCGACGGCGCGCTTCGCTGTCAACCTGATGCCGCCGTCGCTCGTGGAGGCGCGGGCCGAAAAGGCGAAGATCCCGTTCATCGCCGCCGCGGGCGTCGCCCTGGCGTTCGGACTTGTCGGCGTGATGCTCGGCGTCCGGCATGAGACGTCCGTCATCGTCGCGCAGCGCGATGCGGTCGAGGCGAAGGCCTCGCAGCTCGACTCGTTTGACAAGCGCGTCAAGGCGGCGGACAAGAAGCTCGGGGAGGCGAAGGCGGCGGCCGAGGAGATCGCCCGGAAGCTGGAGAGCCGCTCGGCGGCCGTTCGGCGCCTGATAGCCGTGCGCGAATCGCTTCTGCCTGGCATGTGGGTCGAGAAGTGGGAGGACGGACGCATCGTCGTCCGCTCCTGGACGGACCGCGTCAAGGCGGAAGGCGGCAAGACGGCGGGCGAACGCGTCGTCGAGAAGCTCAAGGCGAAGGCGGCCGTCGTGAAGAATTCGGTCAAGATCTCCTCCATGTCGACAATCGGCAAGGGCGGGCAGGTCGAGCAGATGACGATCGAAGTGAGGTTCAATTGAGCGGTTGGCTGTTAGCGATTAGCGGTTAGCTGTTAGCGAGGAAGGATTTATGGACAAGACGAAAATGATTCTGGTGGGAACGGGCGGGGCCATCGGCCTCGGCGTCCTGGTCATTGGGTTTTTCACCTGGATGGCGTTCTCGGACAAGACGAAGGCACTTGAAGGCGACGAGGAGGGGATGACGGACGGTCTCGAGACGGTTGTCTCGAAAGCCCAGGCGCTGACGCGGGCGAAGGTCTATCCTTGCGCGGCGTCGGTCGCAGCGCTCGAATCGAACCGGAATGTCCTCGTCGAATGGCGTGCCGAGGCGATCAGGCTCGCGACGCGTGGCGACCGTATTTACGAGGCGACGACTCCGCCCTCCTTCAAGGCGTTCATCGTGGCGGACGCGAAGCGCCTTTCGGAGCTTCCGGGCGGCGTTGCCGGCAAGTTCACGAAGCCGGACTTCGCCTTCGGTCCGTTCAAGGACTATGTCGTCGAGGGGAAGATGCCGGACCCGGCGAAGCTTCCCGACCTTCAGCGCCAGTGGGATGACGTTGCGACCGTCGTCGAAATCCTCTCGCAGAACGGCGTCCGCGAGCTGACGGACATCCAGTTCGTCCAGCCCAAGGAAGAGCCGAAGAACGAAGCGCCGCGCTCGAATCGCGGCAAAACCTCTCAAGTCTCTCACCCCCCCCACGCTTCTCAAACCTCTCACACCTATGTTTTCGCCTTTGACGCGAAGCCGACGGCGTTCGGCAAGGTCGTGAACGCGCTTGTCACGAGCGAGCGGTTCGTCACGGTCGATTCGTTCACCTTCGCGCGGGCGATGGACGGGATTTCAGAAGCCCTCGGCGGCGAGGAGAAGAAGGAATCGGCTGCGCGGCCCGGACGCCGTGCGCGCCGTGCGCGCACCGCGGTCGAGACGCCGACTGCCGAAAAGGACGCAGCAGCCAAGAAAGGCGGCGTCATCGTGGATCCTGCGGCGGACGATTCGATTTCCGTTCGGATGACCGTGACCGTGACGGACTTCGGTTCGCTGGCGGAAGAGAAGAAGGAGGAGCAGAAATGATTTCACGTCAGGGCAGCAAGGGCTTTTTTGCGGCGCACTATGACTGGGTGGCGCTCGCGGTCGGCATTCTCGCACTTCTTGGCGGCGTTGCGTTCTACATGACGTCCGCAGGGACGGATGCGGACGAGGCGGCGGCCGAGACCGTGCGGAACGTGGAGCGGATGAAGCCCGCGAAGACGGGCGTCGAGACGCTCGACATGACGCCTTTCCAGCGCGCGATAAAGCTGACGCGCAGTCCGCAGACCCTGTCGGAGATCGCCGAGAAGTCCGAAAGCTTCCTTGCGAGTGAGCGGCGCATCCTCTGCACGTGCGGCAAGGCGATCGTCGGCGATCCCGTGCGCGTGCCGAAGTGCCCATTCTGCGGCGCTGAGCAGAAGGCGGCGCCGAAGGTCGTCCTCGATTCGGACGGCGACGGGCTTCCGGACGCCTGGGAGAAGCGTTACGGCCTCAACGTCAACGACCCGACGGACGCGGATGCCGATGCGGACGGCGACGAGTTCACGAATGCGGAGGAGTTCGCGGCCGGGACCGATCCGACGGACAGGAATGATCATCCGGACTATCTTGATTCGCTCTCGGTTGTTCTGCCGCTCAAGCAGACGTACATGCCGTTCCTCTTTGTGGCGGCGAACAAGATTCCGAACGGCTGGCGCTGCGAGTTCTTTGATCCGAAGCAGAAGGACGACTATGGCCGGCTCGGGCGCAAGCTGACGGCCGTCATCGGCGAGGAGATCGGTGCGAGCGGAATCGTCCTCAAGTCCTACGAGCCCAAGTCCGAGAAGCGTGCGATCAAGGGTAGCGTCAACAAGAAGGAGGTCGACGTCTCGGAGGTTGTTGTCGAACGCAAGTCGGACGGCAAGAAGCTGAGGCTGGTCGTTGCGGCGAGCAAGAAGGACAAGCTTGCGCCGGTCGACGTGCAGGCGACGCTCGTCTATGCACGCAAGGGAACGAAGAACTTTGACGTGACGCCGGGCGCCGAAATCGTCCTGAGCGGAACGAAGTATCGGGTGATCGAGATCAAGGCGACGGCCAAAGGTGCGGCTGTGACGGTCGAGAATGTGCTCACCGGAAAGAAACGCACCCTTGAACCTTGAAAAAAGATATAGTATAATGTCACTTAAATTGAAGGAAAAGGTATCCGATATGAAGAACGCGAGGAACTTTGTCTCCTGGGGCGTGACGGTTTTTGCAACCGTCGCGTCATTGTCCGTTTTGGCGCAGGACGACCTTGATGACCTTTTGGCCGATCTTGAATCGACGACAACCGAGACGCCGGTCGAACAGAAGGCCGAGGAAGCCGTAAAGGAAGTTGCCGCCGAAGAGGATGCCATTCCCGAGACGGCGGCTGAGGACGCTCCAGTTGCTGCCGAAGAGGTGGAAGAGGAGCCAGAGGAACCTGCGCCCGTTGAGGAAAAGGCCGAAGAGGCTGTTGCCGAGGTGGCTCCTGCCGCAGAGGAGGAACCTGCGCCCGTAGAGGAAAAGGTCGAAGAGGCTGTTGCCAAGGCTGCTCCTGCCGTTGAGACCTCGTCGGAGGATGAAGCTTCTGTTGTCGCTGAGAAAAAGTCGTTTTTTGACGAGCTGGCCGACGAGATCGAAGGCAAGAGCGTGGCGCCGGCCGTGGCGCCGGCAAAGACGGCCGAGGGCATTGCCAAGGCCGAAAAGAATGCGGAGGCGGCCGATGAGTCCGCGAAGCCGATGGCACCTGCAGCCGTTGCGGCGGCTGCTTCGGCCAAACCTGACGCCGAGCTTCTCGAGAATCTCCGTCAGACGGAGAAGTTGCGCCGCGAGGCGTTGGACGTCCAGGCGCGTCGCGAAATCGCCACGGCGCGGCAGAGCATGTCCGACGCGGAATACGGTGAAGCCGTCCGTCACTACGGTCTGGCGCTCAAGCTCCTGAACGACAGGCCCGCGTCCAAGGCTCTTCGCAAGGAGTGCGATCAGGGCGTCGCCGAGGGTCTTTACCGCGCGGCCCTGCAGGAATATGATCTCGGCCGGCGCGACCGTGCGGTCAAGTTCATTGAGCGCGCGATCGACATGCGTCATCCGAAGGCGCGTCGCGTCCTGGAGCGCTGGAACACCCAGGACGAGTCCGCGGGGGAGAGGACGGACCTCGCGGACATCACGCACCGCCTGAACGACGAGGACTACAAGAAGAGCCGCGAGCAGATCCGCAGGCATCTCCGCCGCGCCCGCCAGTACCTGGCGGTGAAGGATATGCAGCATGCGCTCGACGAGTGCGAGATCGTGCTTGTGGAAGATCCGTACAACCGCGATGCGATCCGCATCCGCGAGGCGATCCAGAAGAAGCGCAAGGTCATCCTCGCGCAGGAGCGCATTGCGGCCCGCGACGGCCTGATCGCCGACGTCGACGAGAAGTGGCGTCCGGTCTACGCGGTCAACGCGGCACAGCTCAAGGAGACGGCGTCCGAGACAATTAAGAAGCAGACGGGCGAGGATCCTGAGCGGACGCAGGAGCAGGACATCGAGCGTCGCATGAAAGAGATGCGCCTGCCGACGATCTCCTTCAAGCCGCCGGCGACAATCATCGAGGCGGTGGACTTCTTCCGCACGGCCTCGAAGGACTATGACCGTCCCGACATCCCGGTCGAGAAGCGTGGGTTCAACTTTGTCTTGAAGACGCCGACGGGCGCAATCAAGCAGCAGTCGTCCGACGAGGAGTCTTTCGATGACTTCTCGAGCAACGGCGACACCGCCGAGTCGTCCGGCAACGGGTTGCCGCCGATTCCGACGATCACAGCGAGCGACATCACGTTCTACGAGGCGTTGAAGCTCGTCTGCGACTCGGTCGACTACAAGTTCATCGTGCGCGGCCCGGTCGTGATGGTCATGCAGAAGGACATGTCGACGGCCGAGCTCCTCTCGCGCAAGTACGACGTCCTTGACGCGTTCCTCGAGCGCATGACGGCGGCGTCTGACGATGTGAAGACGATGCGTTCGCAGGGCTTCGGCGGCGGCAACAGCCGCAAGCAGGACGACGGCGAGGAGAACCAGGAGAAGGACTGGAAGGGCTTTTTCGAGCAGATGGGCGTCAAGTGGCCCGAGGGCTCCTCGATCATGTACATCAAGACCCTGGGTAAGCTCTACGTCCGGAACACGCGCGAGAACCTCGCCGAATTCGAGAAGGTTCTGCAGGAGATGGGCTCGCAGCCGAAGCTCATCGAGATCGAGACGCGCTTCGTCGAAGTCAAGCAGGAAGACCTCAACTCCCT
>CADAKF010000056.1 GCA_902788415.1 uncultured bacterium
GTCATACGTTTTTCCTGGAAATATAATGTAAAATCATCTAGTTTGATTTTTCATTGAATGTAATAGTTACATCTTTTGAAATTCAATACTGAGGTTTGGCACGGAATTTGCTATAATCTCTGATATGAAGTTTGAGCTCTCACCGGAAATATCGATTTTGAAGGAAATCGCCTCTGCGGTCGCCAGGGAACGCGATGTCCGCAAGCTTTTGGAGGAAGTTATCGTCATCCTCGAGAGGTCAATGGGGATGCTGCGCGGAACGTTCACGCTCCTTGAAGGCGATGAACTGCGCATCGAAGCCTCCGCCCGTAAGCTTAACGCCGAGGAACGGGTGCTCGGCCGCTATCACATCGGAGAGGGAATAACCGGACTTGTGGCCAAGAAGGGCAGGGCTGAGGTTGTTCTGGACGTGCGCAAGGACCCGCGATTCCTTAATCGCACGCGTACGCGCAATGTGAATGAGCCGCTGTCGTTCGTCTGTGTGCCGCTCATTCACCGCGGACAGGTTATTGGCACGCTGTCGGTCGACCGCGAGATGACCGGCGATACAGGGTCGCTGGTGCGCGATGTCGCGTTCTTGGAGATCATCGCCAATCTCTGCGCTGAAGCGGCCAGCGTCTTCCGGGAGGAGTGCGAGGAGCAGGCTGCACTCAAGGCGGAAAATGCACGCCTTCGGGACATCATCGTTGAAAATCCCGGGCGTATCGTCGGCAATTCTCCAGGCATGAAGGTCGTCTATGAGCAGATCCGTCAGGTCGCTCCGAGTGAAGCGACGGTACTGATACGCGGCGCGAGCGGAACCGGCAAGGAGCTGGTCGCCAAGGCGATCCAGTCGCTTTCCGGGCGCAGGAACAAGCCGTTCGTGATACTTAACTGCGCGGCGCTTCCGGAGGCACTGGTGGAGTCGGAACTGTTCGGGCACGAGAAGGGCGCGTTCACCGACGCTCGCGAGCGCCGCATCGGACGGGCTGAAGCAGCGAACGGCGGTACGCTCTTCCTTGATGAAATCGGGGATCTCACGATTCCGGTGCAGGTGAAGCTGCTTCGTTTTCTGCAAGAACGGACCTTCAGCCGCGTCGGGTCCAATGAGGAACTCACGAGCGACGTGAGATTCATCGCCGCCACAAGCCGCAATCTCGAGGAGCTGATGGAGAAGAAATTGTTCCGCGAGGACCTCTATTACCGGCTTTCGGTATTTCCGATCACGCTGCCGGACCTCGCGGAGCGCCCCGACGACATACTGCTGCTTGCGCAGCATTTCCTTTCCAAGATGCGCGTCAAGTACGGCAAGCAGGTGACGTCGATTTCCGCCCCGGCGCTGAATCTCCTGCAGACGTACCAGTGGCCGGGAAACATCCGCGAGCTCGAGAACTGCATCGAGCGGGCGGTGCTGATGGCAAAGACGGACTGCATTCACAGCTACGATCTGCCGTCGACGCTGCAGAAGGAGGAAATGGAAGAGAACCCGTTTGAGACGGCGACAGGCGGTTCGCGGACACTGGAGGAGCAGATGATGATGTTCGAGCGCAAGGTGCTCGAGGATTGCCTGAAGCGCCACAACGGGAATCAAAGTGCGGCAGGGCGAGAGCTCGGGGTCTCGCCGCGGATGATGTGCTACAAGCTCAGGAAGGCGGGGATCGTGCGATGACGGCGATAGTTGACTACCGGGCGGGGAATCTCACGAGCGTACGGCTGGCGTTCGCGGCGATTGGCGAGGCGGCGGCAGTGACGGATGATCCCGCAGTCATCTCCGCCGCCGACCGTGTCGTCTTTCCCGGGGTCGGCGCGGCGAAGAGCGCGATGGAGAACCTGAAGAGGACAGGACTGATCGACTCGGTCCGTTCTGCCGCGCTTTCGGGCCGTCCGTTTCTCGGCATCTGTCTCGGCATGCAGATTCTTTTCGAGCATTCCGAAGAGGACGGAGGCGTCGACACGCTCGGCGTCTTCAAGGGACGGGTCCGTCGTTTCCCGGACAGGGCGGGGTTCAAGATTCCGGAAATAGGCTGGAATCAGGTCCACGAAAAGGCGACGGGGAATGATGGACAGATGAAGGAGTTCTATTTCGTGCATTCCTACTATGCGGAGATCGTTCCGGAGACTGTAGGCGTGAGTGAATATGCGGGCGTTGAGTTCACGGCGATGGTGAAACGCGGCAGGCTGTGGGCCTGTCAGTTCCATCCGGAAAAATCCGGTCGTGTCGGGCTCGCGCTTCTGAAGGAGTGGCTTGCATGTTGACCAAGCGTATCATCCCCTGCCTCGACGTCATCAAGGGGCGCGTGACGAAGGGCGTCAAGTTCAAGAACAATATCGATCTCGGGGATCCGATCGAGATGGCGATTCGGTATTCTGAGGGCGGCGCTGATGAACTTGTGTTCTATGACATCACGGCGTCGGCGGAGCACCGGCCGATCGACATCGGCATGGTCGAGGCCGTGGCGCGGGCGGTCCGGATACCGTTCGCGGTCGGAGGCGGAATCAGTTCGCTCGCCGATATGGAAAGAGTGATTCTCGCCGGCGCCGAGAAGGTGTCGGTGAATTCGCTGGCGGTGCGCAATCCCGTCGTCATCGCCGAGGGCGCGAAGGCGTTCGGGGCGCAATGCGTTGTTCTGGGGATGGATCCGGTCAAGAGCGGCAAATGCCCGTCGGGTTATGAGATTACGACCTGCGGCTTCCGCGAGCTGACGGGAATGGATGCGGTCGAGTGGGCGAAACGCGCGGTGGATCTCGGCGCCGGCGAAATCGTGGTCAATTCCGTCGATGCGGACGGGACCCGCGGCGGTTTCGAGCTGGAGATAACCAAGCTTATCGCCGATGCGGTGTCCGTGCCGGTTGTCGCCTCCGGCGGTGCCGGGAACCCCGAACATTTCGTCACGGTTTTCAACGATGCGCATGCGGATGCGGCGATCGTCGCGGGCATGATCCACACGGGGGATTATACGATCGCGGACATCAAGTCGGCCATGCGTTCCGCCGGCATCCCGACCCGCATGTCTTGGTAAATGCAAACTCTCAAAACCCTTCCTTATGGATAAGATCATTATTCTCGACTATGGTTCTCAGTACACGCAGCTGATCGCGCGGAGGATCCGCGAACAGCACGTCTACTCCGAGATCGTGCCTTTCGACATAACCGCCGCGCGCGTGCGTGAGTATGCGCCCAAGGGTATTATTCTTTCTGGGGGACCGAACAGCGTCTTCGAAGAAGGCGCGCCGGACATTGATCGCGGCATTTTCGAACTCGGGATTCCGGTACTGGGCGTCTGCTATGGCATGCAGCTCATGAGCCAGGAACTGGGCGGCAAGGTGCAGCCGGGCGAGAAGCGTGAGTACGGCAAGACTGAGATGACCGTCGAGCCGGGCAACGAACTCTTCAAAGGGTTGCCGGACAAGTTCGTGGTCTGGATGAGCCACGGTGACCGCGTGTCGGCGATTCCGGACGGTTTCAAGGTCTCCGCGACTTCGGCAAACTGTCCCTATGCGGCGATTCGTCATGAGGAAAAGCGCTTCTACGGCATTCAGTTTCACCCGGAGGTGGTGCATACGGAGAATGGCAAGCAGATTCTCGCCAACTTCATCTTCCTCGTTTGCGGTGCGAAGGCCGATTGGCAGCTGACAACCTGGATCGATGACACGGTCGCAAAGCTCAGGGCGCAGGTCGGCGACGACGAGGTCGTCCTCGGGCTGTCCGGCGGCGTCGATAGCTCGGTGGCGGCGGTTCTCCTCAGCAAAGCGATCGGCCGTCGGTTGCACTGCATCTTCGTCGACAACGGACTGCTCCGCTACCGCGAGGCCGAGCAGGTCGAGGAGATGTTCGGCAAGAACCTCGGACTCGATTTGACGGTTGCCCGTGCCGCGCAGAAGTTCTACGATGCGCTGAAGGGACTTTCAGAGCCCGAGGCGAAGCGCAAGGCGATCGGCAAGACCTTCATTGACGTCTTCGCGGACGAGGCGCGGCGCTTCAAGCACTGCCGCTTTCTTGGCCAGGGTACAATCTACCCCGATGTCATCGAAAGTTCGCACGCGGTGAAGGGACCGTCCCAGACGATCAAGTCGCATCACAACGTGGGCGGTCTGCCGCCGGACCTTAAGTTCGAGCTTGTCGAACCCCTGCGCGACCTCTTCAAGGACGAGGTGCGTGCGGTCGGCCGGGTTCTCGGCATGGCGGACGAACTTCTGGACCGTCAGCCGTTTCCCGGCCCCGGTCTCGGCGTCCGCATTCTCGGCGAAGTCACAGAGGAGAAGGTGAAGCTCCTCCAACAGGCCGACCTCCGCGTCCAGGAAGAGGTGAGGAAACTGCCCGATTACAAGGCGATCTGGCAGACGTTTGCCGTGCTGCTGCCGGTCAGGTCCGTCGGTGTGATGGGCGATCAACGCACGTACGAATACACCTGCGCAATCCGTTCTGTCGATTCGATCGATGCGATGACGGCGGACTGGACGCGCCTTCCGTACGAGACACTGGCGACAATATCCAATCGCATAATCAACGAGGTGCGCGGCATAAACCGCGTCGTCTACGACATTTCCTCCAAGCCTCCGGCCACAATCGAGTGGGAATGACGACAGATTGATGCCGGGTGGTTTACGAGCGGGAGTTTTGGTGACGTCGTTCGGCTTTTCGGGTTCTCTCGCCGTCACTTACCGCTGGTGAGGTAGGCATTGATACCGGCGGCGGCGCGGCGTCCTTCGCCCATCGCGAGAATCACCGTGGCGGCGCCGAGCACGATGTCGCCTCCGGCGAAAACGCCGGGAATCGAGGTCATGTTGGTCTCGCTATTGACGAGGATGTTGCCATGAGCATTGGTCTCAAGCCCTTCGGTCGTGGCGGGGATAAGCGGATTGGACGAGTTCCCGACGGCGACAACAACTGTGTCGACATCCAATGTGAATTCGCTGCCTGGAACGGCGATTGGGGAGCGTCGACCGGACTTGTCCGGTTCGCCGAGTTCATACCTGATGCATTCCAGTCCGATGACGCGTCCTTCGGTGTTCCCCAGGATCCTTTTGGCGTTTTGGAGCAAGAGAAATTTGACACCCTCTTCCTTCGCATGATGGATTTCCTCTCGCCTTGCGGGCATCTCGGCGAGCGAACGACGATAGATGAGATAGACTTCTTCCGCTCCGAGGCGGAGAGCCATTCGACTTGCATCCATCGCGACATTGCCGCCGCCCAAGACCGCGACCCGCTTGCCGTGCCAGAACGGCGTATCGGCGTGCCCCTCGTCGTAGGCCCTCATGAGATTCGCGCGTGTCAGGTACTCGTTGGCGCTGAAGACACCGACGAGGTTCTCTCCTTCGATGTTCATGAACTTCGGCAGCCCAGCGCCGGTGCCGATGAACACCGCGTCGAACCCGTTCTGGAGAAGATCGGCGATCTTAAGCGTTCTGCCGATGCAGACGTTTGTCTCGATTTTCACGCCAAGCTGTTTGAGTCCGTCGATTTCGCGCTGTACAATTGACTTCGGGAGCCTGAATTCGGGGATGCCGTAGACCAGGACGCCACCGCATTTGTGGAATGCCTCGAACATCGTGACGTCATGACCGTTTCTGGCGCACTCTGCGGCGCAGGTGATCGAAGCGGGACCGGTGCCGATCACCGCGACGCGCTTGCCGCTCCTTGCGGCCGGAGCGGGCGTCGGGCTGATGCCGTTCGCCGCGGCGAAATCGGCGCAGAAGCGTTCGACGCGTCCGATCGCGACGGATTTCTCGACGTCCTTGAGGAGCTTGCCCATCGTGCAGAACTTCTGGCACTGCTTCTCCTGCGGGCAGACGCGTCCGCACACCGCGGGCAACAGCGAAGTCTTCCTGATGATCTCGAGCGCGCCGGCAAAATCGCCTGTCGCGGCCTTTTTGAGGAAAGCGGGGATGTCGATCGCGACCGGGCAGCCACGCATGCAGGGCTTGGTCGGACACTGCAGACAGCGGCTCGCCTCGCATTTCGCCTGTTCGGCGGAATAGCCGAGCGCGACTTCGTTCATGTTGCGGGCCCGGATCACGGGGTCCTGTTCGGGCATCGTCTGCGCCGGAATCGCCATTTTCTCTTTTGCAGTCATCGCATCACCTTACTTTTTGTTTTCCGCGGTCTTGAGCATGTTGCAGACGTGTTCTTTCGCCCAGACCTCCTGGGGCTTGAAGATGTTCATGCGCTTCAGCATCTGATCCCAATCGACCTTGTGCCCGTCGAACTCGGGTCCGTCGACGCAAACGAACTTGGTTTCGCCCCCTACGGAGACTCGGCAACCCCCGCACATTCCCGTGCCGTCGATCATGACAGTATTGAGGGAGACCGTCGTTGTTACGCCGAATGGTTCAGTCGTCTTGGCGCAGAACTTCATCATTATGGGTGGTCCGATTGCGATCACTTCGTCCACCGCGCCGCTTTCGCAGAGCTCTTTCAGCGGTTCGGTGACGAGTCCCTTGCGCCCGCGCGAGCCGTCGTCCGTCATGAGGATCAGCTTATCACCTGCGATCGCTCGCATTTCCTCCTCCATCACGAAAAGCTCCTTCGTGCGCGCCCCCATGATGATGGTGACGTCGTTGCCGGCTTCCTTATGGGCCTGGGCAATCGGGTGCATTGGCGCCACGCCGATGCCGCCCCCGACGCAGACGATATGGCGGCCGGGGCCGTTGACACGCGTGGGCTTTCCGAGGGGGCCGAGCACGGCAGGCAGGACATCGCCGACCTCATAGCGGGCGAGTTTCATGGTCGTGGCGCCCACGGTCTGGAAAATAAGGGTGATGGATCCGCTGTCGGGATCGGCATCTGCAATGGTCAACGGGATGCGTTCGCCGAACTTTTCGTCGACCATCACGATGACAAACTGTCCGGCCTTGCGGTTGCGGGCGATGAGTGGAGCTTCGACCTCCATGCGGAAGACATTTTCAGAAAGCTGCGTTTTTCGGATGATTCTGTTCATGCGTTTGTCCATTAGCATCCCATTCGCTCACTGCGTTCGCAAAGGGATGGAAGTTTTAGCGTTGCATCTGGCGGCGTAATCCTGTAACCTACAGGGTTACGCCGCCAAAAGCAACCAAGACAGTATACCTTATCCTCTGGCAGATAGTCAACCACATCCCGCCGAATGGAGGTGCTGGAAGCGCTTCAGGGCTCTGTCGTTTGTCGAGTGCATTTTTGTGGGAAGGTTGAGAAAGAAGCGGCACCGGGGCTCAACAAGTACGTAAAAACACCCCGGTGCCGCAAATGGTCTAAAGTCGTGTCAGATGCCTTGGGCGACCATGGCATCGGCAACCTTGGCGAAGCCGGCGATGTTCGCGCCCATAACATAATTGCCCTTATGGCCATATTTGGCAGCGGCCTCGAAGGCGTTGTCGTGGATGGAGGCCATGATTTCGCGGAGCTTGTCATCGACTGTCTTTGCGGCCCAGTAGAGCCGTTCGGCGTTTTGCGACATTTCAAGGCCTGACGTGGCGACACCGCCGGCGTTCGCGGCTTTTCCTGGTGCGTAGAGAATGCCGGCCTTCAGGAATGCCGCAACCGCCTCCGGAGTGGACGGCATATTGGCTCCTTCGGCGACGAGCGCGCATCCGTGCTTGAGCAGGTAGGCTGCGTCCTCGCCGTCGAGCTCGTTCTGACGGGCGCAGGGAAAGGCGCAGTCGATCGTTTTCGCAATCTGCCAGACCTTGGCTCCTGCAAAGAACTTTGCACCATCGATTTCGGGCGCGATTTCGGAGAGTTCCCCACGGCGGACCTCCTTGAGATTGATGATCTTCTTGAGATCGGCGATGGTGAGACCGTTCTCAACATAGAGTGCGCCGGAGCGGTCCGAAAGCGTTATGACCTTGGCACCGAGCTTGATGAGCTTCTTGGCGGCGTAGGAGGCAACATTGCCCGAGCCGGAGATCACACACGCCTTGCCTTCGAAGTTGTCTTTCTTGGTCTTGAGCATGTTCTCGGCGAAGTAGACGCAGCCGTAGCCAGTCGCCTCAGGACGGATCAGCGAACCGCCGAACGACAGGGCTTTGCCGGTGAGGACGCCATTCCACTCGTTCGTGATCTTGCG
The DNA here is from genome assembly GCA_902788415.1 of uncultured bacterium. Taxonomy (GTDB): domain Bacteria; phylum Verrucomicrobiota; class Kiritimatiellia; order RFP12; family UBA1067; genus UBA1067. Next base: position 8,022 of record CADAKF010000056.1, read on the forward strand.
GTACTGCCCGAAGAGGTAGCCGATCTCGCGTCCGCCAACGTTCATGTCGCCGGCGGGGACATCGGTGTTCGGACCGACATGGCGGTAGAGCTCGGTCATGAAGCTCTGGCAGAAGCGCATCACCTCTCGGTCGCTGCATCGCTTGCCGGGAGTGTGCGGACTCTGCTTGGGATTGAAGTCCGAGCCGCCTTTGCCGCCGCCGAGCGGAAGAGTGGTGAGCGAGTTCTTGAAAATCTGCTCGAAGCCGAGAAACTTCAGAACCGAGAGATTGACCGTCGGATCGAAGCGCAGTCCCCCTTTGTAGGGCCCGATTGCGGAGTTGAACTGCACGCGATAGCCGCGGTTGATGCGGATGACGCCGGTATCGTCCATCCACGGAACACGGAACATGATGATCCGTTCCGGTTCCACCAGTCGCTCGAGAACGGCGTTTTCGCGGTATTCGGGATGGGCTTCGATGACGGGCCCGAGCGTGCTGAGGACTTCCTCGGCGGCCTGGAGAAACTCAGGCTGGTCGGCGTTCTTCGACTTGAGATCGGTTAATACGGTTTCAACGTAGTTGTTCATTTTTATCCTTGTGGACTTTGTTATTCGATGAGGTAGATTAAACGGTCGCTGAGACACGGACGAATCCACAGTCGGATTCATTCCAGTCAGATAGGATGGCGCCTGACTCCTTTGAGTGCGTGAGCAGTTGGTGCTCTTCAACAAGCGATCTGATTTCGGCTCTCTCGGAGGCATTCGGTTTCCCGACGGTATAGGCGCCGGAGGCGAGTGGAATGTCCATGCCCTTGGAATAGACAAACACATTCCCGTTTTTGAGACCGTGGCAGAACCCCTCTCTAGGGAGCGAAAGAATAAGGGCTCTTCCGCCATTCATGTCCGCACAGCCGTTTGCGCCGATTTTATCTGCGACGAAAGTGATTCCAGGTCCGAGCCCGGTGCCAAACCCGTCACCGGCCGCTCCTCTGAAGTGGATGACAATCTTGTCGTTTGGTAGCGTTGCGTCACCATAGACTTCCTTCATGGTCTGAGAAAGCTTCTTCCCAGTTTCATGGTCCGCAGCGGTGATGTCGCAGCAAAGGGTACGATTTGCATGACGAGCCGAAGGCACGACTTTCGGCAGAAGTTCAAGTTCGTCGCAGCAAAGGGTACGATTTGCATGACGAGCCGAAGGCACGACTTTCGGCAGAAGTTCAAGTTCATCGTATGTGCTGCTCATTCAGGTGATTCCTTTGTTTTGATGTCTCCGGCCTTTTCTAATAGCAAGGACTGTGCCAATCGCATCAAACCGTTGTACTGATGGTCTGGGGGTGCGCTTTTTGGAAATAGAATGTAATCCTTGGCCTGGCGGATTTTACATTAATTGTAAAATCAGTGCCTTTGGCGTACTCGGTCGGTCAAGACCGCTATCGAGGTCTTGACCGACCTCGGCATCTGAGCATCTGAGCAAAAGTACGGAACCGCGTTCATAAGGAAGCCGAGGTCTTAGACGGATCGATGATCTTGAGGGCC
>CADAKF010000057.1 GCA_902788415.1 uncultured bacterium
TTTTGGGTGTATTCTACACCCGTTTTTCGAAGCCGCGACTCAAGTTCCTAAGGCAGATGCTGTACGGCATCCAGATCACGAAATCGGTCATTCTGAACAGGATCGCGGCGGAAATAGACGAAAACATCAAGCAGTCGAAGATCGAGATGCGGCTCAGCCACCACCTCGCCTTCAAGGACCTCTGGAAGCACATCCACGAGGCGGTGATGGAACATGCGAGGAAGTTCGTCCGCAAGTCGACGCTGATCATCATCGACCCGTCCGACGTGCAGAAGCCCTACGCGAAAAAGATGCAGTTCCTCGCGAAGGTGTGGGACGGATCCAAGGGCAGGGTCGGCGACAACCTCGGCTACTGGGGCTGCATGGCGGTCGCCTGCGAGCCCGGCAGGCGTCGCGGCGTCGTCCCACTCCAGTTCCGGCTCTGGTCGACGGAGGATCCCGAGTACAAGGGCGAGAATGCGGAGATCGAGGCCATCATCGACTCGATTCGCGCGGAGGTCGGCAACAAGGGCATCTACGTCTACGACCGCGGCGGAGACCGCAACGAGATCTTCCGCTACTTCATCTCCAATGGGCTTGACTTCATCGTGCGCATGATGCAGAATCGCTATCTCATGTACGAGGGCGTGCGCCAGCACATCCTCGTCCTCGCAGCGAAGTGTCATACGCCCCACACGTCGGTTGTTGCGTTCAACGCGAACGGCGAGGAAAAGGACACGACGATCCACTACGGCGCGATGCCGGTGCGTCTTCCCGAAAACCCCGACTTTCCCGGCATGCACGAGAAGGACCTGCGGCTTGTTGTGGTGCGCGGCTTCGGGCAGTGCGCGATGCTCATCCTCACGACGCTGCAGGGCGACGGATCGAAGGAGGACGTCTGGCGCGTCGTCCAGGGCTACCTCACGCGGTGGCGCGTCGAGGAGACGATACGCTTCGTGAAGCAGTCGTATCAGGTCGAGGACATGCGCACTCTCACGCTCGCGCGCCTCAGGAACCTCGCCGCGCTTGTCCTCGCGGTCGCGTACTTCGTGATGGTGTGGATCGGAAAGTCCGAGCGTCGCGAAGTGCTGCGCACCCACATCGTCGAGACGGCCAAGCGCATCTACGGTGCGCCCGAGTTCTTCTACTACGCGCTCGCGGACGGAATCCAGAAGCTCTTCACGCGCTTCGGGAAGTGGAGCGCGAAACTCGACTTGAAGAAGGTGCTGCTGAAACCTTCCCCGCAGCTCGAATTCGCCTTCGCGGACGGCGATGGGTAGCGCGACATTCCCTCGTCGCGGCATCTGATGCCAAAAACGCACCCGAAAATCGACCTCGTTATATGCTCATAAATAGCGGGGGGGTAATTTGTGCAAATTATAAAAATATCTAAATTTCCGCTTGCTTTTCGTGTCAGCAGTATGCTACAATCTTCACCGCTTGAAGGTGTAGCTTTTCGCGGGTGCGAAGGCGGTGCCGGAGGGCTGGATTTTCAACAATGAAAAAAACGGGTAAAGTCCATAAAGGTCATGTTGTGTGTTTCCCTCGCTTGATTCTGCGGGGTTCTTGGTTCGTGAAAGGATAACGAAAGGGAGTCTCGTCCATGAAAACGAAAATCTTGGTGTCGCGGCTTTTGGTCGGCCTTGCCGTCGCCTTTGCGCTTGGTGCGGGCGTGACCGTGCGGGCGGCGGAAAATGCGCCGCTGACGGGCGGTATACACGTCTCGGCGGACGTGCCGCGCTATTTTGCGGGTGCAGATGGGAAGGCCTGGATTCCGATTGGTCTCAACATCTGTTTCTCCCGCACAAAAGACGGCCTCCCGACGGGTGCGGATCTTGAGGCGCTTCGCGCCGAATTCGAGGGTTGGCTTGACCGCTTCGCGGCGGCAGGCGGCAATTATGTCCGCCTTTGGCTCGGCCATGCGTTCTTTGAAATCATGCCGGAAAGGCCCGGCGAATTCGACCCGACGGCCGTCGAGACCCTGATGCGTGTCGTACGGCGGTGCGAGCGACTGGGGCTGAAGCTGAAACTGACGCTGGAGAGCTTTCGCACGGTCTTTCCGAAGGGACAGGAGGGCACGGGACTTTACGCCGCGTTCTTCAACCGTTCGCTCTATGCGCCCTATGCCGCGGATATGCATGCGTTTCTGCACAGTGAGCGATGCTATGAGATCTATCTGGGCAAGGTGCGCGAGCTTGCCCGTCTCGGTCTTGGCGATTCGCCGGCCGTCATCGCCTGGGAACCGTGGAATGAGATCGGCTGCATTGGCCCGTGGCGCAACGATGTGGGGCCGTGGAGCGATCGCTTGATGCGTGACTTGCGCCGGATGTTCCCACGTCAGATGACGACACAGAACCTCGGCAGCTTTTCGGGTCCGGACATCTTCGACTACTACGACTATCTCTGCACGATGGAAGGCAATGACTTTCTGCAGGTGCATCGCTATCTTGATTGCGGTGGCGAGTTAGACGTCTGTCGCGGGCCGATGGACGTTCTCGCGGCCGATGCGGTGCGGGAACTCCGCGACCGCAATCCGCGCAAGCCCGTCCTTCTCGCCGAAGTCGGCGCGGTGAAGCCGAACCATACGGGCCCCTCGATCCTGTACGCGCAAGACCGCGAGGGGACGCTGTTGCACGACGCGCTTTTCGCGCCGTTTTTCGCCGGCTCCGCCGGTTGCGGGCAGTTCTGGCATTGGGATAGCTATGTGGCGCCAAACGGCCTTTGGCATCACTACGCGCGCTTTGCGAAAGCCATTGAGGGGCTGGACCCGATCGCGGAGGATTTCCGCCCCTTCAAGACCGAGACGCGGCGCGTGCGGATCTACGGGCTTCGGGGCAAGAGGACGACCGTTCTTTGGTGCCGCGACAAGGCGAGCGACTGGAGGTCCGAACTGGTCGAGGGGAATGAGGCAAAATTGGTCGAGGGCGAAGTGCTGCCGTCGCCCCTAATCGGGGAGATGACGTGCTACCTTCCGTGGGAGGATCGGAGCGTGAAGGCTCAGGGTCCGACACTTCCCGCCTTCCGACGCTCCCTCGTCGTACGTCTGCCGAGTGACGTCTGGAACTGAGGGCTTTTTGTGAAATCAGCAAATGAAAGGGTGCCATGAATAAAAAGAACACAAAGAAAAGCACGCTTCGGCGGTCTGCGCTTGGTCTGCTGGCGCTCGCGACCGCTTTTGTCGCGGAAACGGCCTTCGCTGGCTCATGGAGCTGTCAGCGGCTGACGGAGTCGAATCCCCTGCCCAAGTCAGTCAACCTGTTGCGCGGACGGATGCCGACAGCCTCGTCGAGCAATGGTACGACAGCCTTTACGGAAAACTATGCAAAGCGGTTTACGGATGGTTTCATCAAGATTGCTGACAACTATGGCTGGATCCAAGAGTTCATCGGAAGCGGCGGTGCCTATGTCTGCTATTCGGTGACGGACGATTCGGCGGGCGTAGCGCTCGCTTCCGTACGCTTTACGACGACGCATTCCGACAAAGGCCGTTCGCAGGTTTGCATCGCCAAGCTGAGCGTTCAGAAAGTGGGACAGGAAGGGTGGATTGAACTTGAAAACTCAAGCTTCATCGGGCCAGAGCCGCAACTGGGGGACACGAACTTTCAGGCGGTCTATGCTGAATCCGACGGCCGTCCGATTGCCGAGGGCGTGACGGCCATCCGGCTCGACTTTGACAAGAAGCAGCAGGCTGATGGCGTAGGCTTTGGCGAGATCGAGGCGACGGCGTTCTGCGCGCCAGGCACCTGGACGTGCCGTCCGCAGACGGCGGCGCGTGCGCTGTTGCCGTCCGCCAATGTTTTGCGTGGCATGGAGCCCGCCGTTTCGTCCGACACGGACGGCACCACGTCGGTCACGTATTCGGCTCTGCGTGACGGCGGTCTCGCGCTGGGAAGCGTGCGCGTCACGTCAACGGCGGCTGACGGCTCGGCGATTCGGATTGGCTCCGTGCAGGTCAAGACGGCCGTGACGGGCGAGGCGTGGTTCACGCTACCGGACTCCGCCGTTTCCACGAATGCCGCCGGAGTCTCGGTCTAGGAGGCTTTCTACGCGAATCCCGAAGGTCAGCCGCTTGTGCCCCACGTGACCGACCTGAAGGTCGTGTTCGCGTCGGGATCGGGAACGTCCTTCCCCGTGGTCGAGGCGACGGAAGCCGGCACGGCGAACTGGACGTGCCGCCCGCTGTCGGAGGAAAATCCGATGCCGGCGAAGGAGAATGCGCTGTTGGGTCGCACGGCCACGGATTTCTCGTATGACGGCACTTGGTCGGCGGGTGTGCAGACGAACCTGTTTACGGATGGAAAGATTGACCTCGAGGTAGAATCTTGGGAGAGGCGCATTGCGGATGGCGGGGGCTTTGTCAGCTATCGTCTTTCGGATAGTCCCAATGGCACGCGTCTGCGGAACGTGCGCGTCACGACGACGCATAAGGACAAGGGCAGGTCTGAAGTCCGAATCGATTCGCTGCTCGTCAAGACGGTCGGGGGGAAGACTTGGTTTGCCTTGCCCAACGCCAACATCGTTGGGCCGGACGAAAACGTTCGTCTTTCCAACAACCAGGCGACGTATGCGCGCGCAGATGGGGCGTTTCTCGTTTCCGACGCGACGGACATTCGGATAGAGTTCAGCACCAAACAGCAGAACACCTATGTGGGGATTTCGGAGATCGAGGCGTCGTGTAAGCCGTACAGGGGGCTCGCCGTCATCATCAGATAAACGAAAGAAGAAAGAAGAACATGAAGCGGATTTGGATTTCGAGAAGGGCTTGTGTCGGCGCGGCAGCTGTCGTCGGCGTTCTGACCTCCTGTCTGGGCAGCGAAGGCTTCGCCCTTTCCGGCACGGGCGCGTGGCAGCGTGACGACCGCGTGTCGATGGCGACGGCGACGCCGTTCGGGACGGGCTTCGTGCGCGACGGCGAGGCCGCCGTCTGCACGAACGCCGACGCGAAGGGCGCAAGCGGACTCGGTTGGTCGCTGTCCCTGAATCAGGCGGTTGCCGCGCCCGTGCGGTTTTCGGCCGACGGCTGGGCCGAGAAGCCGCCGAGCGGCGGACGCTTCGAGCTCTTCGCCGACGTCGACTACATGGACGGCACGACGGTCTGGGCCTTGCGGGCGCCGTTCTGCGCTGACTCGTCCGCCGGCTGGACGCGGCAGACGCTGACGCTGGATGACAAGCCGATTCGGCGGCTCTCCGTCTATACGCTCTTTCGCGGCGCGGCGGGCGTCGTGCGCTTCCGCCGCCCCACCCTTGAGGTGATTCGTCCCGAAGGCGGCTCGCGCCTTGACGGCGTTTTCGTGCGGTCTGACGCGCGGCTGAACCAGGCGTCGCTTCTTTTGCGCGATGTCGGGGCGGGCACGGGCTTTGCCCCGTTTGACGCGGGAATCTGCCATGGGGTGAAGGCCGTGCAGACGCAGACGCGGGAGGGGACGGCGGTGCGTCATCGCGTCCGACTGGAGGTGCCGTCGTCGACGGGGGACCGCGCGCTGACGCTCCTCTATGCCGTTCCGCTGGAAGCGGGCGAGCTGATGTGGTTTGCCGATCCGCGCCACAGTTGCGCCGTGACGGCGAAAGACGGCGAGCAGCGCGTGACGTGCCATGTCCCCTACGGGCAGCAGGCGCTCTCGCTCTGGCCGTTCGCCGCCTGTTCCGTCGCGGGACGGGGACAGGCCCTCGCCGTCGATCTCGCGGCGCCGGCCGTCTACCGCGTGACGCTCAATCCCGAACTGCGTCTCCTCTATATCGCCTTTGACGTGGCGCTTGCGCCGGAGAAGAACACGGCGGAAGTCGGCTTCGTCACGTTCCCGTTCGCGGCGCGTGACGGCTTTCGCGGCGCGCTGGAGGCTTGGGGGCGGCTGGAGCCGTCGGCGGTCGAGAATCGCATGGAGAAGATCGGGCTCTGGGACGCCTTCTCGCGCGTCGAGAAGATTCCGCAGTACGAGGACTTCCACTTCGCCTATGTCGAGGGCGATACAGACCATGCCGCGTGGTATGACGGCCAGGGCATCTACTGCTTCAAGTACACCGAGCCGTCCTCGTGGTGGATGCACCTGAAGGGGAAGGACGGGGGCCTGCCAACTTACGCGGAATGCGTCGCGGAGGTTGCGCGCTTGGCCGCTGAAGAGCCGACGGTTGACTCGGCCACGTGGTCGAAGCATGCGGCGGCGCAGGCGTGGCAGACGAGCGCGGCGATGGACGCTTTCGGGCGACGCGTCGGGCACATCCAGTCCACGGCCTGGACGCCGTCCGGCATCATGTGGAGCTTCAACTCCGCGCCGGGCATCAAGGGCGAGGTGACCGACTACAAGATCAAGGTCTCCGAGGCGCGCTTCGAGAAGATGTACGGCGGCGCGCCGTATCCGAAGGGCGCCGACGGCGAGTACATCGACTCGTCCGAGATGGGCTTCTCGATTGGGGCGGACTACGACCGTGCGCATTTTGCCGCGATGGAAACGCCGCTCTGCTGGAGCGGCCCGTCGAATCGCGTCTGCATCTCCGGGGGCCTCGTCAGTTATGAGTATGTGCGGTCGATTCGCCGTCGGCTTGACGCCTATGGGCGGCGCATGATGGCGAACTCGACGCCGAAGATGACCTCGCTGATCGTCCCTTGGGCGGATGTGCCGGGAACCGAAGTTGACTGGAACCGGGGCGGAAAATGGAACCCCTCGTCACACGAGGAGATGATCTACTGGCGGGCGGTCGCCGGACGCAAGCCGTACTGCCTCCTCCAGAACACGAACTACAAGATCTTCACGCGCGAGCTGGTCGTGCGCTACATGGAGCGTGCGCTCGCCTACGGCATGCTGCCGAGCTACTTCAGCAACGACGGCTACACGGACCGCTATTTCGAGAACCCGGCCTACTACGAGCGCGACCGCGACCTCTTCCGCAAGTACGTGCCGCTGGCGATCGAGCTGGCGACGGCGGGCTGGCGTCCCGTGCGCACGCTCGTCTCCTGCGCGGACGAGGAGGTCTTCGTCGAGCAGTTCGGTGACCGCTATGCGACGGTGTTCAACGCCTCTGTCAGCGAGGGGAAGCGCGTGACGCTCCGCTCCGGCAGCGCCTCGGCGGCCGAGCGCGTGACGGGCGCGACCTGCGCGTTTGCGGACGGCGTTGCCGTGCTGGAGATTCCGCCGGAGAGCGTCCGTCTCCTGGACTTCGGCTCGCCCGCGCAGGAATAGGGGAGGCGTCCGCCTTGTTCGGATCTCTTGCCTTTGCGGTCATTCGCCTGGCCGCGCCGTTTGCGGACGGCGCCGTCCTCCAGCGGGATGCGCGGATTCCCGTCTGGGGCACGGGTGCGGCGGGCGAATCCGTCCGCGTCGCGTTTGCCGGACAGGAGCGGACGACGACCGTCGGCGCGGACGGCCGCTGGCGCGTCGACCTGGATCCACTCGCGGCCTCGTCCGAGGGACGCACCCTCATGGTGAACGGATGGGCGGTGCGGGACGTCCTTGTCGGCGAGGTCTGGCTCTGCTCGGGCCAGAGCAACATGGTCGTTCCCCTCTGGGGCGATTCGCCGCGTGCGCGTGATCGCCTTGGCGGACAGGTCGGGCAGATCACGGCGCGGCCGACGCTGCGGTTCGCGAATTTGCGAAACGGCTGGAGCGACGTGCCGCAGACGGAAGAGACGATTGTCTGGGAGCGGGCTCTCCCCGCATTCCTCACCAGTGGAGACGTTTCCGCCGTCGCGTTCTGGTACGGACAGTACCTGCAGGGCGCGCTGAACGTGCCGGTCGGGCTCTTCGTCGCCTGTGTCGGCGCGACGGACATCGAGACGTGGATTCCCGACTGCCGGACGCCCTGTCCGCCGGCGCATGCGGGCCGGGACGGCCAGCAGCCCGCGCAGTACCACAACGGCAAGGTTGCGCCAATCTGCCCGTACGCCCTGCGTGGGGCGATCTGGTATCAGGGCGAGAGCAACACGTTCGAGTCGGAAGCGCCGAAATACGCCGACAAGATGCGCGACCTGCTGTACGGGTGGAAGCGCGTCTTCGGGAACCCGCGCTTCAAGCTCTACTTCGCCCAGCTCTGCCCGTGGGGCAATCCCCTTGTCCCGCAGATGCAGGAGGCCCAGCAGCGGTTTGCGGAGTCCGAGCCGGACGCGGGCATGGCCGTCCTCTGCGACGTCGGCAACCTGCACGACATCCACCCGAACGACAAGCAGGTCGTCGGCCTTCGGCTTGCGCTCTTGGCGCTCAAGCGCGACTACGGCTTCACGGACCTTGTGGCGGACTCCCCGGTCTTGCGGTCGTGGCGGGTGGAAGACGGCAGGTTCCTGCTGGATTTTGACCACGTGACGCAGTGGAGCGTCTACGACCCGGATTGGCGCACGCAGCGGGATGTGGCGAACAGCCGCGACTATGGCTTTGAAGTCGCGGGTGCGGACGGCGTGTGGGTCAAGGCCCAAATCGGGAACTTTCGGCAGGCGGAGGACTCGGTTCGACCCGAATACCGAGGGCAGATCACGAATCGGACGCTCGTCGTCTTCGCTCCGGAGGTGCGCGCGCCGCGTGCCTTGCGTTACCTCCATTCCGCGCCTTGGCGCGGCTTCCTCATGAACGAGGCGGGGCTTCCTGTCGGCGCGTTTCACGTTGATCACCCCTCGGTGCGAATCGAGCCGCGCGATGCGCCGGAGACGTGGTTTCACATCATTGGCGGCAACGCCTCGAAGGAAGGGCTTTCGGCGGATGTGCAGGCGATTGCCGCAGCGGGGCTCGGCGGCATCCAGTTCTTCCATGGCCGTGCGGTGGGCCTCGACCCGAAGCCCTGGCCGGGCGTGAAGGAGCAGATCCCCTGCCTGAGCCCGAAATGGGGTGACCTCGTGGCGCACCTGGCCGACGAATGTGCCGCGCGGGGGCTTTCGTTCAAGCTTCAGAACTGCCCCGGCTGGTCGATGAGCGGCGGTCCGTGGGTGCCGAAAGAGAAGGCGATGCGAACGCTCGTTGCCTTTCCGCCGGGACGGAAGCCGCGCTTTGACGCGGATGACGACTATCGGGAAATCGGCGAAGTGACGTTCCCGGCGCCCGTGGGCGAGGCGGAGACGGCGCTTCTTCCCGATGCCGTGGAGACGAACGGCGACGTGCGCGTTTTCCGCTTCGCGCGGCCCGTGACCGTGCGCACGGTGACGTTGACCAATCCGCAGCGCCTGAATCATGACTGGTGCTATGAGCCGAAGATTCGCTTTCGGCTGGAGGCTGACGGCGCGGTGGCGCTGGATCGCGACTGTCCGGCGGGAGCCTGGTTCGACGAGGCCGACATGACGTTTTCGGTGACGGCGCACACGGCCGCCGTCTGGAGGCTTTCAGTCGCGCACGTCCACCCGTTGAAACGCTTCCCCGAGATCCGCTTTTCCGCTGCCGCGCGGCTTGACGGCTGGGAGGCGAAGGCCGGCCTTGCGCTGCGCGAATTCACGATGGGCACGGACGCGGCCCCAGTCGAGACGGACGGTTCGCGGACGCTTGTCTTCGGGCACTGCAATGCCAAGCGGCGCAACGGCCCGGCACCGGACGAGGCGACGGGCTGGGAGTGTGACAAGATGGATCCGGCGGGCTTTGAGGCCAACTATGCCGGCTATGTCCGTCGGCTCCTCTCGGGGCCGCTTGCCGGTCAACGGGTCGAGGGTCTTGTGGTTGACAGCTGGGAGTGCGGTCCCGCGCGGTGGACGCCGAAGATGGAGGAGGCGTTTCAACGCCAGAACGGCTATGCGCTCCGCCCGTGGCTGCCGGCGCTTTTCGGCTATGTGCTGGGAAGTGTCTCCGAGACCGAACGCTTTCTCCTCGACTGGCGGCGCACGTGCTCGCGGCTTGTGGAGGACAACTACTATGGGACGATCGCCCGCTTGGCGAAGGCCGACGGCCTGTCCGTTCAGTACGAAACGGCCTTTGGCGATGTGCTGACGGGCGATTTGCTGCGCTTTTGGAAATATGCCGATGAGCCGATGTGCGAGTTCTGGAGTCCGTTCGACGATGCGAATGGGTATGTGACGTCGCACAACTTCAAGCCGGTCAGGCCCTGCGTGTCCGCCGCCCATCTCTACGGCAAGCGCCGCGTCAGCGCAGAGGCGTTCACGAGCCTGCGCTTGACCTTCGACGAGACGCTGCAGTCGCTCAAGGAGGACGCGAACGCTCATCTCGGTCGTGGCGTGACGCATCTCGTGTTCCACACGGGGTGACTCCGAGGGTCTGACCCTAATGGTGGGGTTGAAGTGGTGGGGTTAGGCGCGGACCACCGCCTTTCCCTTGCGCAAAATCCTATACTGCTTGCCGGGCAGATAGCGATTCTTCTCGCCTCCTGCAACCGCGATGTAGCCGACTTCGCAAGCGGCGTCAGGTAGCAGCACTGGTTGGTCTTGAAGTTGCGCAACGCGCCTCATAGCGTACATTATACCATAATTTCGCGCAACCCCACCACCCGAACCCCACCATTAGGACCCTCGAAGCTGTCAGACGGCGGGTGCTGTTGATCATGTTTTTCTTGTCATGTTTTTCAAAGCCCTAATGGGGCCCTTTCACAACAAGATTCCACCCTCGGATCAAATCGTTGCAAAAAAAGTTTGGAAAATTTTGCA
>CADAKF010000058.1 GCA_902788415.1 uncultured bacterium
GATCGCGCGTCCCCTCGTGGGGGGTGCGGTCTCCCCTTGTGGGGGTTTTGTCTTCCCTCGTGGGATTTTCGGGGTCGGCGGACGGGCAGCGCCGCCCCCTGCCGCGGAGGATTCACCCCAAAGAGTGGGGAAGCGGAATCCTTTCCGCTTCAGAAAAGAGCTGCGTGCGCCTTATTCAACCTCTAAAACGGAGGTGAACATCGTTACGCGATCTTCACGTCGGTAATCGTGCGCTTCTCGGACGAGAAGGAAATGCCGATCTTGATGACCCTCTTGCCGGAGAGGTCGAACTTCTCGGCGTAATTGTTCCGCTCGATTTGGGCGAGCGCCTCGTCGGCGGACTTGTCGAGCTTGAACTCGATGAGCCAGACCGCGTCCGCCGTCTCGCACGTCATGTCGATCCGGCCCTCGTTCGTCTTCACCTCGGCGTTCACGTTGACGCCGATGCACTTGAGCACCACGTAGACGATCGTCTGCCACATCTGCTCATTCTGACGGTCGGTGAGATCGTAGGGAATGTTCGCGAAAAAGCACTTGAGCGGCTTGACGAAACCGTCGACATCACCCGCGAGAAGCGCTTCCGCCGCGGCAAACTGGTAGTTCGACGACCGCGTCGGGTCAAGGCCCGCGTAAATCGGCGCCAGCGACGTCAGGAACGAGTTCTCGACCTCAAGGTTCGGAAAGCACAGGTCGAAACGGCGGATGCTGCCGATCTGCCGGAAGCTCCTGATCGTCAGGTAACCCGTCTGGTACAGAAGCGTGACGAGACGCGGATTGTCCGGCTCGTACGCCTCCAGCTCGCTCTGGTCGACGCCGATCGTCGAGAAGTCGAGCGGCTCCTTCTTCAGCGTGTCCACGAGGAACGTCGTCATCGCCGTCGTCGACCAGTAGTTCTGGAACTTGCCCGTCTTGGCGCACATGCCGAACGACACGGGATTCACGACCTTCTCGGAGTTTTCCTCGAAGCGGTATCCGTCGTACCACCGGATGACCTCCCGAAACGCACCCTCGGCGTCCGTCCCGTTGGCGGCACCGATCTTCACGAGCGTCTCGGGGAAACACGCCCTGAGCTCGTCGTGCGTATAGCCCAGCAAGGTCGCCGTCTTCGCGTCCATCGTCATGTCGACGAGGTTGTTGAGGTCGGAGAAGATCGACACCTTCGAGAACTTAGAGACGCCCGTCAGGAGCGCGAAGCGCTGCTTGCCCTCCGTGTACTTGACGACGCCGTAGAACGGCTTCAGTTCGTCCCGGAACGCCGTGATGTCGGGACGCGCCAGGTGTCTGAGGAGCGGCTTGTCGTACTCGTCGATCAGGACGACGCACTGTCCGTCCGCCGCCGTCGCCGCGACGTCGCGCACCAGCTGCCGGAAAGCCACGGACGGCAATTCCGCGTCGCTCGGCGCGACATTCAGCCGCGTCGCCTCGGCGCGTAGCAGGTCGAGGATCGCCTGGCGAAACTCGGCGACGGTCTCGGTCTCGATCGTCCCCATGTCGAGGTGGATGACGGGCCACGTCTTCGACCAGTCCCACTTCGGCTCGATGGCGAGTCCCTTGAAAAGTTCGCGTTTCCCCTCGAAGAGCGCGTGCAGCGTCGAGACCATGAGCGACTTGCCGAACCGCCGCGGACGCGCGATGAAGAACTGCTTGCCGATGGAAAAGTCAACGAGCGGCAGCAGCAGCCCCGTCTTGTCGACGTAGGTGAAGCCCCCTTCGCGAAGCTCCTGGAACGTGTAGATGTCTGTCGCCGCCTTCTCCATGCCGCCTATTATAGCAAAAGTTGGCGCGAAGTGTCCGACACCTCGCGCCAACCCGCTAACAGCTAACCGCTCTCTCACTTCACCATCAGCAGGAGGCCGGGCGCGTCGAACGGGAAGCAGCCCATGTCCGCGCGGTTCTCGCCCGTCCCCGCGCAGGGCGACCCGGCGCGCAGGTGGTAGGCGCGCTTCTTCGTCGGACCGTAGAGCTTCGGATCGGCATTGATGTTGCCCTCGCCCTCGAAGCCGCCCTGGACATCGGAATGGTCGACCGCCAGCGTCGCGGCGACATCCGAACCGACGAAGCCGTCCTTGTTGTCCCAGACGATGCAGTTGCGGAACGTCGCAACGCAGCTCGCGTTCTCCTGGTAGTAGGCGCAACCGAGCTTGACGCCGCGGCCCTGCGCACCGACGAAGGTGCAGTTCACCGCCTCGAGCGTGCCGCCCTGCTGGCTGATGATGTGGCCGTGGCCCGAGCCCGCGTGCAGCACGTTCGTCATCGCGACGATCGCGTCGCTGACGGCGATTGAGCCGGTCGAGTACCTCGCGACGCTCTTCGAATCGGCGTAGGGCGTCTCGCCCGCGTTGAGGATCGACACGTTCGAGACCGAGGCCACGGTCGACGCACCGCAGAACGCGAAGACACCGCCGAGCTCGATGTTCACGTAGCTGCCGCCGTGCCCCACCGCGTTCCAGTCACCGACGGACGAGCAGTTGCGGACCACGATCGGCGAGTTGTAGCTGTAGAGCGCGCCGCCCCACGGTCCGGCCTTGTTGTCTCCGTTGGAATAGGTGCTGTCGCCCTCCGCCGTCCGGGCGTAGTTCCCCGCGAACCGGCAGTCCTCCACAAGCACGTCCTGGCAGCTCTTGAAGCCGAGCGCGCCGCCGCCGCCCCAACGCTGGTGGGCCATCTGCACCCAGTTCGTGCCGAACGTGCAGCCGCGCACGACGACCTTCCGCGCGCCCGTCGCGCCGACCGCGCCGCCGAGCGGCGTGAGGTTTTGACCGCCGCCGTGGACCGAGTTATTCGCGAACGCGCAGTCAACAACCGTCAGCTCGCCGTTCTTCGCGCCGATTGCGCCGCCACACACCAGGTTGTTGCCGTCGTTGCCCGTCGAGAAGGCCCTGTCGCCGTTCGTGTCGAAGACGCAGTTCGTGAAGAGCGCCGCGCAGTCGTAGAGCCCGACCGCCTGGCCGTAGTTGTTGCCCGTCGCGTCGTTGTTGCGCGCATAGGCGAAGGACAGCGTGTCGAAGAGGACGGACGAGCCCTCGACCCGGAAGATCCGGTGCATCGCGGCCGAATCCTTGCCGCCCGACAGCACCGTCTCGCCGCCCCGCGCGTCGCCCTCGCCCGCGTAACCGCCGCGGATGACGAGGTTCGAGATGTTCGCGAGCGCCAGCTCGCCCGGAAGCTCGTAGAGACCCGCCTTGACGCGGATCTCGTCCCCGTCCACCGCCACCGCAAGCGCCTCGGCGAGCGACGTCGCATGCGCCCAGCTGAAGCCGTCGCCGCGAGCCGTCTCGGAGAGTCCGTCCACGCGGAACGTCAGCTTGGCGTCCGCCGCGACCGTCGTGAAGGTCTTCGCGTCCAGCCGCACCGTGTCCTTGAAGTTCTCCGCGACCGCGTAGAACAGGTACTCGACGCCGGGCTCGAGCCCCGTCAGGTCGACGGAGATCGCGCCGGCAAAGACCGATTCGCCGTAGTGCGCCTTGAACTCCGTCACCGCGGACTGGTCGGCCGTCGGTGCGCAGAAGACGGAGACCTTCGCGCCGACGCCGCCGTCGGAGACGAGCGACAGGTGGACGCGCGCGCCCGTGCGGTAGACGTGCGTCAGCGGCGACGCGTCCGTGTCATAGGCGAGTTCCGGAGGCGTCGCCACCGTGAACGTGCGGACGGGATCCGTCCACGCCGTCCCCTTCTCGTTCGTCGCCAGGAAGCGGAAGTAGATCACGCCGGAAATCTCGTCCGTGATCATCGTCCGGACGCCGTCCCACGGCGCGTGCTCGCCGCACGCGATCCTGTGGCCCCAGTCGTCCGCCGACGCCATGCCCTTGTCCGCCGTGTCCCAGACCGCGATGACGGACGGATTCGCCCCGCCGCCCGTCGAGGCGACGTCCGCGAACAGCGTCACGCCATCTTCCGTCATCTCCGTGTCCGGATAGGCGTAGACCATGAGCTTCGTCTCGTCCACGACCGGCTCCGTCCCGAGCACCGCCTTCGACGCGGTCTCCGACCCGCCATCGTAGCCGATGTTGAGGCGCATACCGTTCGGCTGCGGCTCGTCGCCGGCCGGGGCCTTGACCGCGTCGACCGTCGGCGAGGTCGCCTCGTCCGCGCTCCACGCGCCGCCCGCGAACCAGCCGCCCTTGTAGCTGCCGGCCAGGGACTGCGGATGGTAGTAGGTCTCGTCCGCAAACAGCGGGTCGACCCCGAACTTGCAGCCGGCCGCCGCCTTGTCCGTCTCGGTGTAGCAGTTCTCGAACGTCGGGCTGGCGACGCCGCCCGCGAGGATCATGTCACCGTCCTTGTTGTTCCAGAAGATGCAGTTCCGGAAGACCGCCGACACCGCGGCCGAGGCGCTGGTGACGTGTTCCACGTAGCCGGCGGCCGCGCGTCCCTTGCCCGTGCCGAGCGCACCGGCGAACGTGCAGTTCACCGCCTCGACCGCGCCGTCCTGGTTGCCGAGGCACCAGCACGAGTAGGCCGACCCGATGAGGACGTTCGTGAGCGCGAGCGTGCCGCCGCGGATGTCGAGGCCGCCGTTCGCGTACGTGAAGGAGGAGCCCTTCGTGTAGGGCGTGTGCCCGTTGTCCGTCAGCACCGTGCGCGTGACCGCCGACTGGCAGTTCCAGAGATAGACCGAGCCACCCCAGCACCAGTAGGGATAGGAGGAGTGCGCGTCGCAGTTGGACCAGTTCTTCGACAGCCGGCAGTCGCGGATGACGACCGGCGTCTGCGCATCTGCCGTGCCCTGGACGAGGATCGCGCCGCCGTAGGGACCGTAGCCGGGCTGGCCGTCCGTGTAGTTGCTCTCGCCCGTCCCGCGGCGGGCATAGTTCGCCTCGAAGTCGCAGTCCGCGATCTCGACGGACGTGCAGTTGACGCAGGCGACCGCGCCGCCGCCGCCCGAGCGCGCATGGACCATCTGCACCCAGTTCGTGCCGAACGCGCAGCCGCGGATGACGACCTTGGCGCCCGTCGCGCCGACCGCGGCGCCGTAGGGGGTTGTGTTGCTGCCGTCGTCGTTGCAGTGGATCGTGTTGTCGTTGAACGTGCAGTCGACGACCGTCAGCTCGCCGTTCTGCGCGCCGATCGCGCCGCCGTAGACCGGCGAATAGCCCGACTTGTTGACCACGTTGCCGTTCTTCGCGAAGTAGCAGTTCGTGAACGTCGCATGGCAGCCGCCGAGCAGCTGGACGCCGAAGCCGTAGCCGTCGCCGCTGACGCCGCCGTTCTCGACGCCGATCCGGTCGAACGTCACGGTCGAGCGCGCGACTTCGATGATGCGGTACTCGCTCGTCGCGTCCGCAGGACGGAGAAACGTCGTCCGCCCCTCGCGCGCGTCGCCCTCGCCCGTGTAGCCGCCGCGGAGAATGAGGCCCGAGAAGTCCTGGAGCGAAAGCGCCCGCTCGACCGTGACCGTGCCCGCCAGCAGCTTCACCTCATCGCGCAGGCCCGTCGCCAGCTTGAGTGCCGTCGCGAAGTCGACCGCGTTCGCCCAGCTGGAGCCGTCCTTCGCGCCCGTCGCCGTCTCGCCGACGCAAAGCGAAATCGGTTCGTCCACCGCCAGCGCCGTGAAATTGACGTCTGCCAGCGCCGTTGTGCCCATGCCGTTGACCAGCTCGAGGTGCGCGACATACGCCGTTCCCGGCTGAAGGTCCGTCAGCTCGACCGAAACCGAGTCCCCGGTCGTGACGGCGGCGCCGCGGGCGAAGACCGCCGTGTGGACGTCGGTCGGATCGTCCGCCGGCGCGTAGACGACCTGCGCGGTCGCCTCCATGCCGCCGTCGTCCGTCACCGTCGCGACGATGCGCGCGCGGTCATGGTAGAGCGGCTGCACAGCGGGCGTCGCATATTCGCCCGTCGCCTTCTTGCCGATCGTGAAGCTCTGGAGCGGATCGGACCACGCCGTCCCCTTCTCGTTCGTCACGAGGAACCGGTAGTAGCAGGTCTTGCCGTCGAGCTCGTCGATCGTGTAGCTGACGAGATCCCACGGCGCGCGCGCACCGAAGCTGTGGCTGTGCGCCCAGCTGTCCGCCGACGAGATGCCGCGGTCCGCAACGTCCCACACGACCGTCAGGACCGGATTCGCCCCGCCGCCCGTCGAGGCGACCTCGCCCTTCACGACCGCGCTGCCGTCGCCCTCGGCGCTGATGTCCGTCGCTTTGTAGGCGAAGACCATGAGCTTGTCGTCCGTCACGAACGGATCGGCGCCGCAGGCCGTCTTCGAGGCGACTGGCGAACCGCCGTCGTAGCCGAGGTTAAGGGCTCGCCCGTTCGGCTGCGGCTCATCGCCCGCCGCGTCCGGCAGGTAGTCGACCATGACCGAGGTCGCGTCATCCGCCGTCCACGTGCCGCCCGAGAACCAGCCGCCGTGGTAGCTGCCCGCAATAGACTTCGGATGGCAGTACTTGTCGTCGGCGAAGCCCGGATCCTCGGTCATCGAGCAGTTGGTGAAGACCGGCGCATCGCCCGCCGCGCAGTTGTAGAGGTCGAACGCGTTGTTCCAGAAGATGCAGTTCCGGAACGTGACCGGCTTCGTCCCCGCCGAATGCTGCACGTAAACCGCCTGGGGACGGCTCGCGGCACCCTGCTTGAGCGCACCCGTGAACGTGCAGTTCACGGCCTCGATGTCGCCGCCCATGTTGCCGATGAGCCAGCCCGTGTAGGAGGCGGACTGGAGGACGTTCGTCATGAAGAGCTTGCCGCCCCGCACGTCGATGCCGCCCGACGTCCACGAGCCGCAGTACGTGGTGCTGGGCGCATACGGCGTCTGGCCCGCCGTGTCGCACGCCTTGCCGACGTCCCAGAGCGACGTCCGCACCAGGGCGACCGTCGAGCCGGTGAAGAAGAAGACGCCGCCGTAGTTGTTGTAGAGCGCGTCCGGCGCATAGGCGTTGTTCCAGCCGCCGACGACCGCGCAGTCGCGAATCGTCGCCGCCGCGCACGAACGGAGGTAGACGGTGCCGCCCCACGGACCTAAGTCACTCTGGCCGTTCGACCCGTAGTTGCTGTTGCCCGCGGCGCGGCGGATGAAGTTCGTCTCGAAGAGGCACGCGGAGATCTCGACCTGCGGACAGTTCAGGACGGCGATCGCGCCGCCGCCGCCCCAACGCGCGTGCGCCATCGCGCCCGAGTTGAAGGCGAAGCGCGAGGAGAGGACGGTGACGGACGCCGCCGCGTCGCCGTCGCCGTTCATGCCGATCGCGCCGCCGTAGGGCGTCGTGTTGGTGCCCGTGGTGTCCGCGATCCGGTTGCCGACGAACTCGCAGTCGACGACGATGAGCGAACCCTTCTGGGCGCCGATCGCGCCGCCGTAGAAAGGCGTCGTATTGCCGCCGACGTTGGCCGAGGAGCCGTTCTTGTCAAACGAGCAGTTCCGGAAGTACGCCGTGCAGGCCGCGAGAAGGCGGACGCCCTGGCCGTAGAGGGCGCTGTTCTCCACCGTCTTGTAGAGTCCGTCCGAGACGCGCAGGTTCTCGAAGGCGACCTTCGAGGCGGAGAAGGAGAAGAGCCGCGTCGTCGCGGACGTGTCGCGCACGAAGGCGGAGCGTCCGCTCGTCGCGAAGCCCTCGCCCGTGCAGCCGCCAACAATGCGGATCATCCCCGCCGCATTCTCGACGCCGATCGCCGACGAGACGGTGAAGTCGCCCTTCACGCAGATGAGCGCGGGGTCGGACGAGTCCTTGACCGCCGTCAGCATGTCCTGTAGCGACCCGCTCGGCGACGCCCAGCTCGAGCCGTCGCCCGACGCGCCGGACTCGACGTACTTCACGACCGACGCGGTGCGAGCGATGGCCGCGACCGGACCCGTCGGCCTGAAGGTGTAGCTCTTCCGGAAGGTGCCGTCCGCCGAAACGCCCTCCCAGCCGACGAACTTCGCGCCGTTCTCGGTCACCGTCAGCGTCACCTCCTCGCCCTCCCAGGCCCAGTCCGACGACGTCGTCGCGGAGAGCCCCGTGTCGGCCGACGCGGTGACGCGATAGCTCATCTTCCACTGCCAGACGAGCCGCACGGACTTCTCGTAGGTGAACGTGCAGCGCGTCCTGGTCGCATCCGTCGATTCGCTGACAAGCTCACCCGTCTCGCCGTCGTAGAGTTTCCAGCCCGCGCAGAACGCACGCACGCCGTCCGACACCTCGACCGCCCCTTCCGGCGCATTGAGTTCGGCAGTCTCGCCGACCGACTTCTTCGTCAAGCCATAGACGGGCAGCCCCGCCACTGCATATTCCTGCGGTTCGCCAATGGCAAATACTCCCGGCCAACCCGACAGATCACCCTCGTCAAAGCGCTTCACGTCGACGGCGTGGTTCGCCGCGATCTCGTAGGCCGACAGCTTGCGGTTGTAGATGCGGATGCTGCGGATGACCTCGCCCGAACTCGGGCTTCCGACCTGCACGCGGAAATCGCTCGAACGCGGGTTGCCCGTCCAATCCAAGCCAGTCGTCTGCGCCCGCGACTGGCCGTTCACGTAAACCTCCGACGAATTGACGCCGATCAGTACCGTATAGGTCTGGCTGACGCCGGAATTGGCGATGGCGCTTGCGCTGGAATATCCGGAGTCGTAGGAGATATAGTGGTTTTGCGTCGCCCCGGCGCTGTCGACGCGCTTGATAGACATGCCGCCGTTGCGGGCGTCCCAGCTCAATTCCGCGAAGTTCGGAATTCCCGCAATCACCATGTTGTACGGCGACGTCGGCGAAACGGGACGGCCGTTGACTTCGATGGTGACATCTCCCGGCGCGTCAAAGAGCGCGTCCTCGGTGTAATGCTCACTGGCCACCAGCGTGACTTCACAGCCATCGAACGATTCGCCGTCGGTGAGTGTCAGCACCCGGCCACCCACCACGTCGACCCACTCGGTCGACGACGCCTCGTGCCGGTACCTGCCGCTGTTCTCGTATCCGTCCCAGCAGGCGACCAGACCGTCCTGGACATAGTCAGCCGTCGTCGCCGCCATCGCACCGAGTGCGCACACGCACGCACACACCGCCATCATGAGTTTCTTCATGAGCCAATCCTTTGTTTGGTTGAATGTAAAATCATCTCTTGAAGCGGAAAGGATTCCGCTTCTCCACTCTTGACGCATCCCGAGTGGGGAAGCGGAATCCTTTCC
>CADAKF010000059.1 GCA_902788415.1 uncultured bacterium
ATCTCGCTGTCCTCGGTCCGGAGGCGCTGCATCACCTGCGGGGCGATGACGATCTTCGGCTCGAACGGCTTCTTCTCCGCCTCGGACTTCTTGAGGAGCGTCGTCAGATGGCGCTGGATCTCGACCGAGACGGCCATCGGCGACTTGACGAAGCCGCTGCCGCGACAGTAAGGGCAAACCGAGGTGTGCTGGGCGAGAATCGAAGAATCCTGACGCTGGCGGGACATCTCGAGAAGCCCGAGCTCGGAGATGTCGAGGACGTTCGTGCGCGCTCGGTCGCGGCGAAGCGCCTCCTTGAGCGCGCGGACGACTTCGCGCTGATGCTTGCGGCTCTTCATGTCGATGAGGTCGAGGATGACGAGTCCGCCAATGTTGCGGAGCCGGAGCTGGCGCGCGATCTCGTCGACCGCCTCGAGATTCACCTCGCGAATGGCGTCCTCCTGGCTGCCCTTGCCCTTGTAGTGGCCGGTGTTGACATCGACCGCGATGAGGGCCTCCGTCTCGTCGATGACGAGATAGCCGCCGGACTTGAGCGCGACCTGGCGCGCAAAGGCGTTCTGGAGCTGGCGCTCGACACCGTAATGCTCGAAGATGCCCGTCGCGCCGTCGAAGCGGCTGATCTTGCCGCGGGCGCGGCGGGAGATGCGGGAGGCGATCTCGCGCATCGAATCGCAGCTCTTCGCGTCGTCGATGACGATCGCGTCGACGTCTTCCGTCAGCCAGTCGCGGATGACGCGCTCGCAGAGGTCCGGCTCCTGGAAGATGCAGCACGGCGTGCGGAGGTTCCTCACGTTTCCCTGCATCTCGTTCCAGATGGAGACGAGGTTCCGGAGGTCACGCGCGAACGCGCGCGCCGAAGCCCCCTGCCCGACGGTACGCACGACGATACCGCAGTTCTCCGGCAACGGCAGACGGTCGAGGATCTTCTTCAGGCGCTTGCGCTCGTCGGCGTCGCCAATCTTCTTCGAGACGCCACGGATCTTCGTCCCCGGCATCATCACGAGGTAGCGGCCGGGGATCGACAGATTCGCGGTGACGCGCGGACCCTTCGTGGAGATTGGACCCTTCGTGACCTGCACGATGATCTCGGAGCCGATCGGAAAGCGCTTGGCGATCTCCGCGTCGGTCAGGCGGTTCGACTTGCGCCCGCCATTCTGTCCCTTCTTGTCCTTCGGCTCGTCGTCCTCGTCGAGGAGCGCATCGGCGTCCGGCGTCATGTCCCAGTAGTGCAGGAATGCGTTCTTGGGAAGACCGATGTCGATGAACGCCGCCTGCAGGTCATTCTGCAGGTTCTGGACGCGTCCCTTGAAGACGCTGCCGACGAGACGCTCCTCCTCCGGATGTTCGACCATGAACTCCTCGAGACGTCCGTTCTCCAGGACGGCGACGCGCGTTTCGAGCTTTTCGACGTTGATGATGATTTCGCGCTTCGTCTTGTTGCGCTTGAACAGCTTGAACAGGTTAATCATGTTTTTTTTCCTCTCTGTGAATGTTGACGCTTTGGATGAGACCGAGCCCACACAGGACCACGATGAGGAACGTGCGGCCGGATGAAATGAATGGGAGCGGAAGTCCGGTGATCGGAACGATTCCGACGGACATCGCGATATTGACGTAGACGTGCGCGAAGATCAAAGCCGTGACGCCCAATGCCAAAAGACGACCCTCGCCGTCGGTCGCGCGAAACGCCGTGCGGCAGCCGCGCAGCAGCAACAAGCCAAAAAGCGCGAGCAGAACCGCCGAGCCGACGTAGCCCGTCTCCTCCGCCCAGACGCAGAAGATGAAGTCGTTCATCGAAATCGCCTGCGGCAGGTACTTGAGGTGGTTCGACTCGCCCTTGCCGATGCCCTTGCCAGAAAAACCGCCGGACCCGATGGAGATCTTCGCCTGCCGGAGGTTGTAGCCCGCGCCGAGCCGGTCCTCCTCGGGAAAGAGAAAGACCCGCACGCGCTTGAGCTGATGCGCCTTCAGGGGCACGTAGCGGAGGATCTTCTCGCGGCGCGCGGCCGGAACGCCCGGACGTTCCGCCTCATAGACGGCGCCGAGCACCGCAAGCGCCGCAAGTCCACCGACAAGGACGATCGTCACCAGTCCCTTCCGCCAGACGCCGGCCGCGAGGAACATCACGAGGACGGACGGAACCAGCGTCAGGGCCGTGCCGAGATCAGGCTCGGCCAGGATGAGCAGCGCCGGAACGCCGACCAGCGCCCCCGCCAGCAGAAATCCGCAGAACGTCGTCCGAACCCCAGCAACACGCGAACGGGCGGCGCCGAACAGGACGGCCGTCAGGACAATCACGCACAGCTTCGCCACCTCACTCGGCTGGAAGAACCAGAGCCACCGCCGGCCTCCAAACTGCTCCGCGCCGAAAATCAAGACCGCGACGAGCAGGAGCAGCGAGACGACATACGCCGGAAGCGCAACGAAACCGAGCGCCTTCCGATAATCCGTCAGGGCGATCAGAAAATAAAGAACCAGGCCGAAACCGGCCGTCATAAGATTCGAGATCCACATCCCGTGGAAGACGGTCTCCACGCGGGCGTATCCCGCGCTGCGGATCGCGATCGTGCCGATTGCGATCAGGACAATCGTCACGGCCAGCGCCAGCCAGTCAAGCCTCTTCCACCATCCTCTCATTTCCGAAAGGCCTCCCTGAGAATCTCCGCCGCCTTCGGGGCTGCCGTGACGCCGCCCGACTCGCCGTTCTCAACAATCAGGGCAAGCGCAACGGTCGGCGCCTCGGAGGGCGCATAGGCAATGAACCACGTGTTCTTCCGCCGCGTCGCGCCTCGGCCGATTTCGGCCGTGCCGGTCTTTCCCGAAACGGAAACCGGAACGCCGACGCCGCCTCGCCAGCCCGTCCCGCGGCTCTCGCCGTCACCCGCCACGACGAGACGCATGCCCTCCCGCACGACGGCGAGGTTCTCCGCCTTGAACGGCAGCGGCGTGCGCGCGACCGGAAGGTCCGCCTTGAGACGCGGCGTCACGCGGAAACCCGTGCCGATCGCGCCGGCGGCAAGCGCCATCTGCAACGGTGAGACAAGAAGCATGCCCTGACCGATGGACATCTGGGCAACGTCGCCGAGAAACCACTTTTCACCATACATGCGCATCTTCCAGTCCGCGTCCGGGACCGTCCCACTCATGTCGATGCCGAAGTCGATGCCCGTCTTTTCGCCGAAGCCGAACGCGGACGCCGCAACTTGAATCGCATTCGTGCCGATGTCGAGTCCGAGGTTGCAGAAATACGGATTACAGCTCTTCATCAGCGCATGCCTCATATCAAGAGAACCGTGTCCCCAGCGGCTCGCGCAGCGAAGGCGCATCTGACCCAGCCGAAAAACACCCGTGCAGTCATAGGTCAGCTCGGCCGGGACGCCAGCCGTCAGCGCCGCCAGCGCAATGACGGGCTTGAAGGTCGATCCCGGCGCATAGGCACCCCCGACCGCCCGGTTCAGCAGCGGCTTGCGCGGATCGGAGGAGTAGCGCGAATAGAGCTCCGACCGCAGGACAGGGACGAACTCGTTGGGATTGAACCCAGGTGCGCTCGCAAGCGCCAGCACGTCACCATTCCGCGGATCGACGACGGCGCAGGCTCCTGAAAGCCCCCGGAGCTGCAACTCGACCGTGCGCTGGAGGTTCGAATCCAGCGTCAGGCGGAGGTCCAGACCCTTGCGCGGCTCGGAAACCACCCATTCGCGGATGGCGAAGCCGCGCGCGTCCACGAGAACCTTGCGCTCGCCGCTCACGCCCCGCAGGAAGCTGTTGTAATAGTGCTCAAGCCCCGCGCGGCCACGCAGCTCGGGAGAGAAGAAGTTGTACTTCTCGTCGCCTTCCGTCGCCTCGCCGCGGTCGCGACCGACCATACCGACGAGATGCGCCGCAAGAGAACCCTGGGGATAGATTCGCTCCTCCGTCTCCAGGACGAAGAAGCCAGGATGCTCGTTTGCCCGTTCGCTGAAACGGGCCAGCTCGTCCACTCCGATGTCCAGCCAGACCGCAAGCGGCATCGCCAGCGTCTGGTTCACATGGCGGCGGATCGTCTTCCGCGACAAGGGAGACGGACGACCGACCGTCCGCGCGGCATTCGAGATCGCCGCCTCGATCGCGTCGACCGTCGCCTCCCACGTGCGCCGCTGGAAGACCGCAGGGCGGCAGGCGACGGACAGCGACGGGCGGTTGTCAGCCAACAAGACTCCCCGCCGATCCAGGATCCGTCCGCGCGTCCCGCCGATCTGCACGCGGCGAATGGACTGGCGCGCGGACGCGTAGCCGTACTCCGCCGCGTCATCGACCTGGAGCTCCCGCAACCGGAAGGCCAGCTGCAGCAGCCCGGCCGCCACGATGACCGCCACGACGAGGCACGCGACACGCGACACACGACAGGACTCGCGTTCACCCGCGCTCATCGATCGCCGCCCTCCTGAGAACGCCAAGGACAATCCGGCCGACGGCAAACGCCGTCAAAAAGCCGATCGGAACCGAAAGCAAGATGCGCGTGAAGACGTTCAGACCGCCCGTCCAGACCGTCAGCCACAGCTGATAGCAAGGGTACGTCAGCGCCGCCAGACACCAGGGCGCGCCCGTCCGGCGCGCCAGAACGGCCGCCAGCAGGAAGAAGCTCACGCTCGTCATCGGCGTCAGCGACGAAAGCGCATCCTCGACGGCTCCCGCGGCAATCGCAAACAGGAAGCCGAGACTCGGACGCCCGCGCGCCGCCAGGAACAGGGCGGACATCAGCAAGACGGGACATCCCACGCCGAGGACCTTCGGCAGCAGCTCCTCGCATCCCGCGCCGACAATCAGCGAGAGAAAGAGAAAAACAAGCTGGAGAATGTCATTTCGCACGGCGGATGAAGACGTCCTCCAACGTCGAGAAATCGACAAAAGGCAGCACTTCACCCTCCACGCCACGAACGCCGTTCGTCACGAACTGCAAAGTACCGACCTCAAGTCCCCGCGGAAAGACACCGCCGCGGCCCGAAGTGAAAACCTTGGAATGAAGCGAAGAACCGCCCATTCCCCTCATATGCCTCAGCAAAAGCAAATCTTCGCTTCCGCCCGAAAGAATCCCATGTCCGCCCGCGGCGGTTTCGCACGCGACCTTGACCGTCGGATCCGTCAACAGCGTCACCTCCGCTGCATGTGGCGAAACGGACGTCACACGCCCGACCAGACCCTCGGGAACGACGACAACCGCGCCCGCGCAGACGCCCGCGAGTGAGCCCTTGTCCACGCGAACCGAATTGCGCACGGACGCCGCACCGCCGTCCGATGAGAGAACACGCGCGGCCGTCCATGTCTCGGGCGCGCGCGCCGCGTAGTCAAGCGCACGCCGAAGACGCGCATTTTCAGTCTCCAGCCGTTCGACGTCGCCGCGCAAGACCGCAAGCGAGGCAAGCTCCCGGCGCAGACGGACGTTCTCCGCTTCAGCCGCACTGCCGTAAAAAAGCCCCGCAATCCGGGGAAAAAGCCCCCGACGTATGGCACACGCCGCATTCTCAAGCGGATAGGCCGTTTCGACAGCGAGCGAACGCCAACCGACCAGGACGGCTGTCCCAAGCGCGGCCACGACCAAGACTGTGATGGAAACGGTTCTCTCTGACTTCACGAAGCTCGCCTGTTCTTGGCGAGGAAGTCGATTTCATTGAGAACGACACCCGTACCTTCGGCCACTGCGGACAGCGGATCATCCGCCACCACGACGGGCAAGCCCGTCTGAGCCGAGAGAAGCTTGTCGAGGCCCTTGAGCTGGGAGCTGCCTCCCGAAAGCACAAGCCCGCGATCAACGAGGTCCGCCGCCAGCTCCGGCTCGCAACGGTCAAGCGTGGTGCGAACGGCATCCACGATCAACGCCACCGGATCCTTCAGTGCGTCCCTGATCTCCTCTGAGGTTATCGTCAAAGTCTTCGGCAACCCCGCCACTACGTCCCGACCGCGCACCTCGTAGGTCGTCTCCTCACCCGTCGGATACGCGCTCCCGATCTTGATCTTGATGTCCTCCGCGGTCCGCTCCCCGATGAGGAGATTGTACACGCGCTTCAAATGACTGATGATGGCGTCGTCCATCGCATCGCCGCCGGCCTGACGCGCCGAATAGCTGTGCACAATGCCCGCCAGCGAAATGATCGCCACTTCGCAGGTGCCGCCGCCGATGTCAACAATCATCGAACCGGCCGGCTCAGACACAGGGAGACCCGCGCCAATCGCCGCGGCCATCGGCTCCTCAATGAGAAACACCTCGCCGGAACCCGCATCGTGCGCCGCCTCCTCGACCGCGCGCTTCTCGACCTCGGTGATTCCCGAAGGAACGGCAATCACGAGACGCGGCTTCGCGTACTTCGAATAGAAGCGCGGCGGACAGACCTTTTCGAGGAAATACTTGATCATCGCCTCCGTAATGTCGAAGTCGGCGATGACACCGGACTTCATCGGACGAATTGCGACAATGTTGCCCGGCGTGCGGCCGAGCATGCGCTTCGCCTCTTCGCCGACGGCCAAGACACGCTTGGAACCTGCCTGAATCGCCACCACAGAGGGTTCGCGGAGAACGATGCCACGATCCTTCACATAAACGAGTGAGTTCGCGGTACCGAGATCAATACCGATGTCTGTGGAGAACAGCGATTTCAGTTTTCCAAACATAATGAAGATATTTTATGCGATTTTGGCGCTTCCGTCAAGGGGTCAGCCGAAAAAAGCCCGATAAAGGGCCTTGACCGCGACATCACGGTCCTGGCTGCGAATGGCAAGCATAAACGAGACCTCGCTCGAACCCTGGTTCACCATCGACATCGAAATGCCGGCGGAGGCAAGCGCCAGACAGGCCTTCGCCAGCATGCCCGGCGTGTAGCACATGCCCTCGCCCACGATCATCAGCATCGTGATGTCCCGCTCGACCGTGATGAAGTCCGGATCCAGTTCCCTCTTGAGCGCGGAAACGATCTTGTGCTCCTTCGACTTGGGGAGAAACTGTTCCTTGACAACCACGCACTGCGAGTCGACGCCCGAAGGCATATGCTCGTAGGAGATTCCCTCCTTCTCAAGAACCTGCAGGAGCCGGCGGCCGAAGCCGATCTCGCGGTTCATGAGATACTTCTCGACGACGATGTTCACGAACCCGTCCGCCGAGGCAATGCCGACGACCGTGCCCGGCGTCACGCGCCGCGTCTGCTGGATCATCGTGCCCGGTTCCGACGGATGGTTGGTGTTGCGGATGTTGATCGGAATGCGGGCCTTCACCGCCGGAATGACCGCATCGTCGGCAAAGACGCCGAAGCCCGCATAGGCGAGCTCGCGCATTTCGCGATAAGTCATCGTCGGAATGCCTTCGCCCTTCTTCACCTCCTCGACGATCCGCGGATCGCACGGATAGACCGAATCGACGTCCGTGAAGTTCTCGTAGACGTCCGCCTTGACGGCCGCGGCGAGAATCGAGCCCGTGATGTCTGACCCGCCGCGCGGGAACGTCGCGACCTTTCCGTCCTTCGTGTAGCCGAAGAAACCGGGATAGATGACGATGCCGTCGAAGTTCGAAAACGCCTTCGCGAGCTTGTCGTAGCTGACGGGATCGAGCGTCGCGTCGCCGAACTGGCCCCGGAGGATCATGCCCGTCTCCTTCGGACTCGCGTACCGCGCCTTCTTGCCGCGCTTTGCGAACGCCACCGCCACAAGCTTCGCGTTGTTGTCCTCGCCCGCCGCCTTCAGGAGGTCCATGAACTCGGCTGCGCCCAGCTTCCGGACCTGCGCAAGACGGCCCTTCAGGTCCGCCTCGATCGTCTTGACGATCTCGTCGCCGAGCTTCAGCGCCTTCGCCATCTCGGCATAGCGCGCGACAACGCCCTTTAGCGCCGCGTCCGTCTTCTTCTTCTCAAGCGCCGCAGACGCGAGCGCGATCAAAAGATCTGTCACCTTCGTGTCGTTCTTGTCGCGCTTGCCCGGCGCGGACACCACGACGATCCGCCGCGCGGGATCCGCGAGAACGATGTCGATCACCTTGTTGAGCTGCGCCGCGTTCGCAAGCGACGATCCACCGAATTTGCAAACCTTCATATCAGATCATCCTCAGTTTCACAGGATCCTCACCCACGACGCCGGAGGCCTTGATCTCCGCGATCGCCGCATCAATGTCGGCCGACTTCGCCTTGTGCGTCAGCACCACGACCGGCACCGGCAGGTTGCCCTCGCCCGTCGCCTTTTGCGAAACGGCCAAGAGCGACACGCCGTACTTGCCGAGCGCCGTCGCGACAACGCCCATTGCGCCCGGCTTGTCCGCCAGCATGAACCGGAGATAGAACTTCGAGGCGATGTTGCCCGCGGCACGGAGCTTGATCTTCCCCTCCGCGTAGTTGGGGACGCCCCGCTGATAGCGCGTCTCGCCGTGCGCAAGGTTGCGCGCGATGTCGCCGATGTCCCCGACGACGGTCGATGCCGTCGGCTGACGGCCCGCGCCGCGGCCGTAGTACATCGTGTAGTCCGACATGTCGCCCTTCACCATCGCCGCGTTGAATGCGTCATTGACGTTCGCGAGCATGTGGGAGAACGGGATGAGCGTCGGATGCACACCGACCTCGACCTCGTCGCCGTCCTTCGCGACACACGCCAGGAGCTTGATGCGGTAGCCGAAGTCCGCCGCGTATCTGACATCCGTTCCCGAAAGGTTCCGAATGCCCTCGACCTGCACCTGGTCCAGCGTCGGCTGGAAGCCGTACGCGAGCGCCGAGAGGATGCACGCCTTGTGCGCCGTGTCGAAGCCGTCGATGTCGAGGGACGGATTCGCCTCGGCGTAGCCGAGCTTCTGCGCGTCCTTGAGAACATCGTCAAAGGGAAGCCCCTCGTTCTCCATCCGCGTCAGGATGTAGTTGCAGGTCCCGTTCAG
>CADAKF010000060.1 GCA_902788415.1 uncultured bacterium
CTTAGGCCTTCTTGACCTTGCCGGACTTGAGGCAGCGCGTGCAGACGCAGAGGCGCTTCGTGTTGCCCTTGCCGTCCGTCGTGCGGATGGACTGCAGGTTCGGCAGGAAGCGGCGCTTCGTGATGCCGGTCGTGTGGAGACCGATGCCGCCCTTGTACTTCGGCGAACCCTTGCGGACGACGACGTTGCCGACCGAAGGACCCTTGCCGCAAATATCGCAAACTCTGGACATTTTCGTATTCCTTTCGTTTGAAGTTGCTTACTTGGCCTCGCCCGGCTGCCACTCGACGTTCGCGAACGCGTTGTCGAACGCAGCGGAGAGCCCGCCCAGGTTCTCGGCGCCCGCGGTCTTCGCGGAAACCGGCTTGACCTCCTCGCCCTTGGCCTCGGCCACGAGCGCCTTGATCTCGTCGTCCGTCATGGTCATCGCGCGGATCGACAGGCCGATGCGACGCTCGCCGCGGTCGACCTTGACGATGCGGGCCTCGACCTCCTGGCCGACGTCCAGCGCGTCCTTGACCTTCTCGATGCGCTGATCGGAGATCTGGGAGATGTGGACGAGCCCGTCCACACCGTCCTCGAGCTCGACGAACGCGCCGAAGGACGCGATCTTGGAGACCTTGCCCTTGACGACGCTGCCGACCGGGAACTTCTTCGCGATCTCGTCCCACGGATCCTGCTGGGCCTGCTTGAGGCCGAGCGAGATGCGCTGCTCCTTCGGGTTGACGTCGAGGACGACCGCCTCGACCTCCTGGCCCTTCTGCAGGCACTCCGACGGATGGTTGATCTTGCGCGTCCAGCTCATGTCGCTGACGTGGATCATGCCGTCGATGCCCTCCTCGAGCTCGACGAACGCGCCGTAAGCGCTCCTGGACCGTGTCCCACGGATTGTCCTGGGTCTGGCGGATGCCGAGGGCGATCTTCTGGTTCTCGACGTCGACCGAGAGGACGACAACCTGAACCTCGTCGCCCACCGCGAGCATGTCAGACGCGCGCGCGACGCGCTTCGTCCAGCTGAACTCGGAGATGTGGACGAGACCCTCGATGCCAGGCGCAATCTCGACGAAGGCGCCGTACGCGGCGAGGTTGACGACCTTGCCCGAAACGCGGGCGCCGACCGGGAACTGCTCCTGAATCGTGTTCCAGGGGTTCTCCGTGGTCTGCTTGAGGCCGAGCGAGATGCGCTCGCGGTCGCGGTCCACGTCGAGGACCATGACGTCGAGCTCCTGGCCGACCTTGAGGATTTCGCTCGGGTGCTTGACGCGGCCCCAGCTCATGGAGGAGACCGTCGATGCCGTCGAGGTCGATGAACGCGCCGAAGTCGGTGATGTTCTTCACGCGACCCTTGCGGATCTCGCCCTTCTGGAGCGACGCGAGCAGCTCCGCGCGCTTCTCGGCGAGCGTGCCCTCGATGAGCTCGCGGCGCGAGATGATGAGGTTGCGGCGCTCGTTGGAAATCTTGATAACCTTGAAGTCAAACGTCTGACCGACGTAGGGCTCGAGGTCCTTGACCGGCGTGACTTCGATCTGCGAACCAGGGAGGAACGCCTCGACGTCGTCGACCTGGACGATGAGACCGCCGCGGACGGCCGCCTTGACCGTACCCGTGACGACGCAGCCCTCGACATAGCGCTCGAGAATCTTCTCCCAGCGGATCTTGTCGTCCGCCGCGCGCTTCGAGAGGTCGACGATGCCCGTCTTGTCGTCTTCAAGCTTCTTAATGAGGACGGTGACCTTGTCGCCCGGCTTGACCGCCGGAGTCTCGCCTTCGACCGTCTTGAACTCGTCGAGGCTGACCATGCCGACCGACTTGTAGCCGATGTCGATGTAGACGTCGTCGTCCTTGACCTGGGTGACGGTGCCTTCGATGAGCGCACCGTTCTTGAACTTGGTTTCCTGATCGGCCGAGGCGAGCATTTCCGCCATCGCGGCCGACTTGTCCGCAGGAGCCGTGGGCTTGCGAATAGCCATAATGTACTTTACTTGTTGTTTGTTGCTGATCGCGGTTTTCTGCCGCGTCCGCCCCGTTTTTGGGCACGGAAATGCGTATTATAGCAAAATAACCTCTCCCCGCGCAAGGGGGTGTACTCGGTCAGTCAAGACCGCGCGAGCGGTGTTGACTGACCGAGTACGCTATTCTTCTTAGCCCAAATGGCCTGGCGGGCGACGCCGAGGAGGAGCGCCGCGTCGTCCTTCGTGAAGACACCACGGGAAAAGACCCGGTGGAAGCCCTGCATGAAGTGATCCGCCTGCTCCGGCTTCATGAAGCCGATCTCCTGCAGCATCTGCGACCAGTTCTTCATCAGCTGCATCTTCTGCGCCTGCGGCGCGGGCGGCGCCTTCTCGTGCGGCGGCTGGTAGCGGCCCGTCGCCGTGAAGAACTCGTAGCAGGTGATGAGCACGGCCTGCGAGAGGTTGATCGAGGTGTAGCCCTCGTCGACGGGGATACGGATCAGGTGCGTGCACTGCGCGATCTCCTCGTTGAGGAGCCCCTTGTCCTCGCGCCCGAAGACAAGCGCGACGGGGCCGGTCTCGGCAATCGAAAGGATGTCCGCCGCGCAGTCCCGCGGCGCCTTCACGTGCTGGCGGTAAAGCCCCTCGCGCGCGGTCGTGCCGACGACGGCGACGCAGTCGGCGACCGCCTCCTCAAAAGTCGCGAACTCCTCGCGGGCGTTCATGATGTCCGTCGCATGCACCGCGAGCCGCTCGCCCTCGTCCCACGAGTTCTGCAGGTTCGGTGCGGCGAGGCGCAGATGGCGGATGCCCATGTTGGCCATCGCCCGGCAGGACGAGCCGACGTTTCCAGTGTAGAGGGTGCCCACAAGCACCACGCGGATGTTCTCAAGCGGATTCATTTTGCAATCGGCGCAGGTCTCTTGTATTCCCGCGCGCCCTTGTGCGTGACGTCGCGCCACTTGTCATTCGTCTTCACCTCGCGGTCAGGCGTCTCGCAGATGACGCCGCGGTAGACCTCGAGATAGTCGCGCGGCGGCGGCTCGCCCGTGCGACGGTAGAGACAGACCGAAAACCCGTTCGCCAGCACCTTCCACTCGCCGTCGTCCGACTCGTACATCGTGCCCCGCGGCAGAAAGTTCATGCACTGCCAGGCCTTGACCGTGTCGCCATCCGGAAGCGTCACCACCACCACCAGCTTGGACCGGAAGTCCATCTCCTTCCCCGTCACCGGCGAGACAAACGTGTTCACGTGGTCCGACTCGCTCCGGCCGTAGTCGACGACGACCGCGTTGCCATCGTCGTCCATGAAGACGTTCCGCTGGACGATTTCGTAGCTCTGGCAACCTTGCAGCAGCAGGACTGCTGCTGCAAGAGGGAAGAGGGAAGAGGGAAGAGGGAAGAGGTTCATAGGGAGGCCAGCTTCTTCGCGACGAGGCCGCCGACGATCTTGGGATCGGCCTTGCCCTTCGAGAGCTTCATGACCTGGCCGACGAAGAACCCGGCCGCCGCCTTCTTGCCGGCCTTGTAGTCCGCGACAGGGCCCGGATTCGCCGCGATCGCCTGGTCGACGAACGCCTCAAGGGCTCCCGTATCGGAAACGGCGCCGAGACCGCGCTCCTTCACAATGGCCTCGGGATCTCCGCCCTTCTCGAAGATCTCGGGCAGAAGTTCCTTCAGGGTCGGACCGTTGATCGTCCCCGCAGCACTCATCTTCACGAGCGCCGCTAGAGCCGCCGGCGTCATCGCACATTCGCCAATCGCCTTGCCGCTCGCGTTCATGAGCGCCATCACATCGGACATGAACAAATTGCAGAGCTGCTTGCAGATCTTCTTGTCGAAAAGTGGGGAAGCGGAATCCTTTCCGATTGTCCTAAATTGACCCACCGCTTCCTCGAAATAGTCGGCGTTGTCCTTGTGCTGCGAGAGGACCTCAGCGTCGTACTCGGCGATGCCGTAGTCGGCGACCATCCGCGCGCGACGCACCTCGGGCTTCTCGGGAAGGAGCTTGCGCCACTCGGCGATCTGCTCCTCGCTGAGTTCGACGGGGACGAGATCCGGCTCCGGGAAGTAGCGGTAGTCGTGCGCATTCTCCTTCGAGCGCATGGAGGTGGTCTCCATCGCCTCGCCGTCCCACCGGCGCGTCTCCTGTACGATCGGGATCGAGTGGGCCATGCATTCGCGCTGACGCTTTGCCTCGTAGCAGAGCGCCGCGTGAATGCCCTTGAAGGTGTTCATGTTCTTGATCTCGACCTTCGTCCCGAGCTTTGAGAAGTCGATCGAACCGTCGGCCTTAAGCGGCAACCCCTCGCCCGTCTTCGGACGAATCGAGATGTTGACGTCGCTGCGCATGTTGCCCTCTTCGAGGTTGCAGTCGCTGACGCCCGCGTAGACAAGCATCTCCTTGAGGGCCGTCAAATACAGGATCGCGTCGTCCGCCGACTCCATGTCCGGCTCGGAGACGATCTCCATGAGCGGAGTCCCGCCGCGGTTGAAGTCCACGCCCGAGCTCTGCGCGTAGTGGTTGATCTTCGCCGCGTCCTCCTCGAGGTGGATGTGGTTGATGCGGATGAACTTCTTCGTGCCGTCCGCCCGCGTGATCTCCACGCCGCCGCCGAGGCAGAGCGGCTGGCCGTTCTCGGAGATCTGGTAGTCCTTCGCCATGTCGGGATAGAAGTAGTTCTTCCGGTCGAAGGTCGCGTGCTTGTTGATCTCGCAGCCGAGCATCATGCCGCTCATGACGGTGAGCTTCACCGCCTCCTTGTTCATGACCGGGAGGGCGCCCGGATACCCGAGGCAGACGGGGCACACGTTCGTGTTCGGCTCGCAGCCCGTCTTCAGCAGGCAGCTGCAGAACATCTTCGTCTTCGTCTTCAGCTGGACATGCGTCTCCAGCCCGATGGTATTCTCAAATTCCATAGTGCGGTATTATACCAAAAAGCCCTCCCCGCCGCCGGTTAGTTGCGCCAGCCCTTGCGGTCGGCAAAGTCCATATAGGCCGTCCAGTCGACGAGATTGAGGTCGTGTCCGCCCGGACGGACGTGATAGTCGACGCACGTCGGATCGTCCCAGGCCGGACGTGCCAGCCGACAACTCTCCCCTTCACCCTTCGGTCCCGCCCACTTGTCGTCCTCGGCGGAACCGACCGCCACCAGACGCGGCGCCATCAGGGCGAGGAACTGATGCTGATCGAAAGGCATCTCCTTGTCACGATTCACCCACATCCGGTAGTTTTCGCAGAACCAGTAGGGAAAGTTCCGGGTGATGATGGCGATCGATTCGGACTCCGGCAGATCCATCCGGTTGAGCTTCGCACCCGAACATCCCGAATCGTTGACGCACGCCATCGCGAACCGCGCATCGGTGACGCCCGTCAGGAGCGCCGTCTTCCCGCCGCGACTGTGACCGACGACGGCCACGTGCTTCGCGTCAAGGGAGGGTTCCGTTTCGATCCAGTCCATGACGCGGCTCGCGCCCCAGGCCCATGCGGAAAGCGTTCCCCAGGCATTGAACGCGCGATGGCCGCTCTTCGACCAGGGCTTGTCATAGCAGGTGAACACGCCTGCCGAATTGCCGATGGCGCGATCCGGCGCCAAGTCGCCATTGTAGAAGGTGATCGCCGCGTAACCGCGCCGGACGATCTCCTCCGCCGGCCAGAAGTCGCTCTTCCGGGCGCGTGTCGGATCGATGTTTACGGACGGATCACGGTTGCAGATCAGCACAAAGGCCGGAGCCGGTTTCGTGACCTTCTTCGGAATGAAGGCCGTCACATCAAAGGAGTTCGTCCCATAGGGTCCCGCATAGGAAATCCGCGTGCGCTTGCGAACGGCCGCCCCGTCCATCATGACCGCATCCGGCTCGATCGCCGCAAATGACACGGACGGCCTTTCCGCTTCCGGCGGACGCACGCCGTATTCGTTTTCAAGGAACCACTTGAGCGTCGTCTCACGACTTTCGGCATTCCACTCCGGAACCGTCGAGACGCACCCCGCCACCAAGGTGGCCACACCAATGACAGTCAGTTTGTTCATTGCATTGTTCATTTTGAAGCTGATGCCGACAGCACTTCGCAGCCGGTCTCGGTGATGAGGACGAGGTCTTCGATGCGGACGCCGAGGTTGTCCTCGAGGTAGATGCCCGGCTCAATCGTGACGAGCATGCCCGGTTTCAGCACCATGTCACTCGTCTTCGACGCGTACGGCGCCTCGTGGATCTCGTAACCGACGCCGTGTCCGAGCGAGTGCCCGAAGCACTTGCCGAAGCCACCCTTCTTGATCACGTCGCGCGCCACCTTGTCGAGTGCCTTGCCGGTCATGCCGGGGCGACAGGCGGCAATCGCCGCGAGGTTCGCCTTCAACACAAGGTCATAGACCTTGCGGTAGAGAGGTGAGAGGGTGAGAGGGTGAGAAGGTGAGAGGGTGAGAGGGTGAGAAGGTGAGAGGGTGAGATTCCGCGTCAGGTCGCTGCAGACGCCGTTCAGCTTCACGCCCATGTCGACCAGGACCGGCTCGCGTCCGTTCCAGACCGTATCGTCCGGCTCGTGATGGCACTCCGCGGCGTTCTTGCCGACGCAGACGATCGTGGCGAACGCCTCGCCGTCACCCTTCTCGATCATCATCTTCTGGATGATCCGCGCCATCTGCCGCTCGGTCATCCCGGCGCGGAACTTCGCCTTCGCCGCGTTCCAGATTTCGCAGTTGAGTTTCTCCGCAACGCGGAGCGCGGCGATCTCGCCCGGCGTCTTCACCGCACGAATTGCCGCAAGGTCCTTCGCGATGTCGACGAACGTCGCCTTCGGGAACTTCTTCTGCCAGGCGAGGAACTGCGCGTGGGAGACGGAAGATTCGTAGCCGATCCTGTTGAAGCGGAAAGAATTCCGCTTCCCCGCTCCAAAGCGGCGGATGTCACGGCATTCCAGCTTCGGCGCGACGCGATGCACCATCGGGATATAGCGAAAATCTGTGTAAAGGACGGGAGACGAGAGACGAAAGACGAGAATGGCGTTGTCGCAGTTGATGCCCGTAAGGGCGCGGACGTTCGCCTCGTTGCGGACAAGAAGGCAGTCCAGTTTCCGCCGGGAGAGAATTTTCTTCAGTGCATCAAGTCTCATCACCAGTTCCTCGGGATCGTCCGATCTGTCGTGCCGTGCGGCTCAAGGATGTGGAGTGACGTCGCGCCGAAGACCTTTTCGGACGCGAACTGCTCGAGCTCGATCTTCGCGGCAGTGATGGCCGTGTGGCTGCGGATGTGGTTCTCCATGTCGAGGCTCTTCGCGATGTAGTGCGCGAAGACCGTGAGCGCGGTCACGACGAGCGCTATCGCGAACATCCCGACGGCCAGCTCCATCAGCGCCTGTCCCCTCCTAGTGCGCATAGGGATAGCCGCCTTTCTGCGCCGGACCGCCGCCGCCCTTCGGACGGCACTCCTCCGCGTGGTTCTTGATCCAGTCCTGAATCGAGCGCCGGTAGCTCGGCTCGCACCACTGCGACCAGAGCGTGCAGTAGTCGCAGCCCGGAGACGGCGACTTGGGCGAGTGGTGCTTCACGTGCTCGTACCAGCCCGACTCCATACTGACGCCGGGCGAGCGCGGGACGGACCCGACGAGCGCAAGCTGCGCCTCGGTGAAGATCTGCTCGCCGGGACGCGACGCGGCGATGAAGCGGTTGTAGGCCGTCACCGGCACGCGTCCGCCGCCCTCGAGGTCCTCGACGGTCCCGAGCGGCTTCGCATCCGCCGTGATGAGCAGGTCCCTGCTCTTGCGCGCCTCGCCCTCCTCCTCGATCTGCTGCACCTCGCCGATCATCATGCAGGCGGCAACGCAGCCCGCGACGTCGTACTCGGGACGGACGCTGCCGGCGATCGGGAAGTTGTCCGGATTGAAGGTCGACGACCACGTCTTCCAGTTGCCGTCGTAGAACGCCCAGACCGACTCCGGATCCGCCGCGGACGAGTTCCGGACGAAGTCCGCCGGCTCGAGTCCCGTCACCTGGCAGACGAAGTTCGTCCACTTCTCGCTGAAGCCGATGCCGGGCTCGTACTCCTCCGCCCAGTCGGAGTCGGCCCACGACTGGTAGGTGACGTGCAGGGAGAAGACCTCACTGTTCTCGGGATACTCCGGCGCGGGCGTCACCTCCGCCGGCGGCAGGGACGTCGGATCGCCCTCCAGGAGGGATGAGTTGCCGCCGATCGTGAACCAGCACCAGGCCTTCGCCGCGAGGACGTCGTAGAAGCCGCCGCTGCCGAAGAGCCCGGACGTGCCAGGATTCACCATCTCCATATAGCTCGGCAGGACGGCGGGCGGGCCGGACAGCGCCGCGGCGAGCCTGTCGGCATACATGGGCCACAGCTGGTTCTCCTCGCTCCGCGGATAGAGCTCCGCGTCGTTCCGGATCTCGCCCAGGTGGTCGAGGAAGGCGTTGATCGAGTCCGGCACCTTGCCGGTTTCGTATCCCCACTCGCGCGCGGCGTCGTTCGCCTTCACGAGGGCCTCGACCGGACCGAAGAACGAGAGCACGTGCAGGTCCGGTCCCTCGTACGGCTCGCCGAGGACGGCCGCGCGGAGGCGCTTGACGTTCTCCTCGCCGATGCGGTTCAGGAGATAGCCCTGGTATTTCGCCGCGGCAAGGGCCGCCGCGTCCACCGCGTTCATCATGCGGTTCTTGGAACGGACGGCGAGGAAGACGTTGACGTTGGCAAGCATCAGCACCGCCAGGGCCACGAGGACCAGGACGAGATAGACCGCAACCTGACCTTTTTTCGCCTTCATCGCCCCTCGTCGATCAGGTAGACCGGAAACGTGTCGACGACCGCCTCGCCCTCGAGCGTGAAGAGGTCCGTCTTGAGCTTCGTCGTGGAAATGCCGCCGTCGCCGGGATGCTGCTCGAGACCGTCCCAGAACTCGTAGCGGAGAAGCCCGTCCGCATAGCTCGAGTCCAGCGTGCGCATGTACATGTGCG
The DNA here is from genome assembly GCA_902788415.1 of uncultured bacterium. Classification (GTDB taxonomy): domain Bacteria; phylum Verrucomicrobiota; class Kiritimatiellia; order RFP12; family UBA1067; genus UBA1067. The sequence goes on from CADAKF010000060.1 coordinate 8,910, forward strand.
CGAGGGCGACTTCGCTGATGTCCTTGCGCTCGTCATTCTCGTCCGGCCGCAGGCGCTTGCCCGCGACCGGGATGACGGCGACGCGCGCGGCCTTGAGGCACATGAAGTCGTTGCAGCCGACAGCCCGCGCCCGCGCGACGCGCATCGCGGCGTGCTGGACGAGAATCTTGCCCTCGAGCGTCCGCGACAGCCGGAAGAGCGCGAAGAAAAGAAAGGAGATGACCAAGACGGCCAGAACCGTCTCGATCATCGCCTGGCCCTTGCGAAGCACCTTACTTCTCGCCGAGATTACGGACCGTGTCCTCGTTGATTGCCTCGGCGGCGGCCTTGGCCTTCGAGCCCTCCTGGCTGGAGAGCGCGTCTGCCGCACCGGCGGTCTTCTTGCCGATCGCGCGGCTCAGGTAGGTGAACACCGCAATGAGCGAGATGGCGATCAGCGCGACGATGATGATGTATTCGACCATCGTCTGACCTTTTCTCAGTGCCTTCATCATGTCTTTTGACCCTTTCTTCTTTTATGGACAGTCTGTCGTGACGAGCGACTCCGCGCGCGCCTTGTGGTGCTCGGCGGCGGAGATGACCCACCAGAGGATCCCGGCGACGACGGCAACCGAGCAGAGCGCGAGCACGTACTCGAGCGCCGCCTGCCCCCGCCTCATC
>CADAKF010000061.1 GCA_902788415.1 uncultured bacterium
CTGCGGAATCTCACGCACAAGCGTCAGCAATTGGCTTCGAAAGTCAAAAGGCGCCATTCGGCACATCGGCTTCGACAATGGCGGCTTCTGGCAAATTGTCGACTCCAATTCCTGACCGAACAATATGACTTCTGCGGCGCTTCTCCTCGCACTGGTGACAAACTTCAGCCCGTTCATCGACGGACTGGAGGCGCACAGCCGCTCCTTCGACTTCGACATCACCGCGCAAGTTGCCCTCATCTCGACGAACGGACAGTCCTGCGCCGAGATCTTCGGCGAGCACCGGCCGGGACTCTGGCGGACCATTCGGATGCCGCTGCCCGAAGGCGCCGCCCTTCGCGCCGGCGACCGCATCAGGATCGAGGGACGCTACGACGCGGCCGTCCAGGGGGCGGCCGACAGCACACCGCTGGCGGCATTTGAAATCTCACGGACCGAAAACCTCGGCCCCGTGCCCTTCCCCAGGCCCACGCAAACGGCGGACGGCACGACCGCCGCACTGTGCCTGCGCGCAATCGCCTCGGCCGCCGGCGTCCTCGCGTCCGTCGTGCGGGACGAATCGAATCCGCACTTTCTCTGGCTTGTCGTCCGCACGGCCGCCGGCAACTTCAGGGTTCTCACGACCGACTCCGAATTCCCCGTCGGCGAGCTGAATGCGCTGAAGGACGCCGAAGTCGAATTCACGGGACTCTGCGACACGGCCTGGAACTGGCGGCGCTTTCTCGGCCTCCACCTCGTGCTCTTCGGACGCGACGGGCTGAAACTCGTCAAACCGCCGCCCGCCTCTCCGTTTGGCGGAGAAGCACTCCGGCTTAACACAGCGTCCCCCCACCGCTGCCGCGAGGTGGGAACGGTCATCGGCATCAGCAGCCGCGACGTCTTCATCCGCCAAGACGACGGGAAGTTCCTGCCCGTCACGCTCGAGGTGGGCGGGACGCCCCCGCGCGTCGGCACGCACGTGGAGGTCGGCGGATTCATCGAGCGCGACATGAACAACATGCGGCTCGTCGAGGCCGTCGTCCGCCCGACGGGCAAGCCGCCGGCCGCGCCGGAAACGCCGCGCGACCTCGACCTCGCCGTGCTGCTGGACAGGGCCGAGTCCGCGTCGCGGATGAACGCCGACGCCTACGGACGGGTCATCCGCTTCCGCGGCGTTTTGAACGAGCCCGGCGTCCCGGCACGCGAGGCCAGGTCCCTTTCCGTGCGCTGCGGCGCACAGGCCATTCCGCTCGACGTCGCCGCCCTTCGCGGACGGCTCGACGCGCGGCTTCGCGGCGGCTGCGAAGTCGAGGTCAGCGGCATCTGCTCGGTCGTCTTCGAAAGCGGACCCGCCGGCGTGACCTTCCCCGCGTTCAAGGGCATCGTCGTCATCCCGCGGACGGGCGAGGACATCCGCATCCTCCGGCTGCCGCCGTGGTGGACGCCCGCGCGGTTCGCCTGGACCGTCGGCATGCTCCTCGCCCTCCTCTCGGGCATCCTCCTCTGGAACGCGGCCCTGCGCCGCGCCGTCATCCGCAAGAGCACCGCCCTCCTGAAGGAGCAGGTCGCCAAGCTTGAGGAGACGCTCAAGGTCGACGAACGCACGCGCCTCGCGGCGGAACTCCACGACTACCTCGCCCAGAACCTGACCGTCGTCTCCTACCGCATATCCGCCGCGCTCAGCGCCTTCCGCCAGAGCCGCGCGGACACGGCGGACTACCTCGAGAGCGCCGACCGGATGCTCCGCTCGTGCCGCGTCGACCTCCGGCGCTGCCTCTGGGACCTGAGGAGCGACACGCTCGACGATCCGGACTTCAGCCGCGCCGTCGCCAAGGCCGTCGCGCCCGTCTCCGGAAAGGCCGCGCTGCACATCCGCTTCAACGTCCGCCGCGCGCAGCTCAGCGACTCGACAGCGCACACCGTCCTCAGCATCTGCCGCGAACTCGTCTCCAACGCCGTCCTCCACGGCCGGGCGGAGACGGTCCGCATTGCGGGCGAGGTGAAGGACGGCGCGATTAACTTCTCCGTCCGGGACGACGGCTGCGGCTTCGACCCCGCGGCGCGTCCGGGTCAGGCTGAGGGACATTTCGGACTCGACGGCATCGCCGAACGCGTCAAGCATCTGGACGGCACCCTCGCGGTCGACTCCACGCCCGGCAAGGGCACCCATGTCCGCATCACCCTCAACCCTTAACTCTCAAATCTTAAATCTTAAATCTCCCATGTCTCCCATTCGCATCTTTCTTGCCGACGACCACGGCCTCCTTCGCCTGGGGCTCGCGACGCTCATCGACTTCCATGACGACCTTGAGATCGTCGGTGACGCGGAAAACGGGGAAGAGGCGGTCGAACGCGTCTGCCGGCTGAAGCCCGACGTCGTCGTGATGGACCTGATGATGCCCGTGCTGGACGGCGTCGGCGCGACGCAGCGGATCAAGGAGCGCCTCCCCGAGACCAAGGTCCTCATCCTGACGAGCTTCGGCACCTCCGCCGATGTGTCACGCGCCATCCGGGCGGGCGCCTCCGGTGCGCTTGTCAAGGATACGCCCAACGACGAGCTTATCGACTCGATCCGCAAGATCGCCGCGGGCGAGCGCGTCCTCTCTCCGGAAATCGAACGCGCTCTCGCGGACGAACCCGCGCCGCCCGAATTCACGCCGCGCCAGCTCGACGTCCTCGGCGCCATCACGCGCGGACTCACCAACGCCGAAATCGGCAGGATGCTCGGCATCTCCGCGGACGCCGTCCGCCAGCACGTCATCAAGGTCTGCGAGCGACTCGGCGCCTCCAACCGCGCCGAAGCCGTCGCCATCGCCCTGCGCAAGCAGCTGCTGAAGCGCTGACCGACCGGTCGACCGATTTCCTCGCGGCTACTTCGCCTTCTTCAGATAGACGACGCCGTGCGCCGGAAGGAGTAGGTTGTCTGGCTTGAAGCCGATCGGGTGCATCCCGCGCGAGTCGTCGATCGCGTAGGCGCGCATCTTCTCCGGCAGGCCCTTCAGCGTCAGCTTAACGCTGTTGCCCGTGTTCGCAATGAGGAGCGCGAAGTCGCCCTTGCCGTCCTTCGCCGCGAGGGCGCGGACACCCTTCAGTCCCTCGAAGTCCTGCTCGAGCTTGACTGGCACGGCCGTGCCGAGCGCGTACAGCTCGCCGAAGCAGTGGAACGGCCAGTAGCCGACGTTCGGCCGGCAGTACGGCGTGAAGAGTCCCTTGTAGTTGACCTTGGGGCCGATTACCGCGATGCCCGCGTCGTAGAAGCACGCGAGGTCGAGGTCCGTCTCGTTCTGCAGCGCGATCAGCATGCCCGCATAGTGGGCGGCCTGCGAGACGCGCCCGTACTCGGCCGACATGTTGACGTTGTTCCACTCGTTGAGGTGCTTCTCGACCTTGAGCCCGTTCTGGGCGAGGATCTCGCTCACCTCCTTCCACCCGTCGATCGTCTTGTCGATCGGACGGTAGCTATGGAACGAGTAGAAGTCCATCGGGCACTTCTTCTCGGCGACGAACTTCAGAAAGTCGCGGTTCCAGCCGTTGATCAGCCGGTAGGCGCGCGCCTCGCGCGACATGTCGTCGGCGGCGTAGGTCATGCCGAAGCAGCCCGTCGACGCCGGTCCGCCGATCTTGATCGTGTTGCCGAAGCGCTTCCTGAGGTGGCGGCTCGTCGTCTCGTAGAGCTCGAAGAACTGCTCCTTCGTGCCGCTCCACATCATGCTGATCAGCTCGCCCTTCTTGAAGAGCTTCGCGCGCGGATCCGACTCCTCCCAGGGGACGAACGGCTCGGGCTCGTTCCAGATCTCCCAGTACTCGATGCCGTACTTAAAGCCGTTCGCCCAGCCCTCGTTGTAGTGCGCGATGATGTGCTCGCAAATGCGCGCCCACTTCGCGAAGTCCTTCGGCGGGGCGATGCGCTGCGCGCCGACGTACCACTCGTTCTCGATCGTGACGCCGAGGCGGTAGATCGGCTTCAGCTTCGCCTTCGCCATCGACGCAAGCAGCCTGTCGGTGAACGCGAAGTCGTAGCTCTTCGGGTCGTTCTCGTCCGCATCGAAGTCGCGGAAGATGTTCGGGACGTCCACGAACCGGTTGCCGGCGTAGGCACCGCCCGTATCGTGGAGACGCGCGTAGGGGATGTTCGCCTCGGTGAGGTAGTGGAAGAGCGAGTCGCCGCTCCAGCCGAGGATCGGCGGCTGGCCGACGGAGTGGACGGGACGCACCTTGCCCGCACTCTTCGAGAAGTCGACCGTCGCCGTCACGCGCGGGCATCCCGCCGCGTGCATCGCGATGAAGTTCATCGCGTTCCCCGCGCCGGGCTCGACGCAGCCGCCGTGGTCCGCGCCCGCGATCTCGTAGAACTCGATGTCCCGCTTGCCGAGCTGGCGCAGCGAGGCGACGAGCAGCTCGTTCTCGACCGTGCGGCACGGCATATCGCACGTGCGGTCGCCGCAGGTAATCTGCACGGGCGGCAGCTCGCCGCCGATGTAGTAGAGCGCCGAGCGCGGATTGATCTTCGGCTGGTAAACGTCGTCCGGATCCTTCGCCGCCCACCGGACGCCGAAGTGCTCCGTGACCTGTCCCGAGATCGGCATGATGCCGCAGAGGTCCGTGTTCTTCATCCCGTACTTCGCGAGAATCGCCGGGTTGAACCCGAGCATGAACGAGAGGTACGCGCCCGCGGAATGTCCCGAGAGGAACATCTTCTTCGGGTCGCCGCCGAACTTCTCGGCGTTGTCCGCCGCCCACCTGACCGCGCGCGCCGCATCGTCCCAGATGTTCTCGACCTTCGTCTCGCGGAGGAAGCGGTAGTCGGCGCTCACGACGACGAGCGGCGTCGTGGCCTTGAGGAAGGTCTGGGGCACCGCCGTGCGGTCGCCCGCCTGCAGTCCGCCGCCGTGGAACCAGACGAGCACCGGCGCGCCCGTTGCGCCGGGACACGTCCGCGTCACCGAGACGACGTGCTTCGGCGAGGGACCGTAGCGGAAGTCGTTCTCATCCAGCACGGTCGTGCGGAACGGGAAGATCGGCAGGCCGTCGCCGATGCGGCGGACGAGGTTGCCGCCCGCGTAGCCCGTGAAGCAGTAGCGCACCTCGGCCGGCACGTCGACCTCCGGCGCGGAGACCTCGAAGGTCCCCTTCCCGATCAGTTTGGCCGTCGCCCAGACGGGCACGCCGTTCGTGCCGACGAGCACGAAGACGCGCGGCGAGATCGTGCCGTCGCCGTCGACGACGAGCCCCTCGCCGAAGTCCTTCGTCTCGACGATCACGGAGCTGCCGCGGCGGAACGCGCGCGCGACGCTCGGACCGGGCGCGAAGCCCTCCTCGCCGTACGCGATGCGGAACGCCTCGCGCGCCAGACGCCGGCCGACCTCCTTCTTGTTCGGGAAGTGGATGTTCGAGTGGTCGCCGATGTCCATCGCGCAGACGACGCCGCAGTTCTCCTCGGTGCCGTACTCGTACTGCGCCTCGCGCAGGTACGAGAAGCCCGTGTCGTCCGGCTCCATCGTCTTCCAGAAGTCGTCCGGCAGGCGCTTCTTGGGCGTCTCCTTCTTGAACGCGCCGATCTGCGCGACGAGGAACGGCATCTTCGGCGTGCGGAAGACATCGCGCCAGGACGCGACAAGCGTCCGCCCGAGACCCGCGTAGCGGTCCGCCTCGTTGCCGTTCGCGCAGCCCTGGAACCAGAGCGCGCCCGTGAGCGGCATCCCGTCGAACGGGGCAATCATCGCGTTGTAGAGGCAGGTCGGCAGCGTGTTGTCGCACTTCGACTCGAGGGCGACCTCACCCGGCATCGGCGCCTCGCCGAGCGCCTTCGCGTCCGCGAGGAAGAGGATGCGCTCCTCCCACTCGGCCTCGCCGTACTCCGTCTTTGCGCCGCTCGTGCGATCCTCGAGGCGGATGCTCGTGCCGATGCCGAGCGCGCCACGGTGCGAGAAGCCGCGCACGACGATCTCGTGCCGCCCTGGCGCCTGGACCGTGAACGCGTAGTTGCGCGGCCTCTCCCACGTGTACTTATGGCCGAGCGTCGGCATCGTCGCGCCGATCTGCTTGCCGTCGAGGTAGGTGATGTCCGCGTCATCCACGAAGTCCATGTGGAAGACGAAGTTGTGCTTCTCCTCGCCCGGCTTCACATCGAAGGTGAAGCGGTATTCGGCGACGCCGGGCTGCAGGAGGGACGGCATCGTGCCCCGGTTGCCCTTCGTCCACGGACCCGGCTTGATCCCCTTCTCGAACGACTTGAGGAACGCCCTCACCCAGGCGAGGAACGGTTCCCCGTCGCGCGCCGGGCTCTTGTACTCGAGATCGTCACGCCGCGCCTGGGCGAGGCGGTTCAGCTCCGTTCCGTAGCCCGCCGCCCCGAACGCACCCTCGGGAATCCACGGCTCGATGCGCGTGCCGCCCCAGGAGGCGTTGATGAGCCCGACCGGGACGTCCGGATGGCGCTTGCGGAGCTCAAGGCCGAAGAAGTAGCCGACGGACGAGAACGGCTTCACCGCCTCGGGCGTCGTCGCCCCGCGCCACTTCGCGCCCTCCGGCAGGCGGTCGACCGGACGGATGTCCAGCGCGTGCGGCACCTGCATGAGGCGGAGCATCGGATCGTGCGCCGCGGCGGCAACCTCCTGTCCGTCGGGCAGGCGGTAGTGGTAACCGCTGCCCCAGACCGGCATCTCCATGTTGCTCTGCCCCGAGCACATCCACACGTCGCCCGCGTAGACCTCGTCCATCGTCAGCTTCTCGCCGGTCGACGACTCGACCGCGAGGACGTACGGACCGCCCGCCTTGAACGGCGGCAGCGTCACCGACCAGCGTCCGTCCTTGCCGACCGTCCCCTTCGCGACATGCCCGTCGAGCGCCGCCTGCACCGTCGCGCCGGGTTTGCCCTCGCCACGCACAACGAAGGCGCGGCCCCGCTGGAAGACCATCCCCGAGCCGATCCACGAGTCCGTGCGGAGCGCGGTGTTCGCGACGGGAAGCGAGAAGTCAGCCGGCAGCTGGGGCGCGAACGCGACGGACGCGCCGCCCATGTTCCAGCGGCAGTCCTCGAAGCGGACGTCGCGGCAGTTGTCAAAGAAGACGTGGTCCGTGCCGATGATCTTCTCGCGCGGCGTTTTGCGGATGTTGAAGTCGACGTTGCGGAAGAGGATATCGGAGACGTTGTTCTCGGCCCACACGACCATCTGCGGCGGCTTCGTGCAGTCAAAGACGACGTTCTCAAAGCGCAGGTTGCGGATGAACCCGACGGGGCGCGTCTTGAGCGCATTGCCGACGCAAATCTCGAACGGATGCACCTCGCTCGTGATGCGGCAGTTCCGGAAAACGATGCGCTCGAGCTCGAACGGCTTGCACTGCTCGGGCGGCAGCGGCTCGAGGCCGTGCCCGCGCGGCGGCTCAAGGTAGTTGGGATCGAGGTTCGGCAGGCGCACCGAGACGCCCTCCCAGCAGTTCGAGCAGACGACGTTGTCGAAGAGGACGTCCCGGACGGCGTAGTCCGTCGACCAGCCGAAGCGGCAGAACGACGCACCAGACGAGCTGCAAACCGTGTCACGCACCGTGATGCGCTCGCACGCGGCGAGCTCCGGCGGCAGCAGCTCCTGGTGGGAGCGGATTGCGAACGAGTCGTCGGACGAGAACACGCGGCACTTCTCGACGAGGACATCGCGCGAGGACGAGATGTGGAAGCCGTCGCCGTTCGGGTACTCGGGATCCGTGTCAAGCGTCACGCCCCGCGCGGTCACGCGGTCGCAGCCGAGGATCCACGTGTTCCAGCCCGTCGTGTGGAGGACCGTGAAGTCCTCGAGCCGCACGTCCGCGCAGCGCACGAAGAAGAGGCAACGCCCCGTGATGTCGCGGTCGTGCGTCCGCCAGTAGCGTTTGTGCTTCGGACTCCACGTCCGGAACGCCTCGCTCGAGCCGTCGATGACGCCCTTGCCCGTGATGGCGACGTTCGTCACGCCGCACGCGTAGACGAACGCGCGCTTGTCAAACCGCGGCGTGCGGTTCCACGCCCAGAGGTCTGTCGGCGCGAACTCGGGATACTTCTTCCCGTCCGGTCCGCCCTTCAGGACGGCGCCTTCCTCGAGGTGCAGCTCGACGTTCGACTTGAGGTAGAGCGTGTAGCAGGTGTAGGGTTTGTTCGCCCGGGAGACGACGACCTTGCCGCCGCCTTGCGCGGCCGCGTCGTCAATCGCCTTCTGTAGGGCCTCCGTCACGGGACGGTCCTTCGGCAGGTTCGGGGTAAGGACGGCTCCTGCCGCCACGAGAATCGATCCGATCAGTGTTGTCATC
>CADAKF010000062.1 GCA_902788415.1 uncultured bacterium
TTGGACCGCGGCGAGGTCTTGGGTTTGGTCGGAGAATCTGGCAGCGGCAAGAGCTCGGTGGCGATGTCCGTTCCGCGGCTCTTGCCTTCGCCGCCCGCATTTTGGCCGGAGGGTCGAATTCTCTTTGGCGGGCAGGACACGCTTAAGATGTCGGTGGCGGATCTTCGGAAATTGCGTGGCAGGCGCATCGGCGTCGTCTTTCAGGATCCGATGGGCTCGCTCTCGCCGCTGCACCGCATTGGGGATCAGCTGATTGAAACGGTACGGCTGCATGAGGACATCTCCTCGAAGGCGGCGCGGGAGATGGCGCTTGTCTGGCTCGCGAAGGTCGGCATTCCAGATCCGTCTGTCCGAGCTCAGGCCTATCCGCACGAACTGTCGGGCGGCATGCAGCAGCGCGTGATGATCGCGATGGCGCTGATGCTCGAGCCGGACCTCCTGATCGCGGACGAGCCGACGACCGCCCTGGACGTCACGATCCAGGCGCAGGTCCTCAAGCTCATGAAGGAGCTACATCGCGCGAATTCGGCTGTCCTCCTCATTACGCACGACCTCGGCGTCGTCTCGCAGATGGCGACGCGGCTGGCGGTCATGAAGGACGGCCGCGTCGTCGAGGCGACGGACCGTCCGGACGAATTTTTCAACAACCCACAACACCCCTACTCGCGCGCCCTCGTCGGGGAGGCGAAGAAAATGGAGGTTAAATGAAGAAGATCGGAATCATTGGCGCCGGACGCTTCGGCATGTCTCTTGCGGAGTCGCTCTCGAACGCGGGTGCGGACGTCATTCTGCTGGATCGCAACCGCCCCGCGATGCAACTCGGTGCGGAGTTCGCGACGGCCGTCCAGGGCGATGCGACTCAGCCGCGCGTCCTCGAGGAGGCGGGCTTCGGCGAGTGCGACGTGGTGGTTGTCGCGATCGGCAGCAACATGGAGGCGTCGATGATGGCGACCGCCAACTGCAAGGAGCTTGGCATCCCGAACGTCGTCGCCAAGGCGACAAGCGAGCTGCACGGCAAGATTCTCCGCCGCATCGGCGCGGACTCGGTCGTCTATCCCGACCGCGACAGCGCACACCGTCTTGCACGCGCCATCGCCAATCACGACGTCGTCGACTTCCTCGAGGTCTCCGAAGGCTATTCGCTCGCCGAGGTGGAGGTCCCCGACGGTATCCGCGGCATGACGCTCGCCGAGGCGGATCTCCGCAAGCAGAAGGGTATCACGGTCCTCTGCATTCGCCGCGCCGATGCGGATCCCAAGAAACCGCGCAAGGTCATTATTCCGCAGGCCTCGGACGTCATTGAGTCGGACGACAAGCTCATCGTCTTCGGTGAGACCAAGCAGCTCGACAAGCTGTCATAAGCCGCGTGAACCGCATTCTCTTCGAGACCGACGAGATTGTCGACGGCGTCGCCACATTCGGCGGCGAACGTGCGGAGCATGTGATGAAGGTCCTGCACGGTGAGATCGGGCAGGTGCTGAAGACCGGCGAGGTGAACGGAAAGATTGGGACGGGGGTTATTCAATCGATTGAAACTTCGTGTTGCGGTGATTTGTCATCGGAGCATCGGAGCATCGGAGCATCCGAGCAGGTGCGGATTTCAGTTCTTCTTTCTCATACGCAGGATTCACTTCGTCCCTGGATCGATCTCATCTTGGCGCCGCCGCGGCCGCGGGTGATGAAAAGGCTTCTGCCGCAGCTCGCGACGATGGGCGTCGGGCGGATCTTCCTCGTGGGCGCGAAGAAGGTCGAGAAGGACTTCTGGGGCGCGACGCTGCTCAAGGAGGAGAATTACCGGCCCTTGCTGATCGACGGACTCATGCAGGCGGGAACCTCGATCCTGCCGACGCTGGAGACGCGGCGGAATTTCAGAACGTTCGTGAAGGAGGAAGTTGACGGGCTGTGGCCAAAGGCGACGAGAATCGTCGCGCACCCGTATGGGGGAGGGGACGAGGACTTTAGACGGGAGACGGAAGTCCTGAGAGGGCTTGAGACTTTAGATGGAAGACGCGCTCTCAAGTCTAATGCCTCAGGTCCTTTGCCGCGGCCGCTTCTCGCCATTGGTCCGGAAGGCGGCTGGACCGACGAGGAAGTGGCGATCCTTGAGGAACGCGGCTTTTCGCGCTATTCGCTCGGCTCGCGGATCCTCAGGACCGATACCGCGGCGATCGCGCTTCTGGCGCAGTTGATGAAGGAGTTTGACAGATGCTGATCCTGGCGAGCGGAAGTCCGCGGCGGGCGAAGATCCTGAAGGACCTCGGCGTTGCGTTTGAAGTCGTGAAGAGCGATGCCCCGGAGGTAAGCTATCCGCACGATCCTGAGCGGACGGTGCGGGAGAACGCGCTCGCGAAGGGTGCGGTGGGTCTTAACACAGAGACACGTATCCCCCGAGCGAATGCGAGCTGCGAAGCAGGCGCTCGCGGGGTGAGACACAGAGACGGGTATGGCGTGCTGAGTGCCGACACCATTGTCTGGTTCGACAATCGCATCTACGGCAAGCCGAGGGATCTCGCCGAGGCGAAGGAGTATCTGCGCGAGCTGAGCGGAAACATCCACACAGTCTTCACCGGCGTTGCCTATAACGGCGAAGTGAAGGTCGTGAAGTCGGACGTGAAGTTCCGCGAGCTTTCGGACGCGATGATCGACGAGTATGTCGCGCGGGTGAAGCCGACGGACCGTGCGGGCGCCTACGACATCGATGAGTCGGGCGACCTCATCGTTGAGAGCTACACCGGCAGCTACGAGAATATCATGGGGCTCCCCGTGGAGCCGCTCAGGGAATGGAAAATCGTACGGTAATTCTTGCGAACGGGGAGTTCCCGAAGAGGGGCGGGGCGGCGTGGAAGCTTCTTGCCGCGGCGACGCGCGTTGTCTGCTGCGACGGCGCGGCTGATGCGTATCGCCGCCGCCTTGGGAAATGGCCTGCGGCCGTTGTTGGCGACTTCGACAGCGCGGTGGGCATCCGTCCCTGCCGAGGTGTCGAGGTCGTTCACTTTACCGATCAGGACACCAACGACCTGGAGAAGGCGATCGTTTTTTGCGCAATGCGCGGCTGGAAGAATCCGACGATCGTCGGAGCGACGGGGAAGCGCGAGGACCATGCGCTCGGTAACGTGTTCCGCGCGCTCGACTACAGCTGCGAGATTGTCACCGATACGGGGCGCTTTGTGCCGGTCTGCGGGACGGTGACGTTCAAGGTCGCGAAGAGCACGGCGGTCTCGATCTTCGCACCGGACCCGAGGACGCGTATGACGTCGAAGGGACTCGAGTGGCCGCTGGACGGTGTGAAGTTCAAGAATCTCTATTGTGCGACGTTGAACCGCGCGACGGGTTCGCGCGTGACGCTGACGGCAACACGTCCGGTCTCGGTTTACCTTGAGGGCTGATATGAAACTAAAGTTGAGCGGTATTCAAGTGAACTGCATCATCGGGGAGCGTCCAGACGAGCGTGTGCGTGAGCAGGAACTGTGCGTCGACGTCGAGCTGGAGATCTCCGACCGTGCGGCGGAGACGGACGAGCTTGGCGACACCGTCGACTACGCGGCGCTCTCGGAGCGGATTCGCGCGGCGCTCGTGGCGGCGAAATGCAAGATGATCGAACGCGCGGCGAAGGTGGCCTGTGATGTCTGCCGCGCCGAGGAGAAGGTCTTGTCCGCGACCGTGACGGTCACAAAAAGCGGCGCGGTTCCGGGACTGGAGTCGGCGGCGGCCATTTACTCTGGAGACACGAAGTGATGATCAGCAGACGAGAGATGCTGGACGTTCCGCAGGATCTGATGGTTGCAGGAGGAAAATGCCATGACAGTTGCCGAAAAGTTAGTTGAACTCCTGAAGGCGCAGGGACTCACCTGCGCGACGGCGGAGAGCTGCACGGGCGGCGGGGTCGGAAGCGCCATCACGGCGGTGCCCGGCTCGAGCGCCGTCTTCGCGGGTGGAATCATCAGCTACGCGAACGAGGTGAAGCGGGACGTCCTCGGCGTTTCCGCAGCGGATTTGCAGACGGTCGGGGCGGTGTCGCCGGAAGTCGCCGCGCAGATGGCGGAAGGGGCGCGGAAGCTTCTGAAGACCGATCTTGCCGTTTCGCTCACGGGAATTGCGGGACCGGACGGCGGGAGCGAGGAGAAGCCGGTTGGGCTCGTTTGGTTCGGACTCGCGACGAAGGACGGCGTCCGCACCGAGAAGGCGATCTTCCGTGGCGACCGCGCACGCGTGCGCGAGCAGGCCGTCACCCACGCGCTCGGCATGCTGACCATAGGAGCGACATGATTTCACCGGAAACCATCGAGAAGATCAAGACGCTGATGGCCGAGGCGTCAGTCTATGAGGACGACCTCGAGGAGAGCTTCATCCTTGGCGGCGGTCCGGGCGGACAGAAGACGAACAAGACCTCGTCGGTCGTCCGTCTTTCACACGAACCGAGCGGCGTCGCGGTGAAGGTCGGCGAGTCGCGCAGTCGAGAGGACAACCGATGGCTCGCGCGGCGGATGCTCGCGGAGATGATTCTCGACAACGAGCACAAGCGCAAGTCGGCCGCGCGGCAGAAGGCGGAGAAGATACGCCGCCAGAAGCGCCGTCGCTCTCGCCGCCAGAAGCAGAAGATGCTCGCCGACAAGCACGCCCGCTCCGAGATCAAAGCGATGCGCAAGAAGGTGGAGGTTGAATGAAGGTTGGTTTCTTCGACAGTGGTGTCGGCGGGCTTTGCATCTTGAACGCCTTCAGGAAACTGTGCCCCGATGTGGAGACGGAGTATATCGCCGATTCGAAGAACTGTCCCTACGGCAACAAGCCGGCGGAGGAGATCATCCGCCTCAGCGAGGCGAACGTGAAGAGGCTTCTCAAGAGGGGTTGCGAGATGATCGTGGTCGCGTGCAATACGGCGACTGCGGCGGCGATCGACTCTCTGCGGGCGAAGTATCCGCAAGTGCCGTTCGTCGGCTTGGAGCCGGCAATCAAGCCCGCGGCGCTTCGCTCGAAGACGGGCGTCGTCGGCGTCCTGGCGACGGCGGGCACGTTCCACGGACGGCTCTACAATGAGACGAAGGCGAAGTTTGCGAAGAACGTGACGGTGCTCGCGGTCCAGGCAGACGAGTTCGTGACCGAGGTCGAGAAAGCCAGGGTTCCAGGTTCGATTGCTGTCGACAGTCGTCGATTGCAATCGGCAGCCGTCGAGAAGATGGTTCGCCGGCGCATTGAGCCGCTGTTGAAGGCGGAAGCCGACAAGATTGTCTTGGGCTGTACGCACTTTCCTCACCTGAAGCCGATTATCGAGAAGGTCTGCGCGGGACGCGCTGAGGTGATTGATCCGTCCGACGCGGTCGCACGTCAGGCGAAACGCGTGTTGGAGGGACTGAAATGAGAAATCTGAGACGAAAGTTAAATAACAAAAACTCGCCTCTGTTTCCAATTGATAACTTTCGTCTCATTTGATATAATTTTCGGCGGATGAAATACATAACTGTCGAAGAAGCTGCGAAAAAGTGGGGTTTATCGGCAAGAAGCGTGCAGATTCATTGCCAAAAGGGGAATGTAGTCGGTGTCAATCTGCAAGGTAAGTCATGGATGATTCCAGAAACTGCTGAGCGGCCCAAGCGCAAGCCACGTGCGAAGGGACGCCCCAAGAGCATTTTGGCGGCGTTAAAGGCCGAGAAACGCGGACAAGTCAAAGGTGCATTGTATCATCGCCTTCAGATCGACTTCACCTATAACTCCAATCATATGGAGGGAAGTCGCCTGACGCATGAGCAGACGCGTTGGATCTTTGAGACGATGACCGTCGGCAAGCTGCCCGAAAGTGTTCCTGTTGACGACATTGTCGAGACGGCCAATCACTTTCGTTGCATCGACCTGGTGATTGAATCCGCGAACGCGGCGTTGACCGAGCGTTACATCAAGACGCTGCACAACCAGCTCAAGAGCGGGACAAGCGACAGTCGCAAGGCGTGGTTTTCGGTCGGTGACTACAAGCAGCTCGACAATGTCGTCGGCGACATGGAGACGTGTCCGGCGAGCAAGGTCCATGAGGAGATGGCGAAGTTGCTTGCGGACTATAATGCGTCCGGGAAGACGCTGACCGATATCATTGACTTCCATGTGAGGTTCGAACACATCCATCCGTTCCAGGACGGCAACGGGCGTGTCGGGCGCCTCATCATGCTGAAGGAATGCCTGAAGCATGGGCATACGCCGTTTGTGATCGCGGAGAACATTCGTCAGTTCTATTACCTCGGGTTGCAGGACTGGAGCAAGGGCCGTCAGTCGCGGCTGAAAGACACGTGCGGCACGGGACAGGATGTGTTCAAGCTCGGATTGAAGAGCTTTGGCTATTCGTATCTCATCAAGGAGGGCGAATTGTGAAATCCGTCCTTATCACCGGCGGCACGGTCCGCCTCGGTAAGGTGATCGCCGAGCGGCTCAGGGCCGAGGGCTGGCGGGTGATCACGAGCTCTCACCGCGTGGATGCGGGCGCGGACATTATCGTCGATCTCGCCGAGCCGATGGGCGCGGCAAAACTCTACGCCGCGGCGCTGCAAATGCTGGACGGAACGCCGCCGGACGCGCTCGTCAACAACGCGGCGCTTTTTACGGGCGATCCCGCGGCGATCACGGCGGTCAATCTTGAGGCGCCGAAGAAGCTGACGATGCTGATGGCCGGGCGCGAGACGGGCGTGGGGGCTGTGGTGAATGTCCTTGATTCAAAAATCATCAATGACTTGCGTTGCGATGCGATTTGTCATCGGAGCGTCGGAGCATCGGAGCATCCGAGCAAGTATGGATGGTCAAAGCTTGAGTTGCTGGATTGGACGAAGAAGGCGGCGATGCAGTTTGCCGCGACGCTGCGCGTCAATGGCGTCGCGCCGGGTCCGGTGATGGCGCCGACCGAGGTGCACGAGAAGGCGGGTGAGATGTTGCTCGACCGTCGTCCGACGGCGGATGACGTTGCCGCGGCGGTTTCGTATCTCTTGGGCGCCGAGGCGACGACCGGCGCAATCATTCCCGTTGACGCGGGACAGCATCTGGTGGAAGGGTGAAGGACTTGAGACGAGAGACGGAAGACGTGAAGGAAGGGGCGGGGCACACGCTCCTTCACACCTGTTGCGGGCCGTGTGCGTCGGCCTGTGTGCCGCGTCTCAAGGAGATGAGGCGCGAGGTGACAATGTTCTTCGCGAACTCCAACATCGACACGAAGGAGGAGTTCGACAAGCGCCTCCGCGAGGCGGAGAAGCTGGCGGCAGTCGACGGCGTGAAGATCGTCGCGCTTCCCTATGACCACGAGGAGTGGCTCAGGGAAGTCGCCGCGGGCTACGAGCACGAACCGGAGAAAGGGGCGCGGTGCGCGCGGTGCTTCCGCTACAATCTCGCCAAGGCGGCGGCCTATGCCGCGGAGCACGGCATCGAGTCCTTCACGACTTCGCTGACGGTTTCACCGCACAAGGTGAGCACGATGATCTTCTCCGCATCGGATGATCCTGCCTTCCTGAAGATGGATTTCAAGAAGAAGGAAGGCTTCAAGCTCTCCGTGAAGCGTGCGGAGGAGCTGGGCCTTTACCGTCAGAGCTATTGCGGATGCGAATTCTCAAAGTGGCATGTTCATCACAAGACCGAGACGGTTTCGACGAACATCGATGCGCGCGAGGGGCGGCACGGTGATGTCTTCACGGCCGACTACCAGTCCGCAGGGCGCGGACGCCTCGACCACAAGTGGATTTCGCCACCCGGCACGAACCTCATGATGTCGGCGGTTCTCTCCGTCGAGGGACTTGCGCCCGAACAGGTCGCGACCTTGCCGCTGGTGGCGGGGCTCGCGGTTGCCAAGGCAATTTCACGGTTGATGGTCGGGGATCAGGACTTGAGACGCAAGACGGGAGACGTGAAGCTCAAGTGGCCGAATGATGTGCTCGTGAACGGCAAGAAGATCGCGGGAATCCTTTGCGAACGCAACGACGACAACGTCATCGTCGGCATCGGTGTCAATGTCGGTCAGACCGAATTTGACAAGGAGATCGCCGACCGCGCGACGTCGCTTTTCGTTCTCTTCCAGGGGGGAAGCGGAATCCTTTCCGCTTCAGAACAAGAAATAAGCGTCCGCTCCGTTCGCACCGCCATTCTTTGCGAACTTGATCGCTGGTATTCGCGCTGGCGCGAGAAGGGCTTTGCCGCAGTGCTTCCTGAAATTGCCGCGGTCGACTTCCTGAAGGGGCGTGAGATCTCC
>CADAKF010000063.1 GCA_902788415.1 uncultured bacterium
TCTGTCCTGCCCAAACGAAAGGAAAAAACCAGATGAACGTTCCGTTCGTCACGTCGAAGGGGTCGAATCGTCTCACCTCCGCGGCGTATTACATCGGCCGGACGCCTCGGGCCGTCCGCCAGCCGCTTCAGGATGTCGTACACCACCTTGTCACTGCCCTTCTCCAGGTCGTCCGACAGCTCGCGGGGATCCGGCACGTAGACGAGGATGTGGAAGTGGTTGCTCATGAAGCAATACGCCAGCACCTCCACGCAGGAAAACGTCACAACGCGCCAAAGCCGTTCGACGAAGCGCGTCTTCTCCTCGTCATTCAGGAAGAACGCGCGGTTGGCAATGGCTCCGGGATGTGCTGCGGCAAGCCAAGCACGCCGCAGCCCTCGCCCACCCAATAACTGTTGGCTATGGCGCCGTGAACGTAGTCTTTGGCGCCTTGTACGGCGTCTGCCAGCGTTTTGCCCGCAGCAAGTTCCGCGGCGATGGCCGCGGCGAGCGAACAGCC
Source organism: uncultured bacterium (assembly GCA_902788415.1). GTDB lineage: Bacteria > Verrucomicrobiota > Kiritimatiellia > RFP12 > UBA1067 > UBA1067. The sequence continues at coordinate 500 of CADAKF010000063.1, forward strand.
CGTGCCATGAGTGGAGACGGGGTGCTCGATGCGCTCAAGCGCGTATTCGCGAAGCGTGTCTCCGTCGAAAAGCACGTCGACCGCCGTGCGGCCGGCGCCATGCCCTCCCTTGACGAGAACCGCGCAGCCGTACCGCTCGTGAAGCTCGCGGGCAAGCTCTGCGGCGCGCAGGGCGTCCGCCGCTGCCGATTCGTCCGCTTCGCGGCCGAGCAGCATTTCCGCTTCCGGCAGATTGGGCGTGATGACCGTCGCCATCGGCAACAGCAGCTTTTTCGCCGCCTCCAGCGCCGCGGCGGAAACCAATCGCGCGCCGCTGGTGGCAATCATCACCGGGTCGATGACTTTGGCGATATCTGGATGCCTGCCGATGCGGCCGGCGATCGTTTCAATCGCCTCGGCGTCGGCAAGCATCCCCGTTTTCAGGGCGCCGATGTCATAGACGCCCAGAACCGCATCCAGCTGCGCGGCGATAAAATCGGCCGGCACGCCGTAGATGGCGCCTACGCCAAAAGGATTCTGCGCCGTCAGTGCCGACAGCACCGTGCAGCCATGGCGGCCGAAATAATGAAACGCACGCAAATCGGCCTGCACTCCCGCATTGCCGCCGGAGTCAGACCCTGCAATCGTCAGACAACACTTCATCGCGCGGCCTCGCGTGCTACGGACTGCAACCGCAAAATCGCCGCGTAGGGATCGTCGGCGGCGCACACGGCGCGCACAACCGCCCAGCTCCGCGCTCCGCCTCTGATCAATGCCGGCAAACGGTCGGCGTCGATTCCGCCAATGCACACGGCCGGAAACGGCACAGAAGCGGCCATGGCCAGCGCCGTATCCACGCCGAGCGTGGGATCGGGGATGTCTTTGGTCGGGGTTGCCCAGACCGGCCCGCAGCCGATATAGTCCGGCCGCTGCGCGATCGCCGCGCGAGCCTGTTCGGGATTATGCGTCGAGAGCCCCACAATCGCGAGAGAGGGATATTTTTCGCGCACCTCGGCAACTGGCATATCGTCCTGTCCGACATGCACTCCGTCGGCGCCGACTTCCGCGGCTATCGAGGGATCGTCATTGACAATGAAAAGCGTATCGGTTCCAGCCGTCGCTTCCCTCACCGCCCGTGCCGCGGCGACGATTTCCTCCCGCGGCGAATGTTTCATCCGCAGTTGAACGATTCGTACTCCCGCCTTCACCGCAGCCTTCGCGCAATCGGCGTAGCCAGTTTTCGGGTTGGTCATTACGAGATATAAGCCGAAATCTTCCATCATATCCGGTTGTCCCAGTTTTTAAAGACCACTTCTTGTCCATTGCTCTTGATCGCCGCGAAAACCTCCGCCGGCGAGCGCCGGTCGGTGAGGGTGAACTGCGCGACGTCGCTCGCATGTTCCTTCTTGAGCACCGCGTAGCCGCCGGGCGTCACTCGGCTGCCAGCGGACATATTGTCGGCGGCGACCTGCACGATATAATCGCGGAACGCCGGCGCCTCGCGGGTCGACACCGTCATGCAGCACTGCGGAAAAACGATCCGAAAAGCAAGCATCATCAAGTCGACATCCCGTTCGTCCACCTCATGGGGCGGGACGAATCCGCCGTCGACGCGGCAAAAGCGCGGAAAGGCAAACTGGATCTTCGACTCGTAGCACTCCTTCATCAGATAGAATGCGTGCGCGCCGAGCGAGGCCGCCTCCGTCCGCCAAGGACACAGCCCCAGCAGGAAGGCGCACCCGAGCGTGCGCAGGCCGGCCCTGCCGGCGCGCAGCTGGGTCCACAATCGCCATTCGTAATCGGCTTTCGGCCCGACGGGATGGAAGTACCGGTACTGCTCTTGATCGTAGGTTTCCTGGAAGCAGGTCAACGCCTCGTAGCCGGCCTCGAACAAGGCGCGATAACCTTCCTCGGATTGCGGAGCCACCTCAAGCGAAAGATTCGAAAACATCTTCTTGAGCATTCTTCCGACCTCGCAGAAGTGTTCGACCGAATTCACGCGCGGATCCTCGCCCGCGACGATGAGCAAGTTGTCGATTCCCGTCGCGCGGATCGCCTCGGCCTCGAGACGAATTTCGTCCATCGTCAGATTCCGGCGAACCGTCCCGGTGTGCGCGGCGCGAAAATCGCAATAACGGCACGAGTTGATGCATGTATTGCCGATATACAGCGGCGCATACACGCTGACCGTCTTTCCGTAGTACCGGATTCGGGCCTTGCGCGCCTCACGGCGCATTTCATCCATGAACGGATAGGCCGCCGGCGAGAGCAAGTTCAACAGATCGAACCAGTCGCGACGGTCCTTCACGAGCGACGCGCGCACCATCGCCGGCGAAACCTTGGCGTAATACTCGTCGACCTGCGCTTGCGTGTATTTCAGCAGCGGAAACATTTCAAGCCCCGTTTGCTCATTTGAAAATATCCATCGGACTCGTGGCCGAGGCGGTCGTCCGCGACATCGGCGGACCGGCCTTGACGGCGATTTCCGCAGCTTCGACGGCGCGGGCGAAAGCACCGGCCATCGCCACGGGATCGTCCGCCGCAGCCACCGCAGTATTGACAAGCACGGCGTCGGCGCCCAGCTCGATTGCCTCGGCCGCGTGGGAAGGCAGGCCGATGCCGGCGTCGACGACTACGGGCACGTGCGACTGCTCGACGATAATCTCGACCATATCGCGCGTGCGAATGCCGCGGTTGGAGCCGATGGGCGCGCCCAGGGGCATCACCGCCGCCGCCCCCGCCTCTTCGCAATGGCGCGCCAACACCGGATCGGCGTTGATATAGGGCAAAACGACCATCCCCATCCTCGCGCACTCGCGAACGGCCGCGAGCGTCTCCACCGGATCGGGCAGCAGATAGCGCGCGTCGGGATGAACCTCGATCTTGATCCAGTTGAACCCGGCCGCCTTGCCCAGTTTGGCGATGCGGACGGCTTCGTCCGCGTTGCGCGCGCCGGACGTGTTGAGCATCACCTCGACCTTCGAACGGTCGATCACCTTCAGGATGTCGTCGTTCTCGGCGTCACCTTCGTGGACGCGCGTGAGCGCCGTCGTCACCAGCTCCGTTCCGCTCACGTCGATTGCCGCGCGCAACAGCTCGCTGGATGCGAATTTGCCTGTTCCCAGGAAGAAACGGCTTTTGAATTTCTTTCCGCCGATAATTAGGTCTTTCATCGTGCACCTGCTTTCGTTTTCGTCAAAGCTCTCGTCCAAGCAGCATCGCCACCACCGTGTTGGCCTGCATCGCCGCGGCGATGCCCACCCGCGGCGAGAACGGAGGCATTCCGTCCGACACTGCCGACTCCCCGTCGCCGATAACGACCATTTCGCCGCCGAACCGCCGCAGTCGTATGGCGTTGGAGCGTCCCCAACCGGCGATGCCGCTGGCGGCGACCAGCTGTTTCCCGCTTCCCGCGAGCGCCCCGAGCAGCATGCTTTTCGCGTCCGCCCGGTCGAAGGCCTCCACCACGATGCCGCATTGCGCAAAAACGTCTTTCGCATTGGCAACGTCGATTTTCGTGTCGAGTGCGACGATGTCCGCCTCCGGATCGATTCGCAGCAGATTCTCCCTTAGCGCCTCTACCTTCTTCCTGCCTATCTGGTCGCGGAAATAAAACTGCCGATTGAGGTTTGAGTCGTTCACGACGTCAAAATCGGCAATCACCAGCCGACCGACGCCCGAGCGCACCAAATGCAGGGCGCAGTTCGACCCCAACCCGCCGGCGCCGGCGATGCCGACGGTCGCCGCCGCGAGCCGGGTGCGCTCGCCGGGCGTAAGATAAGGATTCGTTTGCATTCAACCACCCGCCATAATCTTAAACACTTCAATCGGTGCGCCCGGCCGCAGCTCCACAGCCGCGAGATCTGCCCCCGGCGGATAGACCTCGCCAGCATATTCAACTATCGCTCGGGCACCGTCGATCTGCCGCTCGGACAAAAACGCGGCCAGCGTCGAGGCGGCGGTTTCAACCTCGGAATTCTGGAAAATGACTTTCATTGCGCCTGACGCTCCGCCATCGCCGCAGCGAGTTTCTTGATGCGGCGAGAAGTTCTCACCGCGCAGAACTGCTTGCCGCACATCGAACAATGGTCGTCGCCGTGCGCCTCGTCGGTAAAGGCGCGCGTCTTCAGCCAGCGAGCCCGCGCCCGTTCCGGATCGAGACATAACGCGAACTGCCGATCCCAATCGAACGCGGCGCGTGCGCGCGACATCTCGTCGTCGCGCGCGCGCGCTCCTTTGAGATTGCGGGCGACATCGCCGGCATGCGCGGCAATCTTGTAAGCGATGCACCCTTGGCGCACTTCCTCGCCGTCGGGCAACCCCAGATGCTCGGCCGGAGTGACATAACAAAGCAGCGATGCCCCGTAGGTCGCCGCCGCCGTGGCGCCGATTGCCGAAACTATATGGTCGTAGCCGGGAGCGATATCGGTGGTAACCGGACCGAGCACGTAGAATGGAGCTTTGTGGCAGACTTGCTGCTGCCGCTCCATATTCATCTGGATGTCATTGAAGGGCACGTGGCCGGGGCCTTCGACCATAACCTGCACGCCGCGCTCGCGGCAGCGGTCCACCAGTTCGCCCAACACGTCCAATTCGCCAAATTGCGCCGCATCCGAAGCATCGGCCAAACATCCGGGGCGCAAGCCGTCGCCGAGCGAGACGGTAACATCGTGCTCGGCTAAAATGTCCAACACCTCGTCCCAATGCACATAGAGCGGATTCTCCGTATTGTTCTCGAGCATCCACTCGGCCATAATCGCCCCGCCGCGCGACACGATGCCCATGATGCGCTTCATCGCCAAGGGAATATGACGGAGCAGAAGCCCCGCGTGCAGCGTCATGAAATCGACACCTTGCTCGGCCTGCGCGCGGATTACGTCGAGCAGAAACGACGGATCCATCTGCGGAATGTCCCCTTCGAGGCGCGATATGGTCTCGTATACCGGCACGGTCCCCAGCGGCGCGCTGCTGTTGTCGAGCATGCCCTGGCGGATTGCCTTCAAGTCGTCGGATCCGACCGATAGGTCCATCACGAAATCGGCCTTGCAATCCAGCGCAATTTTAAGCTTCTCCAGCTCGTCGCCTTTGCCCGAATGAGTTACGCTACGCCCGAGATTGGCGTTAATCTTGGTCGTGAACATCCGCCCGACCCCAACAGGGCGGGCGTTGCGATGGTGGATATTGAGTGGAATCACCGCCTCGCCGCTGGCTACCGCCTCGCGCACGGCGTTCTCATCCACATTTTCGTCCGCAGCCACAATCTTCATGGCCGCGGTCACAATGCCCTTGCGGGCCGCTTGCAACTGTGTCATCTTCTTTCTCCCTTCGCCGGCATTATCCGGATCAGGTTCTCGGGTCTCATCTCAGCCGCCAGGCACCACGCCTGGCCAGCACCCCGTCGGCAGATATTATACCATATCCATCAGACAATCGGCATGCAATACTCGGCAAGGTTGTCGAGCGTCGTCTTCTTCATGTTCGGGCACACCATCCGCTCGCTGACGGGATAGAAGGCCTTGCCCGGGTTTTCCTTGCGGAGGCGGTGCAGGATGCCCGTCTCGGTGCCGACGATGATCTCCCGCGCCGCGTTCTCGCGCGCGAACGCGCACATGCCCCCCGTCGAGAGCGCATGGTCGGCCGCCGCGCGCACGTCCTTCGGGCATTCCGGATGGACGAGGACCGGCGCCCCCGGATGGAGGGCACGCGCCGCCTCGATCCCCTTGACCGTGATCATCTGGTGTGTCGGGCAGTAGCCCGGCCACAGCGTGTACGTGCGCCTCAGGAGGCCGGCGATGTGTCCGCCAAGGTGCTGGTCGGGCACGAAGAGGATCTGTTCGTCGGGACCGAACGTGCGCATCACGCGCTCGGCGTTGCCGCTCGTCACGCACATGTCGCACTCGGCCTTCACCTCGGCGGTGGAGTTCACATAGCAGACGGCCTTCGCGCCGGGATGCCGCGCCTTGAGCGCGCGCACCTGCTCGCCCGTGATCATGTCCGCCATCGGACATCCGGCGGACGGCTCCGGGATGAGCACCGTCTTCCCCGGGTTCAGAATCGCCGCCGTCTCGGCCATGAAGTAGACGCCGCAGAAGACGATCACCTCCGCCTCCACCGTCGCCGCCTTGCGCGCGAGCTCCAGCGAGTCGCCCGTGTAATCGGCGACGTCCTGCACCTCGCCCCGCGTGTAGTTGTGTGCGAGAATGACGGCTTTCCGTTCCGCCGCCAGCTCTCTGATTTCCTCTTGTCGCGTCATACGATCACGCCTCCACACCGAATGGTTCCCATTTCATCATAAAAGACGGCGGACTGCCCTGGCGCCACGCCGAAGAGCCCTTCCCCCTCCACCCGGCACGTCCCCTTCTCAAAGACGACCGGCCCGAGCGGATTCCCCGTCGAGCGCACCTTCACCAGGACGGAGAACGGCGCCTCGGTCGGCGCCTGCGCCATCCAGTGGAGGTCCGCCACCGTGAACGCCTTCACGAATGCCTCCGCGCGCCGTCCCACGACGACGCGGTTACGGCAGGCGTCGAGGCGCACGACGTAAAGCGGATCGGGACCGAACGCGCCCAGTCCCTTCCGCTGCCCGACCGTGAAGTTCCAGTACCCCGCATGTCTCCCGAGGACGCGCCCCGCGAGGTCGACGATCTCGCCCGCCTTCGGCGGCGCGCCGATCAGCTCGTCCTTCTCGCCGGAGTAGAAGTCCTGCGAGTCGGCCTTGTCCGCCGCCGCGAGTCCGTGCGCGGCGGCGATCTGCCGCACCTCGCCTTTCGTCAGCTCTCCGAGCGGGAAGAGGACGCCCGCCAGTTGTTCCTGCGAGAGGCGGTAGAGGAAGTAACTCTGGTCCTTCTTCTCATCTGCCGCGCGCCGTACGGCGAAGCGGCCGCCCATCTCGACGATGCGCGCGTAGTGCCCCGTCGCGAACCGGTCGAACACCACCCCCGCCTCGCGCGCGAGCTGCGGCAGCAGACCGAACTTCATCGCCGCGTTGCACATCACGCACGGGTTCGGCGTGCGCCCGCCAAGCGTCGTCTCGCGGAAATATCCCACGATCGCGCGCTCGTAGGCCGTCGAGCAGTCGAAGACGCGATAGGCGATTCCAAGCGCCTCGGCAAGGCCACGCGCGCGGTCGATGTCCTCCGCCTCGCCCGGACCATAACACGCATCGCGCGTCCCGCCCCGGTATGCCCCGCTCCAGAGCTTCATCGTGACGCCCACGACCTCGTGGCCCTGCTCCTTCAGGAGGAGCGCCGCCACACTCGAATCAACGCCACCGGAAAGTCCAACCGCGATCTTCATCCCGTTGCGCGAAGCGCCGCCGTGTCAAGACTCTCGTGCATCAGAACTGATACTGGACCGAGAGGACCAGACCGCTGCCGAATCCGAGGTTTTTAGGATTGCCGTCGCGATAGAACCGATCCCTGTCGCCTGTGTACGCATAAGCGCCGACAAGCGTGAGCTGGGGAGTCACGAACCACGCGACGTGTCCGTCGTAATAGTCGTGATTCCTAATGCCGCTCGTCTCCGCATCGACGCCCGACTTGTACTCGAAGCCGACTGCAATATTGTCGGACGGCAAGACGTCGATGTTCGCGAAATACGAGACATCGTAGTGCCCGTGCCCGATTACACCGTTGACGACTTCATCCGAGTATAGGATGCCGAGCGACAACAGAACAGGGATCGACGTCTCCTTGACGAGTTTCGAAGCGACCGCATAATAATCAAACCCGTCCTTGTCGAGTCCGAAAGCACCGGCAAGATCCGTATTCGTATGCTTGTAGACGGCGCCAACCGCAATCGCTGGCACCCACTGAGTTTCGAACGCATTTTCGTCCAGAATCCTCAGTTTCGCGCCGAGGTTGTTCGAATCAATTGATTTGTCGCCGTACTTATCCGCATCCGTGAAGCCATAGCCATATGAAACCTCAAGTCGCTCTGCAAAGGTAAGCGCCGTGCCGATCGCGAACCAGTTGATATCCGAATCTGACAAATTAACGTACCATCCGCCAACCTGGGGTTTGGAGACGATGCCGTTGAACACATTCGTTTCACCTCCGTCCCAAGGTTGCCCAGCCGTATAGGCCAAGGGATTGAAGGCAATACCTCCAACACCCTGAAGGTTGTTGAGTGGCACGCCGGCATAGGCCGCCGAAGCGGATAGAACGGACGCCGCGAGAATGTTTTTAATGTTCTTGTTCATGTTTTCTCTCTTTCTCTACCGCTTTGGTAGTATTTAGGTGTTAAAAACACCCCGCTCGACGAAGTTGTCGGCGGGGCGGGGCGATGGGTCAAATCTGGGCGAGACCTTCCTCAAGCGCGGCGATGATGTCGTCCTCGTGCTCGAGACCGATCGAGAGGCGGATAAGCTCGGGCTGAAGCCCAGCCTTGCGCTGCTCCTCGTCGGAGACCTGCGAATGCGTGGTGGAGGCGGGGTGGATGATCAAGCTCTTCGCGTCGCCGACATTGGCGAGAATAGAGAAGAGCGGAACAGAATCCACCAGCTTGCGGGCCTCGGCACTGCCACCCTTCACGCCGAAGACAACCATGCCGCCGGCGCCGTCGGGGAGATACTGCTTAGCAAGTTCGGGTTCCGAGAGCGTTGGGTACTTGACCCACGCCACTTTCGGATGCTTGGCAAGAAACTCAGCGACCTTGAGCGCGTTCGACGAGTGCTTCGCGACGCGCAGCGGCAGCGACTCGACACCCTGCAGGAAAATCCATGCCGCGTCGGGGGCGAGCGTCGGACCCTGATTGCGCAGGCCGACCGTGCGCAGGCGCAGAATGAACGCGAGGTTGAGCGGCAGATCGTGCGCAAAGCGAAGACCGTGGTAGCCGCGGTCGGGTTCGTTGTAGAGCGCGAACTTCGGGTTTTTCCAGTTGAACGTGCCCGCGTCAATCACCGCGCCGCCGATGCCTGCGCCGTGTCCGCCAATCCACTTCGAAAGCGAGTGGATGACGATGTCTGCGCCATGCTCGATTGGACGCAGCAGCGTCGGCGGCGTGAAGGTCGAATCCACCACCAGCGGCAGCTCGTGCTTGTGGGCAATTTCCGCGTACTTCTTGATATCTGCAATACCAAGGGCGGGATTGCCGACCGTCTCAATGTAGACAAGGCGCGTCTTCTCATTGATTGCCGCTTCGACCGCGGCGAAGTCGTTCACATTCGTGAAGCGTACCGTGATGTTCTGCTGCGGCAGAATCGCATCGAACTGCGTGAAGGTTCCGCCGTAAAGGTTGTTCGCCGCGACAATCTCGTCGCCGGCCTTGGCGATATTGGTAATCGTGAAATAAATTGCCGCCGTGCCGGAAGAGACGGTCAGAGCCGCCACACCACCTTCAAGTGCCGCGAGACGTTTCTCGAGGACATCGTTCGTCGGGTTCATCAAGCGGGCGTAGATGTTGCCCGGTACCTTTAGTGCGAACAGATCCGCACCGTGCTGGGAATTGTCGAAATTGTATGCCGTCGTACGATAGACCGGCACATTGCGCGCCTTGGTATCCGACTCAGGCACTTCCTGTCCCGCGTGCACCGCCAACGTTTCGAGATGATACTTCTTTTTTTGTTCGCTCATGTCATTACCTCGCTTTCTCTAACCCCTCTTGCAGGGAACTGCTGGAGCGTCATGCGAAGAGCCAGGTCGAAAGATAACGCTCGCCCGTATCTGGAAGAAGCGCGACGATCGTTTTGCCGGCCCACTCGGGCTTCTTCGCAAGTTCCAGCGCCGCGTAGAGCGCCGCCCCCGAAGAAATGCCGACCAGGAGACCATCCTGCGCCGCAGCGGCACGCGCCGTGATGCCTGCATTTTCCGCCGAGACCGTGATGATGTCCGTCAGAATCTCGCGGTCAAGCACCTTCGGCACGAAGCCGGCGCCAATACCCTGGATCTTGTGAGGACCCGCCTTGCCTTGAGAAAGAACCGGCGATGTATCTGGCTCGACCGCGAAAATCGAGATTGCGGGATTCTTCTCCTTCAAGTATTTGCCCGCGCCCGTAATCGTACCGCCCGTGCCAACGCCGGCTACGAACGCATCGACTTGCCCGTCAGCATCCGCCCAGATTTCGGGACCCGTCGTCACCTGATGATAGGCTGGGTTCGCAGGATTTTCAAACTGCTGTAGAATAATGCCACCGCGTGCCGACGCAATCTCGTTCGCTTTGGCGATCGCACCCTTCATGCCCTCAGTGCCGGGCGTGAGGACAATCTCCGCGCCATAGGCCGCCGCAAGCTTCCGGCGCTCGATGCTCATCGTCTCTGGCATCGTGAGAACAAGATGATAACCCTTCACCGCCGCGACAAGCGCAAGCCCCACCCCTGTATTGCCGCTCGTCGGCTCCACGATTGTCGCCCCCGGCTTGAGAAGTCCGCGCTTCTCGGCATCCTCGACCATCGCGAACGCAATGCGATCCTTCACACTGCCGCCTGGGTTGAAAAACTCAACCTTGACCAGCACGCGCGCAGCACCCTTGTTGAGTTTAGAGGATATCTCAACGAGCGGCGTACCGCCCACCTTTTCCAGAATCGTTTTAGCCACCTTCGCCATTTTGGCACCACCTTTCCTTGCTCAATTGTTAACACTACTCTTGTGGTAGGAACTGGACATAGTATAGCACATGCATTTCCTCTATGTCAACCGCCAAAGTAGAAAAAGATTAATCGCGCGCGTGGACGGGGTTTATGCATTTAACTTACGCGTGAGCGTTTTCGTCGTATGCTTAAGGGACTCAGCGCACAACCAGCCGAAATCCGGAAAGCGGCAGCGCCTGATAGCACCCGATGTCGAGCGAATCCCCGTTGCGCAAGCGCGCCTTGCCGGCCAAATCAACCATGCGATTGGCGGCGTTGGGGAAATAAACCGTATCGACGCTCGTACCATTGTCCGCGCTGTAGTAACGCCCCTTGCCGACGGCTGGTGACGAGTTGCGCGGTATGTAGCCGGTGGCAAGTCTGGCTTTGCTCGTGTAGATGCAATTCTCGTCTTTCGCGTACGTAGTGAACGTTTCGTCGTCGTAAAGGCAGTTGTAGAATTCGCCCGAGGCGACCACCCCTTGGGTGTTGCCAACGAAAATATCGTTGTAGTGCTTGCCGCCGTTGAAGGTGTCTGCCACATTGTTGTCCGCGAAGGTGCAATTGTAGGTGTTGACGTTTTTGCAGAGTTTGCCCGACACCTGCCGGCAGACGAGCGAGTCGTAGACAGCGCCACCCTTATCGAACACGTAATTGGCGGTGGTGCAGCCGGCCGCCGATAGGCGGTATTTGGTATATCCCTGCACCAGCCGGTTGTTGGCCTTGCAGCCGACAAACGCCGTATCGACGGCTGTCGCGTAGGGGTCATCGTCGTGGCAGCCGAGAATATAGTTGCCGGCGCATGCGTTGAACAGGCAATTGGTGACGGTGCATTTCAAGTAGTATCCGTAATCAGACTGGACGCATTTCTGGTTGCCCGTATCGACCGCGTCGAAAGTGACCGACTCGACCGAGCCTCGCTTAAGATAGACGGTCGCGGCGTTGTTGGTGATGGTCGAAAAGGTGAAATTGCGGATTCGTGAATTGTCCGCTGTCAACGTAAAGAGCGTTGAGTCGGCCTGACTGGTGACAATTGTGCCGTCACGCGATTCGCCCTCGACCGTCTGAGCCGTGGCGATGGTAACCCCGGCAGCCATTTCATGCCGTCCGTTCAGCAGCAGCACTTTGCCGTTGCGGACGGCGACGAGCGCCGACGCGATGGTCGCCTTGGCGTTCTCGCGGGAAAGCCCGTCCTTCAAGTCATCGCCGGCAGGCGCGACGTAGACATCGCCTTCGGTCGCATTCTGGACGAGGAATTTGCTGGGTATGGCAATCGTTTCGTCCGACGTGCCGTTATTGTACGCAACCGTGGCTGAAAGCCGATAGATGCCGCCGGCGGCGTAACTGTGGGTCAGGGAGAACACCTCGTGCGTGCTGCCGCCCGCCGCCGTGATCGTCCGCGAGGTGGTGCTGCCGTCGCCGAAATCGAGATCGACGGTGATTTGCACCCCTTCGTCGGCGCGGTATTGTCCGGCGATCGCCAACTCGGCGCCGGTCAAACCCGACACGGCGACGGAGCTCAAAGTGAAAAACGTATCGCCAGACACATAGCCGTTTTTCTCGAAGCAGCCGATGTCGATCGCATTGATACTCTGCCGCGGATTGCCAAACAAATCGATGCCGCGCTCTGCCGGCACTGCGGCCGGGAACGACGTCGCGTCCATGCTGCCGGCGTCGATGCAAGGCGAACCCGCTCGCAACGTTCCGTCGTCGTTGAGCCGGGGATCATCACCGACTAGGCAAGCAGTGCGCTGGCCGCCCGTTACCTCAGACCCCAGGAAACAGTAGTTGACAGTGCATTGACCCAATGCAAGGGGTGTGTTGTCGGCCATTTTGTTGCCGCTGAAAATGCAGTTGTAATATTTCTCTTGTCCCCACACGTTGCCGACATTGTTCAGTATGGAGCAATTGTAAAGCGAAGACACTCTGAAAAGAAAATACATCTTGCGTGTCACACCGTCAAACAGGCAATCGTAGCATTTGATGTTGTTGAACGCCGAAAAGGCATTGTCGAAAATCGACAGAAATCTGCACCGGACGGCGCTGCCATCGGCCATCACCGCACCGTGCGTCTGGGTGGAATTGCTGGTGAACCGGAGAAAGGTGCAGTCGATGGCGGTGAATTGGCTGTTGCCGCGAAGCATCGAATCGGCCCGGGAGTCAACTACTTGCGTATTCTCAATCCGCGCCGCGCCGGTCGCATTGATGAGCCAGCTTTTCCCCGTCGCGGCGGCCGTCAGGTTGGTGAATACGCAGCCGATGATCGATCCCGAGGAGACGGCCGCCGCATTGCAGGCGATTTTCTGCGAGTCGGCGAGCCACACCGAGGAGAGCGTTCCCGAAGCGATGTCGAACGCGATGCCGGAAAATCCGTCGGCATAGCGGAAAACCGTGCTGTCGCCGCTCCCTTGCAACACAATCGGTTTGCCGGCGGAATTGGTCATAGCCAGCGTTTCGGTGAGTGTGTAATCGCCAGCGCAGGCCATTGCCGTGTCGCCTTCGTCCAAGCCGAGCAGCAAGCTTGCTGACAAGGTCGCCGGAGACTCTGCACTTGAGCCATCACCCGTACCGTCTGGCGAAACATAAACTGTCTTGGCAGATGCCGATGGCGCGAAGGAGAACTCAAGCACAATCATCATCGCCGCAATTAGATGGCGACCGGAACACTGCACGATTTTTAGTGCCATAACTTACCTCTTTTGTATTGGTTGTTGAATGTAAAGTCATCTCTTGAAGCGGAAAGGATTCCGCTTCTCCACTCTTGACGCATCCCGAGTGGGGAAGCGGAATCCTTTCCGCTTGTAAGAAAACGCGACTCGGTC
>CADAKF010000064.1 GCA_902788415.1 uncultured bacterium
CGGGCGCTAAGGAGATCGTCCTCGAGTCCACCTCGGGCGGCGAATGGACCGCCTGCAACGCGGTGCACGCCGACTGGGCGGACGCGCGCTTCGTCTGCGCGGCGGACGCGAAACTTAGGCGCCTCACAGATCCGAGCCGCACGGCGCAGCTCGGCATCCAGACGCCGAAGGAGAAGGACGAGCCGCAGTTCAATGGCGCGGACATCTGGGGCGTGAGGCCCGGACACCCCGTCATCTTCCGCGTGCCGGTCTCGGGCGTCCGTCCGATGACCTTCTCGGCGAAGGGGCTTCCGGCGGGCGTGACGCTGGACGCGAAGGGCGTGCTGCGCGGCACGGCGCCCGCGACGAAGGGCGACTACGACATCGAGGTGACGGCGAAGAACGCGAAGGGCGAGGCGAAGCGGACGATCCGCCTCACGGTCGGCGACACGATCGCGCTGACGCCGCCGATGGGCTGGAACAGCTGGAACACGCTCTGCTTCCGCCTGACGCAGAAGGACGCGATGGCGGCGGCGAAGGCGCTGGAGGAGTCCGGCCTCGGCGACCACGGCTGGGCGTACGTCAACCTCGACGACTACTGGGAAATGAACAACGACCGCAAGCCCGGCGACGAGCCCGCGCGTGACGCGAACGGGAAGATCCTTCCCAATCCGACTTTCCCGAACATGAAGGAGCTGACGGACTACATCCACTCCTTCGGCTTCAAGGCGGGTCTCTACTCGAGCCCCGGTCCCCGCACCTGCGGAGGCTGCGAGGGAAGCTACGGACACGAGCTCGCCGACGCCGAGAGCTGGGCGGACTGGGGCTTCGACTACGTGAAGTACGACTGGTGCAGCTATCACGATATCTTCAAGAAGGAGAAGGGGACTTGGCCCTGGGTCCGGGAGACCTGGAGCGATCCGAAGCTTCGCGAGGCCTTCATCAAGCCCTATGCGAAGATGAACGAATGCCTCAAGAAGCAGAATCGCGACATTGTCTTCTCCTTCTGCCAGTACGGCATGGCGCATGTCGAGGAGTGGGCGCGCGCGAACGGCGCGAACTGCTGGCGCAGCTGGGACGACCTCAAGGACGCGTGGGTGTGGATGCAGGGCGCGATCGAGTCGCGCATCGGCGGCGAGTACTGGAAATGGTGCGGCGCGGGCTGCTGGGCCGATCCGGACATGCTGATCGTCGGGCAGCAGTACTCCTTCGGCGGCGACCACGAGACGTACCTGACGCCGAACGAGCAGTACACGCACGTCTCAATCTGGGCGATGGTCGGTTCGCCGCTTCTGATTGGATGCGACCTCACAAAGATGTCCGACTTCACGCGCAACCTGCTCGCGAACGACGAGGTGATCGCCATCAGCCAGGACCGCCTCGGCAAGGTCGCGAAGCGCATCCGCCACACGGACGCGGAGTCGGTTTGGGTGCGTCCCCTCGCGAACGGCGACCTCGCGGTCGCGCTCCTGAACCGTTCGCCGCTCTCGCGCGAGATCAAGGTGACGTTCGACGAGCTCGGTCTCCGGGGCGCGCACTTCCTGCGCGACTGCTGGACGGGTACCTGCGAGGGCAAGCACGGCGGCTACTACGCGGCGACCGTGCTGCCGCACGCGACGAAGCTCATCCGCATCAGGGCCAACGACTGTCCGAAGTGCGACGACCGCGCGGCGCTGCGGTTCTCGACGGCGTTTTCGTCCGGCATGGTCCTGCAGCGCGACACGGAGTCGCCCGTCTGGGGCGCGGCGGAAGCCGGCGCGCGCGTCACGGTTGCGATCCGCGACGCTGCCGGCAAGACCGTCGCGACGCGCACGGCGACGGCGGACGCGACGGGCCGCTGGCAGGTGAAGACGCCGCGGATCGCCGCGGGCGGACCCTACGCGCTCGAGGCGAAGTCGGACGGCGCCGCGACGACCCTGGCCGACGTCCTCTTCGGCGACGTCTGGCTCTGCGCGGGACAGTCGAACATGGAGTTCGGCAACGGCTGGGGCAAGTCCGTCGGAATCGAGGACGTCGTCGCGCAGGAGCATCCGAACATCCGGCTGATGGCGGTCGACCGGCTGATCTCCGGCGCGCCGAAGCGCGAGTTCCCCGTGCGCCGCGAGTGGCGTCCCCTCACGGCGGCGGAGACGAACAGGTTCTCGTCCGTCGGCCTTTTCTTCGGCACGCAGCTTGACGCGTATCTCGGCGGAAAGGTTCCGCTCGGCCTCGTCCACGTCAACTGGGGCGGCACGATCGTCGAGGCGTGGTTCGGCGCGGACGAGCTCCTGAGGAGCAAGGTCGGCACCGCGCGGATGCGCGCGGCGGTCAAGTCGGCCGCGGAGCACGGCGCGAACTGGGAGATGGGCGGCCGCGCGCGCTTTGCGGAGGACATCCGCACGTTCGAGGCGACGTACGATCCCTATCTCGAGACGCCGGCCGCGAAGGGCCCGAGCGCGCTCGACTTCGACGTCTCCGGCTGGAAGACGGCCGTCCTGCCCGAGATGATGGAGAAGCACCTCGGGTCGGACTTCGACGGCGTCGTCTGGTACGTGCGCGACTTCGAGCTCGCGGCGGCGTCCGCCGGCGAACTCGACCTGCCGCCGGTCGACGACTACGACGCGGTCTACCTGAACGGCGTGAAGATCGGCGAGGGCGAGGGCTGGAACACCCCGCGGCACTATGCGATTCCGGCGGGTGTGCTCCGCAAGGGGAGGAACCGTCTCGTCGTGCGCGCAGACGATCCGGCGCTCGGCGGCGGATTCAACGCGGGGCCGAAGAGCCGCTTCGCGCTGAAGGCCGGCGCGCAGGAGATCCCGCTCGCCGGCGCGTGGCGGTACGCGGCGTTCCGCCAGAGCGGATGCCGTCCGATCGACTACGACCACCTGCAGCATCCCTCCACCTTCGCGCTCGCCTACAACGCGATGATCGCGCCGCTCTTCCCGATGGCCGTGAAGGGCGCGATTTGGTACCAGGGCTGCTCGAACGCGCTGCCGGGTTTCTTCTGGGACGGCGAGCAGCCGGGCGACGGCGCGCGGTACTACATGGACTTCTTCAAGCTGCTCAAGAGCGACTGGCGCCGTCACTTCACGCGCGCGGCGGGCGACGACAAGGCGATGGCGTTCTACCTCGTCGAGATCGCGCCCTTCAACAAGACGAACGCCGAGCCCGTCGAGTCCGACTGGGCGGTCGTCTGCGACACACAGCGGCGGCTCGGCGAGACCGAAGAGGGCCGCACGGATCCGCACGAGGTGACGGGCACGGTCTTCATCGGCGACGTCGGCGAGAAGAACGACATCCATCCGCGCGACAAGCGGACCGTCGGACGGCGCCTCGCGCGCCTCGCGGCGAACCGGTCCTACGGACGCAAGGATCTCATCCCGACCGGGCCGACGCCCGTCGCGGTCCGCGCGGAGGGCGGACGCGTCCTCGTGCGCTTCGCGAACGCGGGCAGGGGACTTAAGGCGAACGACGGCAAGCCGCTGCGGGAGTTCGAGCTTGCGGGCGCGGACGGAAAGTTCGTCGGCGTGAAGGCGTCCGTCGTCGGCACGGACACGGTCGCGCTTGAGATCCCGGCCGGGCTCAAGCCCGCGCGCGTCCGGCACGCCTGGGACGACTGTCCCGAGCTGAACCTCGTGAATGCCGAGGGCGATCCGGCGACCGTGTTCGAGGAGAACGTGCTATAACATCCGCCATGCGGATTCTCATAGGCCTGTTGGCGGATACGGCGATCATGGCGATTGCCTTTGCCGCCGCGATCGCCCTGCGGTTTGAGTTTCAGGCTCCGCGGTGGGGCTGGAGCGCGACCTGGCAGTCCTTCATCACCGTCTGGAGCGTGCAGCTGGCGGCGATGATCGCGTTCGACTGCCTGCGCCGCTGGCGGCTGCGGGCGCGGGATCTCCTGCGCTTCATGCTGGCCTTCGGATGCGCTGTCGTCGTGATGACGGTGTTCCGCCTCCTCTTCCGCTCGGAAACCCATGCGCTCATCCGTCCTCCGTTTTCGGTCAATCTCATCGGCGGCGTCTTCTGGGGCGCGGGCGCGCTGGCGATGCGCTGGCTCTGGACGCTCTTCGCGAACGCGCAGAGCCGCGAGGCGAAGCTCCTGAACCGCAGGGAACGCGTGTTCGCGGATGCGGTCGTGCGGGACTGCTTCGCGGGCAAGTGCGTGATGGTGACGGGCGCGGGCGGGTCGATCGGCAGCGAAATCGTCCGCCAGGTCCTGGGCGCCGGCGCGGCGAAGGTGCTGATGGTCGAGCGCGGCGAGAACGCGCTCTACGAGATCTGCGAGGAGGTGATGGCCTCCGGACGCGCCGTGCCGCTGATGCTGGACATCAACGAGCCGGAGAAGATCGCCGCGGCGATCGCAAGGGAGAAGCCGCAGGTCCTGCTGCACGCGGCCGCCTACAAGCACCTGCCGATGTGCGAGCTGAATCCGGACGAGGCCTGGCGCAACAACGCGCGCGCGACGGAGGCGCTCGTCAGGGTCGCGAAGGAGGGCGGCGTCGCCGACTTCGTCTTCATCTCGACGGACAAGGCGGTCAACCCCTCGAGCGTGATGGGCTCGACCAAGCTCGCCGCGGAGACGGCCGTCGTGGCGGCGGGCTATACGGCCGTCCGCTTCGGCAACGTCCTCGGCAGCTCGGGCAGCGTCGTCCCCAAGTGGGAGCGGCAGATCGCGAACGGCGGCCCCGTGACGGTCACCGACCGGCGGATGACGCGCTACTTCATGACCGTGCAGGAGGCGGTCAGTCTCGTGCTCGTCGCCGCGACGATGGAGCGGGGTCACATCTATACGCTCGACATGGGAAGGCCTATCTCGCTTGTCTCGCTCGCCGAGGAGATGATCCGCCGCGCGGGCTACCGTCCCTACCGCGACATCGCAATCGAGTTCACCGGCATCCGTCCCGGCGAGAAGCTGTCCGAAGAGCTGGGGCTCGAGAAGGCGAAGCCGACGAATCACGCGAAGATCTACATGAGTTGAGGTTTGGAAGTTTGGAGGTCTGGAAGCTTGGAGAGGGTCTCAGTTGAAGGCGTAAGAATCGCGGGCATTAGCGCCTGTGTGCCGGGGAATGCCGTCGCCAACGACGAGAAGGCGGAGAAGGCGACGGGCATCCGCACGCGGCGGATTGCCGCGGAAGGGACGTCCGTCGTCGACCTCTGCGTGTGGGCGGCCGAAAAGGCGATCGCCGAGACGGGGTCGAAGCCGGATGACTTCGGCGCCCTGCTCTTCGTCTCCTTCACGCAGCCGAACCGCATGCCCGCGGCAGCCTGCGAAGCGCAGGCACGGCTCGGGTTCCCGAAGGGGATCATCGCCTTCGACGTGTCCCTCGCGTGCTCGGGCTGGGGGTACGGACTCTACCTCGCGGCGCTTCTCGCGCAGCAGACCGGCAAAAAGACGCTGCTCCTCGACGGCGATGTGCAGAGCGCGAAGGTGGGAAGGGGAGACGGCGAGAAGGCGGGAGATGTCAGTCCCTTGCTGGCTGACGCCGGCACCGCCACCATTGTCTCACCCTCTCACCCTCTCGCCCCCTCACCCTCTCACCCCCTCACCTTCGCCTTCCTTTCCGACGGGGAGAAGGGCGGGGCACTGCAGCTCAAGGACGGCGGCACGATTCAGATGGACGGCTTCGGCGTCTTCAGGTTCGTCGCCACCGACGTCGTTTCCTACATCAAGGACTTCACCCGCCTTCTCACCCTCTCACCCTCTCACCCTCTCACCTTCTCACCTTCTCACCCCCTCACCTTCGTCCCCCATCAGCCCAACGTCTACATGGTGCGGCAGCTGGCGAAGAGCGTGGGGATTGCGGAGGAGCAGACGGCGATTTCGTGCGACGAGCTCGGCAATCTCTCGTCCGCCTCAATCCCCGCGACAATCGCGTGGAAGGGCGTCCGCGGCAGAATCCTCTTCGCCGGCTTCGGCGGCGGACTGTCCGTCTCGCTCGGACTGATCGAAATCGACCCCTCCTGCAAGCTGTCCGTATTGGAGGTCTGACATGCCGCTGAAGCATACACCTGTGAAACTGGCGATCGTGGGCGGCGGAGCGGCTGGCATGTTCGCCGCGGCCGTCGCGGCCGAGCGGCGCATCCCCTGCGTCCTCATCGAGCGCAAGGCGCGCCTCGGCTCGAAGGTGCTGATGACGGCGAACGGACGCTGCAACTTCACGAAGGACATCTCCGCCGAGCAGTTCCTCGCCGACGTCGGCGAGGCGAAGGACTTCGTCGCCGCGGCGATCCGGGAGTGCCCGCCGCGGCAGATCATCGCCGGCTTCAAGTCGCTCAAGGTGCCGCTCCGGCGCATGGCCGACGGACGCATGTTCCCGGCGGACGGCAAGGCGGCGACAATCGTCCACGCTTTCGGCGATTTGCTGCGCGACAGCGAGGTGCCGATTCTGACGAATTGTCCTGTGAGGGACGTTGAGAAGGTGAGAGGGGGAGACGGTGAGAAGGCGAGAGGGGGCTTCGTCCTTCAGACCAAGAACTTTGACTTGCTGGCCGAGAACGTTCTCCTGGCGACAGGCGGCGTGAGCTATCCGAAAACGGGGTCCGTCGGCGACGGACAGAACTTCGCGAAGGCGCTCGGCCATCGTCTTGTTCCCTATCAGCCGGGACTCATCGGACTGGAGACGAACGACCGTAAGGTGACCTCGCTTGCCGGTCGGTGCTTCGAAGACGGCCGGGCGAAGGTGATCGGTCCGGACGGTGCGACGCTCTTCGACTACAAAGGCGAGGTCGACTGCGAGAGCTTCGGCCTCTCCGGTGCGGCAGTCTACAACGCGCAACGCTTCATCGCACATTACCTCTCACCCTCTCACCCTCTCACCCTCTCACCTTCTCACCCTCTTACCCTCGAAGTTTGGTTCGGGCACAACAGATTGTCGTTTAAGAACCTGAAGCCGCGTCCAGTGAAGGAGGCGATCGTGACGATCGGGGGCGTGGCGACGGACGAGATTGATCCGAAGACGATGGAGTCGAAGCTCGTGCCGCATCTCTATTTTGCTGGCGAGGTGATGGACATCGACGGACCGACGGGCGGCTATAACCTGACGATGGCATTCGCCACCGCACGCAAGGCCGTGGCGGCGATCGGCGAGTCGATGCGGAGGGGCAAGTAAGGTGGAGACGAAGGAGTTTCTAGCGTTTGCGGCGGGAATCCTCGGGGTTCCGGCGGAGAGGCTGTCGCTTGAAACGACGTACGGGTCGATTCCCGAATGGGACTCGATGGCGCAGCTGCGGCTGGTGACGGAGGTCGCCGCGAAGTACAAGGTCGAGATTCCGTTCGCCGAGGTCGTGAACGTCACGTCGCTCTGGGAGTTCCTGCGGCGGATCAATGGGGCATCGCCCAAGAAGGTCGTCGCCGTCGATCTCGACAACACGCTCTGGCACGGCGTCATCGGCGAGGACGGACTTGCGGGGATCAGTCCGAACCTTCCGTTCGAGCGCAAGCTGAAGGCCCTGAAGGACCGTGGCGTCCTCCTGGTGGCGCTTTCGAAGAACAATTTCAGCGACGTGGAGTGGTTTTTCGGCGAGCGGGATTCAGCACAGAGGCACGGAGACACAGAGAAGGGGCGCGTGTCCCGTGATGACTTTGTGAGCTGGCGAATCAACTGGGACTGCAAGGCCGAGAACCTCGTCCAGATCGCCGAGGAGCTGAATCTCGGCACCGACGCGTTTGTGTTCGTCGATGACAATCCGGCGGAGCGGCTGGAGATGAAGGCGAAGCTGCCCGAGGTGACGGTCGCGGCGTTCCCGCCGAACCTGGACGCTTACTTTCCGCCGCACGAGCTCACCGAGGAGGACCGGCGCAAGACGGAGGAGTACCGGGCGGAGGCGGCGCGCAAGCGCTGCCTCGCGGGGATGCGCGACGAGATGCGCGAGGTGCGCGAGGAGGTCTTCCGCGAGCTGGGCGTCGAGGTCGAGATCCATCCGCTCGCAGAAGACGAGGTCGCGCGCGTCGCGCAGCTCTCGCAGAAGTCCAACCAGTTCAACGTCTGCACGAACCGCTACGCGGAGGACGAGGTCCGCGCCCTGGCGCGGGAGGGACTCGTTGTCACGGCGCACGCCAGGGACAAGTTCGGCGACCAGGGACTCGTCGCCTTCGTCATCGTGAAGGACGGCGCGATCGTCGACTGGGTGATGAGCTGCCGCGTGATGGGCCGTGGCATCGAGGAGCGGGTCGAGGCGGAGGTCGAGCGGCTCGCGGCGGCACGGGACGTGACGGGGCTGTCCGCCTGCTGGCGCGCCTCGGGAAGAAATGCGCCGGTGAAGGGGCTGTTCGAGCGCTTCGGCTTCAAGCTGGAATCCGAATGCGTATCTGAAAAACATTACTCTAAGATCTTAACACAGAGACACGGAGACACAGAGGGGAAATGAACGAATTTCTAGATCGGATGTCTGCGATACTGGAAACGCCGGTGACGGCCGAGACGCGCTTTCGCGAGCTGACGGACTGGTCGTCGCTGAAGGCGTTCGGCATCCTGGTGACGCTCGAAAACGACTATCGCCGGCCGATGACCCTCGACGAGTTTCAGAAACTGAACGTGATTTCGGAATTGGCGCAAGCCGTAGGACTCCTAT
>CADAKF010000065.1:0-8597 GCA_902788415.1 uncultured bacterium
GACGGGTCACGTCGTCGCCACGTCAGGACCGATTACGCTCCGCGGCGAATCGCTGAGCCGCGCGGCGGACGGCACGATGACGTTCTCCGATCCGACCTACGCAACGACCTGTTCGAACGAGCTGGGCCACACGCACTGGAACGTGACGGGAGAGATCGTCTACAAGGCTGAGGATTCCGTCATTCTCCGCAACGTGAAGCTTCGTCTCTGGGAGGTGCCGGTCTTCTGGCTGCCCTACATGTACTATCCGCTGGACACGAGCTGCGGCTTCAGCTGGATGCCGGGCTACACGTCGCGCTGGGGCGCCTATCTCCTCACGCGCACGCGTTATCATCTCCTGGGCGACGAAAACCGCGACCCGACGAAATGGTGGCTTGATGGGGCGACGCGCTTCGACCTGCGCTACGAGCAGGGCGTGGCCTTCGGAGAGGACCTCAAGTGGAACCTCGGCGACTTCGGCAGGGGCGACTTCAACTTCTACTACGCCTACGACATCAGTGACGACATCGACGACCGCAACGGCAAGTGGTATGACCAGAGCTGGGGCAGCACGCTCGACAAGGACCGCTACGGCATGTCCCTCGCGCACCGATGGGATCCGACCGAGCGCGACAGCGTGCGCGTCCGCGGCTCCTACTTCTCAGACTCCTATTTCCGCCGCGACTTCTACCGCAAGACGCTCTTCAACTGGAAGAGCCAGTTTGTGGACTATCCGAACAGCGGCGTCTTCTGGGAGCATCTTGAAAACGCCTTTGCGCTCGGCGCCGAGGTCTCCGGGCGGCTCAACGAGTTCTACACGATGACGGGACGCCTGCCCGAACTCTACCTCGACGTCAATCCGCAGCCGGTCTTCGGACTTCCCCTGAATTACGAAAGCGAGAACCGCATTGGCTATCTCACCCGCGATCCGGCGGAGTACGGAAGGGGGGAGAAGACGAATCCCTTCAGCTACCAGCCGGGACGCTGGGCCGAGTACGAGGCGTTCCGCTTCGACACCTACCATCGCCTGACGGCGCCGTTCAAGGTCTTCGACGACGTCCTGTCCGTCGTTCCGCGCGTCGGCTACCGCGGTACGTTCTGGAACCGCAGCGGTGCGGATAACCTGACGGGCTGGGGCGAGACGGGCGACGAGGGAAACCTCTATCGCTCGATTCTCGAGGGTGGCGTTACGTTTGCCGCGCGCGCGACCGGATGGGTGGACGAGACCTGGCGTCATGTGATGGAGCCCTATTTTGACGTTCTCGCGCAGGAGGCGTGGATGTCTGGCTCGGGCGACCGTCCCTACGTCTTCGACTCGCTGGACGCCTCGACCATGTGGGAGGACCAGTTCGCGGGCCGCAGCCGCAACCTGCCCTATTCCTACTACGGCGTCACGCCCGGCTTCCGCAACGTCTGGCAGAAGGCGAAGGAGCGCGGCGGGCTCGCCGACGTCTTCGACCTGGACGTCTATTCGGCCCTGCAGTTCAATGACGCGTCATACCGCGGTTCGAGCGGCGCTCACCGTCTTGCGAAGGTCGGCGAGCCGAACTACGGCAATAGCCGGTGTCTTGCCGTGCCGGGTGCGCGCATGAAGTGGAATCCCTCATCCGACATCTCGCTCGCAGCGCGGATCGAGTACAATGCGGCGGACAACGCGATTCCGACGGCGGATGCCGGACTGCAGCATGTCGTTTCGGAATCGTTCAAGTGGCATATCGATTATGCCGTCCGAGACTTCCGCATCTGGGACTACTCCTCGACGCCGGCAACGCCAGCGGGCCAGCGCGGCGATTCGGAGCGCCTCAACTTTGCGCGCTTCCAGTACGTGGAGTTCGGGTTTGAGAACCATCCGATCGACTGGTTCGCCTGGAGCCCGTACGTCCGCTGGGACATCCATGACAACGAGCTCGATTGTGTGGGCTCCTGGTTCGATTTGCTGACGGACTGCCTCGGCTTCCGCTTCATCGTCGAGTATGAGAACTCCTTCATGCGGCTCGACGGCTACGAGCACGGCGACGACTGGTCGTTCGGGTTTTACATCTACCTGAGGGCCTTTGGCTCCGGTGCGTCGGACATCTTCCGCCAGAACTGAGATGCGCAGGGCCCGGCAAAGCGGATTCGAACGTCTCGAGAGCTCCCTGGTCCGCCTCATCCAGGAGAAGGGGGCGGATCAGGACCAGTCGGCATCCGTCAATTTCCTGCTCGGCGTCTTGAAGGGGCTCAGCCTGCTCTTTCAGCCTGCTCTTTCTCGTCGTCGTCAGTATCCGCGACCTCCTTTACCGGGTCGGACTCCTCCGCCGCTATCCGCTGGGCACGCAGGTCATCTCAATCGGCAACATCACGGCGGGCGGCACGGGCAAGACGCCCGTCACCGAGATTTTCGCGCGCACGCTGGCGGCCGAGGGGCGCAAGGTCGCGATCCTCTCGCGCGGCTACCGCCGCAAGGAGGCGCCGTGGTGGCAGCGACTCTTCACGCAGGTCGTCGAGAAGCCGCTCGTCGTTTCGGACGGCAAGCGCGTGCTCCTCGACTCGACGATGGGCGGCGACGAGCCGTACATGCTCGCTTCGAACCTGCCGGGCGTTGCCGTCGTGGTTGATCGCAACCGCGTGAAGGCCGGGCGCTATGCCGTCCGCCGCCTGGGCTGCGACACGCTGATCCTGGATGACGGCTTCCAGTACAAGAAGCTGAAGCACTCGATCGAGGTCGTCCTCGTGGATGCGACGAATCCCTTCGGCAACGGCAACATGCTGCCGCGCGGCATCTTGCGCGAGCCGGCGCGGAACCTGAAGCGCGCGGACATCGTCTTCCTGACGAAGTGCCGAGGCGACGTCTCTGCGGTGAAGGAGGAGATCCGCCGTTACAACACGACGGCCGAGATCGTCGAGTGCAACCATTCGCCGCGGGTTTTGAAGGACGTCTGGAGCCGCGAGGAGTTTCCGCTCGACTGGCTGGACGGCAAGACCGTCTGCACGCTTTCTGGCATCGCTTCGCCGAAGGGATTCGAGAACTCCCTCCGTCATCTCGGCGCAAAGGTCGTCTGGTGCGAGCGTTACGCCGACCATCATCGCTACGACCCGTCCGAGGTCCTCTACGCGCTGAACCGCACCGCCGACATGGGCGCAGACGCGCTCGTCACGACCGAGAAGGACGCGGTCCGCTTTCCGCGGCTCGAGACGACTCCGGTCAGGTGCCTTTACCTGCGCATCGCCATCGAGATCCTTGCTGGCGGCGAAAGCTTCACCCAGCTCATCAACCGGATATGTTTCCGAAAGTAGTCCGCAACGTCTTCACTGTCGGGGGGCTGACGGCGTTCTCCCGCGTCCTGGGGCTCGTGCGCGAGATGCTGCAGTCGCGGCTCATCGGCGCGGGGATCGAACAGTCGGCCTTCACGCTCGCCTTCGCGCTACCCAACATGGCCCGCAAGCTCTTCGGCGAAGGCGCGCTCACGGCGGCGTTCGTCCCGGTCTTCAAAGGCGAGGTCGAACGCGGCGAGGTCGAGTCGGCCCGACGCCTTGCGCGCGCCGTCATTACGCTGGTGATGCTCATCCTCGGCTCGGCCGTGGTGCTGGTCCTGGTCGGGCTGTCGGTCTGGCAGGACCTTAGACCGGAGACCGGAGACGGGACGCTGACGCGAACGGAACTGACGGTGAAGCTCGTGAAGATCCTCTTCCCCTATGTCATCTTCATCTGCGGGGCGGCGTTCGGGATGGGCGTCCTCAACGCGCTCGGGCGCTTCGTTGAAGGCGCGTTCATGCCGGCGTTCCTGAACATCGTCTGGATTGCCGCGCTTGCGGCGCTTTGCTTTTTCCCCGGACTTGCCGTTTCGACGCGCATCCAGGTTGTTTCGCTGGCGATTCTCCTCGGGGGTGTGGCGCAAATGGCGTTTCTCTTCCGCTGCATGCGGAAGAGAGGCTTGAGTGGGTTGATAAGCTTGAGAGGCTTGAGAGGTTCGTGGAGGGATGAGAAGTTCCGGCTCGTGTGGCAGAACACGGCGCTTGCAGCCGTCGGCGCGGGGGCCGTGCAGGTCAACTACCTGCTCGACCAGGTGCTGGGACAGTGTGCCGCGCCCTGGGCGGCGGGCGTCATTGGCTACGCGGAGCGGCTCATGGACCTGCCGCTCGGCGTCGTTGGCGTCGCGTTCGGGACGGTTCTCCTGCCGACTTTTTCCGGACATTTCGCCAAGGGCGACGCGGCGGGTGCGGGTGCATGCCTGAAGAAATCCCTCCTGCAGATGACGGCGCTGATGCTGCCCGCGTCCGTCGTCACTTTTTTTTGCGCGCCGTGGATTGTCTGGCTCATCTACGAGGGGAACGCCTTCGACGCGACGGCGACCGTGCGTGTCGCGCGGGCGTTGTCCGTCTACGGACTTGGCCTCTGCTTCTTTGCCGCGCAGAAATGCCTGATTCCGTTTTTCCAGGCGCAGGGGGACATGAAGACGCCGCTTCGCGTCTCTGCCGAAACCGTCGTCCTCAACGCGGTCCTGAACGTCCTCGCGGTCGTTTTCCTTCCGGTCGAGTGGCGACACGTTGGCCTCGCCGGCTCGACCTCGCTCTGCTCGCTCGTGGGCTGCCTCCTTTTTCTTCGCGCGCTGCGTGCTTTCCGCTTGCCTTCCGCGCGGAAAATGTAGTATAATCACGACCATGATGAGTTTTAAGGTTGCTACCATTTCAGCTTTGGCGGCCGTGTTGCTGTTCCCTGCGTTCGCGGAGGAGGAGACGGCCGAGGCGCCCAAGGAAAATCCCGAGCTCGAGGCCGAGATTGCCTACGTCGAGGCCCTCGTGAACTTCGGCTATCCAGACCTTGCCGGTCCCGTCATCGAGGCGACGAAGAAGAAGTGGCCCGAGTCGGAGGTCCGGTTCTTCGCCATCGAGATCCGCGGGCTCCTCGCCCTCGGCAAGTTCGAGGACGCCGAGAAGCGCATCGCGTCCCTCCCCGACCGCAAGTCGTCGAAGTACTGGGCGGCGCGCCTCGAGGTTGCGAACAACCACTTCGGCCGCGGCCAGAAGGCCGAGTGCATGAAGATCTACAGCGAGTTCTTCGCGGCGTTCCCGACGCCGCCGAAGGACATCCGCAAGTTCTATATGGAGGCCTGCTACGCCTACGGGCAGCTTCTCGTCGGCGACAAGCAGTACGCGAAGGCCGCCGAGCGCTACGAGGACCTCCTGAAGCAGGTCGAGAAGGGCTCGGACGAATGGTGCAATCTCGCCTGCGAGACGGTCGAGATCCACCTGCGCCTTGCGAACGATGCGACGGACCCGAAGGAGAAGAAGGTCCGCGACGACAACCTTGCGGCCGCCGGCAAGATCGCCGACCAGCTCCTCTGGCAGCTCGAGAAGCCCCTCTACTTCGGGCGCGCCGTCTCGATGAAGGCGCACATCGAGCAGATGAAGGGCGACATCGACCGCGCCGAGGCGCTTGTCGACGAGTACACGCCGCAGCTGCAGGAGCTTCACGACCAGATCGTCCAGTACGATCCGGAGGGCAAGCTCGGGCTCCTCAAGCAGTCGCCGCTTCCCGAATGCCTCTATCTGAAGGCCAAGATGCTGTGGGACGAGGCCAAGGCCGAGGCGAAGAAGACGCCGAAGCGCGACGACGAGAAGATCAAGTCGTACCTGTTCGGTCCGAAGCCGAAGGGCGGCGGCAAGCGCGACGGCTCGAAGGGCGCGTTCAACATGGCGGTCAACGTCTTCCTCAACTACGAGACGAGCGCGTGGGCGCCTATCGCGGGCGACCTCTCGGAGGAGATCAAGGCCTTCGCCGAGAAGACCTATAACGCGAAGATCCGGACGGTCATCACGCCCGAGCAGATCGCGAAGGTCCGCGCCGCGCAGTTCAAGGAGGCGAACGAGAAGTTCGTCGCGCAGCAGTATCTCGAGGCGGCCGAGGCCTATCTGCAGGTCCTCGCGCGGTATCCGGAGGTGGCGGAGTCGATCATGGCGGTCGAGAACGTCGCCTCGTGCTACCTTGACCTCGTCATCGAAGAGCAGGACGAGGCGAAGAAGGAGGAGTATCGCGACAACGCCGACGCCGTCGAGGGCTATCTGGCCGAACGCTTTGCGGGCGCGAAGGACAAGATGCTCATGACCGCTGCGGGCGACGCGACGCTGCGCCTCGCCGCAAAGGAGACCGAGCGCAAGAATCCGGCGCGCGCCGACTGGCTCTACATGGAGTTTCTCCGCAACTACCGCAGGCACACGATGGCGCCGACAATTGCCGCGGGCCGTGCGGGCGAACTGCAGAAGCAGGAGCGCTATGCGGACGCCGTCCGCTACTGGAAGATCGTCTCCGAGGTCTATTCCAACTCGACGTACTACGCGGCGTCCCTCGCGCAGCTGTCCTATTGCGCCGGCAAGCTCGGCGACAAGCAGTCCGAGATCGACTACATCACGAAGTACCTGCCGATCGAGACCGTGCAGATCCGCAAGCTCCAGGCGCAGTTCCAGCTCGCGCAGATGTACCAGAAGGACGGGCTTGCGATCCTGAACGAGGTGGCGACGAACGGCGTCTCGGGCGTGACGAACGAGACCGAGGTCGCGGCGGCTGTCGAGGACGCCGAGAAGCGCGGCACGGCGCAGATCATTCGCGCAATCAAGACCTTCGGCGGCTTCACGGCGGCGGCCGACAAGGCGCTCGCCGATCCGTCGACGCCGAAGGAGGACCGCGAGAAGTATGTGGAGCTCAAGGAGGCGGCGCTCTTCATGGTCGGCGAGTGCTGGAGCCGCATGACCCGTCCCGAGAAGAACCTCAAGATGTACCGCGAGCGCGCGGCGAAGAGCTACGAGGCGTATGTCGAGGCGTTTCCCGAGGGCAAGTTCGCGAAGGTCGGCTACGTGAAGCTCGGCACGATCTACACGGCACTCGGCGACATGCCGAAGTCGAAGGAGGCGCTGGACCGCCTTTCGCAGAAGTATCCCGACTCCGACGAGGCGAAGAACGCGAAGCCGCGTCTTGCGAAGAACCTGATCGAGATGGGCCTGAAGCGCGAGGGCGCCGACATCTACGCCGAGATGCTCCGCACGGACGGCGCCTACACGGCCGGCCAGTTTCTGAACGCTGGCGAGGCGCTCATCGAGGGGAAGAGCTGGGATCTCGCGAACCAGGCGTTCGAGCGGGCGATCCGCCTCGCGGGCACGAACCAGACGACGGTCGTCGCGCGTTCCCGCCTTGGGCTTGCGCGCTGCGCGTGGAAGCAGGGCTCGCTCGCCGAGGCGCGCGAAGCGCTTGACCTCTTCCTCGCCGACCCGAAGATGTCCAGGATGGCGATTGCGGCGGATGCGAACTTCATGCTTGTCGAGGTCTCGTCCGACCAGGGCCGCGTCGAGAAGGACACAACGATGCGCACGAAGTACTTCAATGCCGCGATCGGGGCCCTGAAGAAGGTCCGCCAGTACTGGGCGAAGAAGCCCGCGTGGGAGCAGAACCAGCTGGACCTTCTCTCCGGCGACATTCTCGTCGACCGCATGAAGGCCGAGGAGGCGATGGACCTCAAGGAGGAGGCGCTGGAGACATGCGGTCGTGCGGCGGCGACGTTCCAGGTGTTCATCCAGGCGCACGGCGTCTCCGAGTCGCTGCCGCTCGACAAGATGGAGGCGGGCGACGTCGCGAACCTCGAGCGCGCCTACGGCACGATGATCCCGCTGATGGCGAAGAAGGGCGGCGACCTTGCCGAGAGCGTCATCAAGTACGGCACGCAGTACCTCGAGTTCTTCCCGAGCGGCAAGTTCAGGACGGCGGTCGAGAACGCCATGAACCAGGCGCGCGCCGACATGCCGGGAGAAGTTAAGAATTAAGAGGTTAAGCGGTTAAGAGGTTGAAGTCTAACGTCTCATGTCTCAAGTCCTGCAGGCTGAAATTTGAAAGGCAAGAAATGAAGAAACTGATAGTCGGAAGCGTGGTGATGGCGGCGGCGGAGCTGTTCGCCATTCAGGGAACCGTCTCGACGGAAGTCGAGAGCTTTTCGGGAGACATCAAGTGGCGCGGTCGCGACAAGACGTACGTGATCGCCAAGGGCAAGATCACGAAGGAGTTCAAGTTTGCGGACGTAACGGCGCTCGACATTCCGAAGCCGGCCGGCTACGACAAGGCGGTCCAGGCCGTCGAGAACGGGCAGGGCGCGTCCGCGGTCGGCACGCTCTCGAAGATCGTCTCCGAATACCGCATGCTCTACTGGGACAAGCCTGCGGGACGCTATCTCGCGCTTGCGCACCTTGCCGCCGGCAACGCCCAGAAGGCCTACGAGGTCTGCGTGCCGATCGTCAGCGAGGACAAGACGGCCGGCTGGTCGGGCGACCTCGCCGCGGCCTACTGGCAGGCGCTGCAGAAGCTCGGCAAGACCGATCAGCTCGAATCCCTTCTCAAGAAGGCCGCGAGCTCGGGGAGCCGCCAGGCGTCTGCCGCGGCGCTCGTGATGCGCGGTGACATGATCGTCGCCGGATCGCACGACGCGCCCGAGGAGCTGAAGCGCGCCCTGCGCGACGGCTATATGCGCGTGGCGCTTATGTATCAGGACGCGGAGTGCGTCCGCGAGCGTCGGGAGGCGCTCCTGAAGGCGGCCGGCTGCTTCGACAAGATGGGCCAGGCCGCGCGGGCGGAGTCCCTCCGCTCGACGGCGAAGGCC
>CADAKF010000065.1:8605-25438 GCA_902788415.1 uncultured bacterium
CGGCGAAGGCCATGTAGCTGCTAGCGGTTAGCTGTTCGTGGTTAGCTTTTTAACAAGGTAGTCAATCTCAACTCACAAGGAAAAACAAAGAATGAACAAGATCAAGAAAACGATGATGGCGGCGGCGATCCTTGTCGGGACGTGTGTCGCGCCCGTGGCGGCCTTCCAGGCGATGGGACAGGAACTGACGGATGCGAACGGTAACGTGGTGTCCGACAATGCGGCACAGCCGCAGAAGTCCGGTGGCGGCTTCTACGAAATCGTCTTCGGCTCGGGCCTCGTTGGCACGATCCTGTGGTTTGCTCTCTTCGGCGACGGTGCGCTCGCAATCTATTTCTCGATCGACTCCGCGGTCCTCATCAAGCCGGACAAGCTGATGCCGAAGCGCCTCATGGATGGCGTCACGGCTGCGATGGCCGAGGGCGACGTCGTCAAGGCGATGGAGGTCTGCCAGCAGAATCCGTCCGCCATGGCCTCGATCGTCATGGCCGCGTTCCAGCATATCGAAGAGGGCTTCGAGGCGATTCAGGAGGCCGTGACGGCCGCGTCCGACCTCGAGCAGGAGAAGATCCAGCAGCGGCTGAACTGGATTTCGGTCTGCGGCAACCTCGGACCGTCCCTCGGCCTTCTCGGTACGGTGCAGGGCATGATCCTGACCTTCCAGGCGCTTGCCTCGGGCGGTGCCGGCGACGCGTCCGCGCTCGCGAACTCGATCGGCCAGGCGCTCTGGACCACGGCGGGCGGCCTGATCGTGTCGATTCCGTCGATTACCGTGTTCTACTCCCTCCGCAACAAGGCGAACCGCCTCATCCTCAAGATGACCGCGATGACGATGGAGATCCTGAACGGGCTCCGCAACGTCTCGGTCGATCCGGGCGCCGAGGGTGTTGCCGAGGAAGTCCCCGCCTGAGTGTAGGAAATGGCACGCAAGTCACAGGAGAATCCGGCCCTCGACATGACGCCGATGATCGACGTCGTGTTCGAGCTCATCATCTTCTTCGTCGTCACCCTCACGGAGGCGCAGAAGAAGGATGAGACGATCGAGCTGGAGGACGGCAAGCACGGCATCGCGCTGACGCCGGAGGAGCTGCCGCCGACGCACATGCAGATCGACATCGCGAGCCGCGACAAGAAGGGCAAGACCCTGCCGCGCGGCCGCATCTCGATGGGCGACCGCGAGATCACGCCGGACGAGATCAGCAGGCGCGTCAAGGAGCGCATGCGCAAGGTCGGCGAGTTTCCGGTGCTGATCCGGGCGGATTACAACTGCCGTCACGAGGTCGTCGCGCGCGTGATGAACGCCGTCACCGCGGCCGGCATCTGGAAGATCTCGTTCATGGCCGTCGGCGAAGACCGCACGTCCAAGCCGGGCAAGCCCGGACGTCCGCATCTCTTCCGGCTGAAGAACAAGAACTGAGGAAGTCGCCATGGCGAGAAAACCACAGGAAAATCCAGCCCTGGACATGACGCCGATGATCGACGTCGTGTTCGAGCTCATCATCTTCTTCGTCGTCACCATCAAGTCGGAGGACATGTTCTCCCGCCTGAACGCCAATCGTCCGGCTCCGTCGCCGCCGTCCAGCTCCCAGCCCGATTCGGACGTGCCCGTGACGATTCAGATCGGCCGCGGCCGCAACGCCGACGGCGTCCTTGCGTACAACGGACGCGAGGTGAAGCGCGCGGAGCTCGATCAGAACCTGCGCGAGGTCTCGCGGACGTCGAAGAAAACGCCGATCATCGTCCGCGCGACCGGCGACTCGCCGCACAAGGCGCTTGTCGACGTGCTGGACATCTGCTACCGCAACGAACTTTTCAGCGTGAGCATCTTCACGATGTAGTTCCTCCCTTGCGTCTTACGTCTAACGTCTAATGTCCTTTGAGAGATCACTAGCATGAGCGAAGAATTAGAAGAGATCGTCGACGAGGAGGCCCCGCTGAGCGCGGAGGAGCTCTTCGAGCTGCACAAGGCCGAAATCGACGCCGCCTTCGAGGAGAAGGGCTTCTTCAAGCGCATGAGCGAGATGTTCGCCGGCCTTTCGAAGCCGCGCTCCTCCGCCGAGTACAAGCTCGCGCGCGTCGAGCTCCAGCGCCTCGTCGCGCCGGTCCTCGCAATCATCCTGCCGACGCTGGGCGTTATCTCCCTCATCGTCATCACGGCGATCACCGGGCAGCAGAAGCAGGTCATCCAGGTCGACATCGCCAAGGCGACCGAGGAGGAGGCCGAGCTCCAGGAGGAGGAAGAGCAGGAGATCGAGGAGATCACGCCGCCCGAGGAGATGGTCGACATTCAGGTCGACACGCCGACGGTCGGCCCCGTGAGCGACATGATGGCCCCGACCATGTCGACGCCGACGTCGGAGCCCGTCTCGGTGAAACCGGCCGCGCAGGACTCGGTCGCGCTCATCAAGTCGCCCATCACGATGAAGTCGATGGCGGGCTCGCGCTCGCCGGGCATGCGCGGCCAGTTCCTCCGCGGCGGCGCCGGCTACGGCGACGCCGTCACCGAGGGCGCCGTCCTCAAGGCCCTGCGCTGGCTCAAGAAGACGCAGAACACGAACGGCAGCTGGACGGGCGACATCGCAAACACGGCCCTCGCCATCCTCGCCTATCTCGCACACGGCGAGACGCCCGGCGCGAAGGAGTTCGGTGAAACGGTCGAGAAGGCGATCCAATACCTCATCGACGCGCAGACGACGGACGCGAACGGCGTCTGCAAGTTCCGCGGCGCGAGCGGCACCGAGTACGGCTACCTCATCTGCACGTACGCCCTCTGCGAGGCGTACGGCATGACGAAGAATCCGAACGCCAAGATCGCCGCGCTGAAGGCGCTTGAGCGCATCGTCAACAACCAGTCGCCGACCGGCGGGTGGGACTACAACATGAAGAAGGAGTCCACGCGCGACGACATGTCCTTTGAGGGCTGGGCGCTCCAGGCCGTCAAGGCCGGCAAGATGGCGGGGCTGCATCCGGACGGCCTCGACGAGTGCATCAAGAAGGCGGTCAAGTGCCTGAAGACGCGCAACTTCCGCAATGGCGGCTTCAACTACACCGCCGGCGGCGCCCCGACGGGCCTCACCGCGACAGGCTGCCTCTGCATGCAGCTCCTGGGCTATTCGAACGAGCCCGAGGTGAAGGCGGCGCTCGACACGATGCGTGGGTGGCTGCCGCTCTTCGAGGGCGAGGGCAAGCAGGGCGGGCTCGTCGCCGGCGGGCCGATGCCCGGTGCCGCGCCGCAGTACTACAGCTACTACGCCTCCCAGTGCAAGTACCAGGCCGGCATGTGCGAGGGCGCGACGCCCGCGAACGTCAAGACCTGGCAGGAGTGGAATCTCGCGATGAAGGCGAAGTATCCGCCGGCCATTGTCGACGCCGGTACGATCGACGGGCCGGACGGCAAGCCGAAGGCCTGCGGCTACTGGAAGAACGGCTATAACAATCCGACGATGGGAACGTGCCTCATTGCCCTTCAGCTGATGGTCTACTACCGGTATCTCCCGACCACGCAGACCAAGGCCGGAAAGCCGCTCGCGTCCGCCGGCGAGGATAAGAAGAAGGACGCGAAGAAGGCGAACGAAGTTCAGGTCGAGGTGGACATTTGAGTTTCTCGCTTTTTCTAGCGCTCAAGTACCTGAAGCCGAAGCGGTCGGTCGCGTCGGTCATCACGGTTGTCTCGATTCTCGGCGTGATGCTCGGCGTCGCCGTCGTCATCATCGTCCGCAGCGTGATGACCGGCTTCGGCGACATCTGGGAGGAGAAGATTCTCGACTTCAAGCCGCATGTCTCGCTCCTGCCGATGCAGGGCAATGTCATCCGCGGCGAAGACGAGACCGCGAAGAAGTTGCGTGCGGTTCCCGGTGTCACCTGCGTGACGCCCGAGATCGACACGCGCGTCCTCCTCTCGCATAGGGGACGCGTCCTCGCGCCCGTCCTTGTCGGCGTGGACGGCGACGACTTCACGAGGGCCTACCGGATCGGCGCGCCGCGCGCCGGGACCTTCGACCTTGAAGGCGACTCAATCGTCCTCGGCGCGACCGCCGCGCGCAACCTCGGCGTTTGGGTCGGCGACGAGGTCGTCGTCTACTCGCCGAAGACGCTCGTCGCGCGGGACGAGGTCTTCCTGCCGGTCAAGTGGAAGGTTGTCGGCATCTTCTCCTGCGGACAGCACGAGTACGACTCCGGCTACGCCGTCGCCTCGCTCGCAAACGTCCGTGACCTGATGGGCATGGAGCATGGCGTCTTCGCGATCCACTTGAAAACGGACTGTCCGACGAACGACGAGAGGTTCGGGAAACTGCTGGAGGACATGAGACGGGAGACGCGAGACGCGATGAGGTTCGTCACCTGGCGCGAGGCCGACCGCGAGATCTTCAACGCGCTTGCCGTCGAGAAGAACATGACGGCGCTTCTCCTGTCGCTCATTTCGCTTGTCGCCGTCTTTTGCGTGATGAACACGCTCCTCGTCCTTACGGTCCAGAAGACGCCGGAGATCGGTCTTTTGAAGGCGATCGGATTCCGGCGGCTCGAGATCATGAAGGTCTTCATAGTGCACGGCATGATCCAGTGCGCGCTTGGCATCGTCCTCGGGCTCTGCGCCTCGTGGGCCGTTCTCGCGAACCTGCAGAACATCGTCGAGGGTCTTGCCAAGATGGGCCTCGAGGTCTTTCCCGCGTCCGTCTATGGTCTTGCGGCGATTCCGCACAGGCTGATTGTCACGGATGTCTTCTGGGTTGTCGCGCTCGTCGCGGTCTTCGGCTTTCTGGCGTCGTTCATTCCGGCGACGATCGCCTCGTTCAAGGATCCCGTTAAGGCGCTGAACTCATGATTGTTCTCGGCACCATAGATCTGAAGAAGAAGTTCAAGCTTCCCGGCCAGAGGCCGATCGAGGTCCTGAAGGGTGTGAACTTCTCCGTGAAGCCCGGCGAAAAGGTCGCGATCATCGGACGTTCTGGCGCGGGCAAGTCGACCTTGCTCAACATCCTCGGCGGACTCGAAAAGCCACTTCGCCTCCAGCGAAGTCCTCTTCTCGCCGACGGCTCGCGCAAAGGCGCTGCTCGAAAAGGTCGGACTCAAGGACCGCATGGACCACCTGCCGTCCGAGTTGTCGGGCGGCGAGATGCAGCGCGTGGCGCTCTGCCGTGCGCTCGTCACGGGACCGGAGCTCGTCCTCGCGGACGA
Organism: uncultured bacterium; assembly: GCA_902788415.1. GTDB lineage: Bacteria > Verrucomicrobiota > Kiritimatiellia > RFP12 > UBA1067 > UBA1067. The sequence continues at coordinate 13,781 of CADAKF010000065.1, forward strand.
GCCGACGGGCAACCTCGACGCCTGGACCGGCGCGGGGATCCTGAAGATCCTGACCGAGCTCTCGTCCGAGGACGCGGCGAAGTTTGCGCTTGTGATGGTGACGCACTCTCCCGAGGCGGCGGCGATCTGCGACCGCGTCCTAACACTTGAAGAAGGAGTATTGAAATGAGCATATTCAAGGCATACGACATCCGCGGCATCTACGGACAGGACCTCAACGAGGACACGTTCTACCGCATCGCGCGCGCCTACGCGCAGTTCTGCGGGTTCACGGGAAAAGGAAAGGTCGTCGTCGCACGCGACTGCCGCAAGTCGTCCGACTCGCTGTTCGCGGCGTTTTCGAAGGGACTGGTGGACGAGGGCGTTCAGGTCCTCGACATCGGGCTGGCCTCGACGCCGATGAGCTACTTCGCAAACGCGACGCTGAAGGCGGACGGCTCGGTGATGATCACGGCCTCGCACAACACGAAAGAGTGGAACGGCTGCAAGCTCTGCAAGGCGAATGCCGTGCCGATCTCCGGCGCGACGGGCATCAAGGACATCGAGAGGCTTTTTGCCGACATCCATGACTACGATCCGCCCGCCGGCGTCGGGTCGGTGACGAAGGTCGACGTCGCTGCGCAGTACGCCGCGCACGTGGCGACGTTTGCGCACATGAAGCGTCCCCTTCACCTCGCGCTTGACTTCGCGAACGGCATGGGCATTGCCGAAGCCGCGGCATTCAAGGGCTCGATGATCACCTACGATGCGCTGTACGGCGAGTATGACGGCGACTTCCCGAACCACGACGCGAACCCGCTGCATACCGAGACGCTGAAGGACCTGCAGAAGCTGATCCGAGAGAATCCCGGCAAGTACGCCTTCGGTGTCGCCTACGACGGCGACGCGGACCGCGCGGGCTTCATCGACGAGAAGGGCGACGTCATCGCGATGGACTTCATTACTGCGCTCGTCTCCCAGGATCTCCTCGCGTCCAATCCGGGCGCGGCGTGCTTCTATGACCTCCGCTCGACGAAAGTCTGCGAGGAAGTGATCGCCGCGGCGGGCGGCAAGCCCATGATGAGCCGCGTGGGGCACTCCTTCATCAAGGAGCAGATGCGCGCGAATGACGCGATCTTCGCGGGCGAGCTGTCGGGGCACTACTACTTCAAGGCGAACTCGACGGCCGAGTCATCGTCGATGGCGACCTTCGCGCTTGCGAACATCGTCTCGGCTTCGGACAAGCCGCTCAGCGAACTGATTGCGCCGCTCCGGAAGTATTTCCAGTCCGGTGAGATCAACACGAAGACGGTGACGCCGCCGGCGGAGATACTCGCAAAGGTCAAGGCGACTTACGCGGATCAGGCGAAGGTCTTCGAGCTCGACGGCGTCTCAGTCGACGCGTGGGACAAGGAGGGTTGGTGGGCCAATGTCCGCATGTCCAATACGGAACCTCTCGTCCGTCTCAATCTCGAGGGACGAACCAAGGAAATCATGGAGGCAAAACGCGATGAATTTCTTGCACTCATCCGCTCTTAAGGCCGTTTCGGCCGTCTTGACCGCCGCGCTCATCGGTTGCGGGCCGAACGACGGATCGCGGGAATTTGAGCAGGCCAAGGAGGCGTACGCGGTTCGCAATCTCGAAAAGGCCGCGAAGCTCTTTGAGAAGAGCGTTTCCGTGTCTCCGGCGGATGTCGATCGACTGCTGTACCTCGCACGCGTCAAGCTCGATCTCGGCGAACTCGCCGCGGCGAAGGATGCGGTCGAACGCGCGTCGCTCAATTCGGACGGTGACGCGGATGTCGGCATGCTCGCGGCCCAGATCGCCTGGCACATGAAGGACTACAAGGCTGCTGCCAACGGATTCTCGCTGTTGGCGAACGACGAGCGGCTCGAACCTGCGCTTTGTGCGCAGGCCTGGTCTGCGCTTGGTGTTGTCGAAATGACGTGTGAAAACGCACACCTGGCGCGTGTCGCCTTCCTGCGGGCGCTTCGGCTTGACCGCAAGAACGCCGCGGCCTGGTACCATCTCGGCTTGCTCTACCGCGACAGCTTCGGTTATCTGGAGGCAGCGCTCGAGCAGTTCGAAATCTTCGTCCGTCTCGAGGTTGCGGCGGATCCGCGCGTCCAGAAGGTCCAGCGCACGGTCATCCCCGCGCTCAAGGAGGCAATTGCCCAGACGACAGCCGAGCGTCCCGGTGCATCGAAGCGAAACGCCGCTGCGTGCGCGACGGCGATTGCCAAGGCGGAAGCGGCGACGAAGAAAGGTCGCACGAAGGATGCGGTCAAGGCCTGGCAGGAGGCTTTTTCGGCCGATGCGCTTTCATATCCCGCGGCGATCGGACTCGCCCGGGCATATGGACAGTCGGATGCGAAGAAGTCGTTCGAGGCCTATCGGGCCGCTTGTGCGCTCCGTCCGAGCGCCGTCTCGACCTTCATCACGACCGGCGCCCTTGCGGCGAAGCTCGGTTTCCATTCGCAGGCCGTCGAGATCTATTCGCGCGCCGTCGCGGCGAGCCCCGCGTCCATTGATGCGTTGGACGGACTCATCCGCGCGCTTCGCAAGGTCGGCGGCAAGGCGAATGTCGCGAAGGCCTATCAACTTTACCGCGAGTCGATTCCCGTGAAGAGAAAATGATCGAGGGCTTCCAGCCGGCGGACTATGTGCTTTGCGGTCTCGCTGCCGTGATGGCGGTGACGGGACTCTTCCGCGGCTTTTCCGGAACGCTCGCCTTCGCCCTTGCGACGATCGCTGCCTTTTTTGCGGCGACCTTCGGGTGGGCGTATTCGGCCTCGCTGACGGACGTCCTCTGGATGCGCGGCGCGGGCGTTTTGGTGGCGACGCTTCTTGCGTTCGGTTTTGTGCGTCTGCTCGTCAAGAAGACGGTGAACTGTCTTCTCGCCCAGCCGTCGGATGCGCTTCTCGGCTGTCTGCTGGGCGTCATCCTCGCGGCGCTCGTTCTCCTCGCCTGGGCGCGTTCGGGCGCCTATCTCGAATATTCCGTTCTTGCGCAGGGACTCGCCGGCTATGTCGGATGAGACGCTGATGGCGGAGGCGAGGAAGTTCGAAAAGAATCTTCTGAACTTCTTCTGGCGTCAGGGCGTTTCAATTTCTGAAGGCGAGGACCTTGTGCAGGAGACCTACCTGCGGCTGTGGAAGTACCGCCGCGCGTATCAGCCGACCGCGAAGCTCTCGACCTTCCTCTTCCTGATGGCGCGGCAGGTGCGCATTGACGCCCTGAGGCAGCGGACCCGTCGTGAGAACCGGGAGGAAAACTGGATCAGAGAACAGCCGACGAGCGAGGAGCCGAAGGCATTTGGCGTCCGCGAGGATGTCCGTTGGGCGATTTCGAAGCTTTCGGAGCCCCTCAGGGACGTGATCGAACTCGGAGTTTTCCAGGATCTTCCGTATGCGGAAGTGGCGGAAATCCTCGGAATACCGGTCGGAACGGTGAAGTCGCGCATGCACAATGCGCTGAAGGAGCTAAAGGAGATATTCGATGAACAGGGATCTTGAGGAAACGCTGAACGAGATGGGTCCGGAGTACCGGAAGCTCGTTGTGCGGCTTTGCGCCAGGGGCGGGGCGGAGGACTTTAGATGTGAGACGCGAGGCGGAAGACGGGGTTTCAAGTCTTATGTCTTCCGTCTAAAGTCCTACCTGACGGCCGCCTCGTTGCTTGCCCTGGTCGCGCTGAGCGTTCTTTTCCTGAGGACATCAGACATGAGACGCGAGACGCGAGCAACATGTGCCACGCCCCATGAATACGCCATGACGGTCGGCGAGATGATCGCCTCGCAAAATCCGGACGGCAGCTGGGCGAATGATTTTCTCACGCGCCGCAATGCCGAGGTGCTTCGTACGAGTGATGATCCCGAAGCACGCGTCGCCTACAAGAAGGCGATGCGCAATTTGCGCTTCCGCGGCATGCTGTGATATAATCACAGGCAGATGAAGATTCTCGTCACAGGAACGACGGGCGGAATCGGCAGCGCCGTGAAACGCGCCGCCCTTGCCGCCGGACACGAGGTCGTCGAGGTGAACCGCGGCGGATGGGAAGCGGTGGATAGTCCTTTAACAAGCGGAAAGGATTTCACTTCTCCACTCAGGGGACTGGATGCCGTTGTCTTCTCCACTGGCACTTGCCCCGTGAAACCCTTCGCACTGACCTCCGACACGCTCTTCGAGGAGACGTTCAGGGTCAACTGCGGACTTTTCGTGAAGCTGATGCGCCATATCGTCGCCGAGAGGTTGTATAGTCCTACGGGCATGAAAGTCGTTGCGATCTCGTCCGTCAGCGCCACGGAGGGCTGGGCGGGCGGCGCGGCGTACTGCGCGTCGAAGGGCGCGCTCTCGGCCGTGTGCCGTGCGCTTGACGCCGAGCTGCAGCCGAAGAAGATCTCCGTTGTTGCGCTTGAGCCGCGGTATGTGAAGACGAAGATGTTTGACGCATGCGCCGGACGGATGGGCGTCGATCCGGCGCTGGCGCAATCGCCGGACGCCCTTGCCGCTGAAATCCTGACCTGTCTCAAGTCTTAAGTCTTATGTCCTCACCTCTTGTCAACAAACTTGTCGCACTGATTCGTTCAACATCGTCCTCTCTCCCCCAGGACGTCCTGAAGGCGATCAAGTCCGCGGCGCGCAAGGAGAGAAAGGGCTCGTCTGCGGCGGTCGTGCTGAAGACGATTCTCGATAACTGCGCAATCGCAAGGAAGCGCGGGATGCCGCTCTGCCAGGACACGGGCACGTTGACCTTCTTTGTCGACGAGCGCCTGCGGCGCAAGGTCACGCCGGCGGTCATCAGGAAGGCGGTTGCGCTTGCCACCGAGAAGGGATATCTCCGCAAGAACACGATTGATGCGGTGACGGGAAAGTCATATGACGACAACTGTGCCGAAGGTGCGCCAGTGTTGCATTATGTGTCGGGGTCTCGTGAGTCTAGAGGTTCGAGGGATTCGAGACCGACGGTGACACTTGTGATGAAGGGTGGCGGGAGCGAGAACATGTCGCGGCAGTATTCGCTGCCGGATGCGGCGCTCGGCGCGGGGCGCGACCTTGCGGGCGTCCGCATGTGCGTTCTCGACGCCGTGCAGAAGATCCAGGGCTACGGCTGTGCGCCGGGCATCCTCGGCGTCTGCATCGGTGGCGATCGGGCGACCGGATATGAAGTGGCGAAGGAGCAGCTGTTGCGTCCGCTTGACGAGCGAACTGACAAAATCGGTCAGACCGAAATTGTCAAGTTGGAGAAACGGCTGCTCAAGGAGGCGAATGCGCTTGGGATCGGGCCGATGGGACTTGGCGGGAAGACGACGCTCCTGGGCGTCAAGGTCGCTGCGCGGACGCGTGTGCCGGCGTCGTTCTTCGTGACGGTGGCGTACATGTGCTGGGCCTGCCGCAGGCGGAGCCTGCAGATTTGAGAGGTTTGGAAGTTTGGAGGTTGAGAAGGTTGAAAAATCTTAAGTATCCGTTTGACGAGAAGTCTGTTCGCTCGTTGAAAGCCGGGGATGCGGTGTCGATCACTGGGCGTATCTACACGGGACGGGACAAGTTCCATAAGTTCTTCGCGGACGGTGGCAAGCTGCCCGTTGACTTCAGGGACGGTGCACTCTATCATTGCGGGCCGGTTGTCATCAGGAATCAGGGATCGGGGATCAGTGATCAGTGGCGGGTGGTCGCCGCAGGGCCGACGACGAGCGTGCGGGAAAATCCGTATGAGCCGGACTTCATCGCGAAGAGCGGCGTGCGCTTGATCATCGGCAAAGGTGGGATGGACGAGAAGACACTGGCCGCGATGAAGAAGCACGGATGCGTCTACATTCAGGCGGTCGGCGGCGGTGGGGCGATTTACGCCGACGCGGTGAAGAAGGTGGCGGGCGTGTCGCTTCTGAAGGAATTCGGCGCGGCCGAGGCCGTTTGGCATCTTGATGTCGTCGATTTTTGCGGCGTCGTTGCGATGGATGCGCACGGGCATTCGCTGTTCGACAAGGTTCGCAGGAACTCCAAGGAGGCCCTGGGCAATTTGATATAATATCCCAATTATGGCAGAAGAGACGAAAGAGAAGTTGCTGGAGGTCGAAGAAGTCCGGCAGAGAATCGAGGAACTGAAGAAGAAGGTCGGCGAGATGGCCGACTACATCAAGATCGACGAGCGTCGTCAGAAGCTTGCCGAACTTGAGGAGCAGCAGGCGTCGGGGGATTTCTGGAACAACCAGGCGAAGGCGAAGGAAGTGATTGCCGCGACGAACGCCGAGCGCGCGTACGTCGTGCCGTTCATGTCGCTCACGAAGACCGTCGAAGACGCGGGCGTGATGCTCGAGCTCGCCGAGATGGAGGAGGGCCCGGCGCAGCAGACGGCCCTCAAGGACACAGTCGGCGAGTGCGCGAAGGCGGACGAGTTCTTCGGCAAGCTCCGCCTGCAGTCGCTTTTGGGCGGCAAGTTCGATCAGTGCAACGTGTTCGTGAAGCTGCACGCCGGTCAGGGCGGAACGGAGGCGTGCGACTGGGTGCAGATGCTCTACCGCATGTACCAGCGCTACGCCGAGGACCAGGGCTGGAAGGTCGAGGAATACGACCGGCAGGAGGGCGAAGAGGCGGGACTCAAGGATGTCTATTTCCGCGTCGAGGGTCCCTACGCCTTTGGCATGCTCAAGGCCGAGCGCGGCATTCATCGTCTCGTGCGCATTTCGCCGTTTGACGCGAACAAGCGCCGCCAGACGAGCTTCGCGTCGATGGAGACGGTCGCCGAGATCAACGAGGACATTGACGTCGAGATCAAGGACGAGGACCTCCGCATCGACACCTACCGTTCGGGCGGCGCGGGCGGCCAGCACGTCAACAAGACGGACTCGGCGGTGCGCCTGACGCACCTTCCGACCGGAATCGTCGTCGCCTGTCAGAAGGAACGTTCGCAGCACATGAACAAGGAAAAGGCGATGAACATGCTGCGCGCCCAGCTCTATGAATATTACGAGGACCAGAAGAAGGCCGAGATGGACCGCTTCTACGGCGCGAAGTCGGAGAACGGCTGGGGCAGTCAGATCCGCTCCTACGTGTTCTGTCCCTACACCATGGTGAAGGACCTCCGCACCGAATACGAGACGAGCGATGTGAACGCGGTGATGGATGGCGCGATCCAGCCCTTCATCGAGGCGTGGCTGCAGATGAAGGCGAAGTAGGCGTGGAGAAGAGGTGTAGGTGTAGAGTGGACGACAACAACCTTTACGGAAAAGCCTACGGAATTGGCGAACGCGGACGGCACAAGACTGTGGCGTCCGCGTTTGACGCTGCGTTCAGGGAGCTGACGACCGAGAAGAACGCATTCTTCGACTCGCTGGTCGACAATTGGAAGGCGCTCTTTCCAGATGTGCCCGCGACACCGGGGCGCTATGAGGACGGGAAGATCTTTATTTATGTGAAGAACGCGCCGACGTCCTTCGTAATCCGTCCGAAGCTCCGGACGATCGCCGCACGGCTTGCGCAGTTGCCCGGGGCGCCGAAGAAGATCGACCTCAGGCTGGAGATCCATTCGCGATGGTGATGCTTGCGTCAGTTCTTGTCGCCGCGACATTCACGCGGACCTTGGAGCGGGTCGCCACGATGGATCCGGCGATGGCGAGGTCCGTTTACGATTCGCACGCGGTTCAGCTCGTCTACGAGCCGCCGCTTGAGATCGACTACAAGGCGCGGCCGTACAAGCTCGTGCCGGGGTTCGAACTGCCGGAGGTGAGTGCGGACGGGCTGACGTATGTTTTTAGGGTGAAGGTGAAGTCGGAAGTCGAACAGCGGAATTTGTCGACTTGCGCCTTCGGCTTAGAGAAGGATGCTAACCACCATTGTTCGACTTCGACTTTCGACTTCGACTTTACGTCCGCGGACGTGGTTCGGTCGCTGGAACGGCTGAGGGATCCAAAGGTCGTCTCGCCGAACGGGTGGATCATGAAGGACGTCGACAGGATGAAGGCGCTTGATGCGAAGACGGTTTGTCATTTCTTCCCGTGGCTGATGGCAATGAGCGCCTGCGGCATCCGCGGACCGAACGGCGAAGGGACTGGTCCGTACGAGTTGACGCACTGGCGGAAAAATCACGAGATGATATTCAAGAGAAAGTCGAATTGTGCCTTCACCTCATTTGACGAAGTCAAATACCTCGTCGTCGATGATGTCTCGACGCAGTGGCTGATGTTCCTAAAGGGGGAGCTTGACTTCCTCGGGGAGATTTCGCGGGACAACTTCGACTCGGTTGTTGGGGCGGACGGGCGACTCGATCCGGCGCTGGGGAAGCTGGGCGTGAAACTCCATTCCATCCCAACACTGGAGGTGCTGCACGTTGGCTTCAATATGCGAGATCCAGTTTTGGGTTCGAACCGCAAGCTTCGACAGGCGCTCAATGCGGCGTTTGACTATCCAGCGTGGGAGAAGTTCTACAACGGACGCATCCTGCCCTGCACGACGCCGGTGCCGCCGGGCGTGGAGGGACGGCTGGAGGACCCGTTCCCGTATGCCTTCGATCTGGAGAAAGCCAAGGCGCTGCTGGCGGAGGCAGGATATGCGGACGGTATCGATCCGAAGACGGGACGCCGCCTCGTGCTGACGATGTCCATCGGACGTCCCAATCAGGAGAGCCGCGAGGCGGGAGAACTGATGGCGGCATTCTACGAAAAGATCGGCGTGAAGCTCGAGCTCGACTTCAAGACCTGGAACGCGTTTCAGAAGGCGGTGAACGAGGGGCGGGTGCAAATGTTCCGGATGGGCTGGGTGGGCGACTATCCCGACGCCCAGAACTTTCTGCAGCTCTTCTACTCGAAAAACGTGAATCCCGGCCCTAACCACGCGAACTACGCGAATCCCGAGTTCGACCGCGAGTACGATGCGGCGATTGACGCGAAGACCGCCTCGGAGCGCAATGCGCATTGGGCGAAGTGCCAGGAAATCGTGCAGGAGGACTGTCCGTGGATTTTCACGCACGTCAACAAGGCCTATTCGCTCGTGCGCCCGACGGTGAAAAACTACGTGCCGACGGACTTCCCTTACGGAGTTGAAAAGTACTATGAAAACGCTGTACCTTGAGCGCTCGACCGGCTCATGCCGAGATGGTCGGTGGGTGGATGAACTCGACCTTGACGGCGTCGAGCGCATCGTGATCGGGACGGGCCCTGGCAGTTTCGCGGGCATTCGCTCGGCGCTTGCCTTCGCGCAGGGATATGCCCTCGGCAAGCCGTGTGAAGTGCTGGGGCTTCCCAGTGCCTGTGCGCTTGCAGGCGAAGGCCGCCTGGCCGTAATCGGCGATGCGCGGCAAGGGAAGATCTGGATTGCACTTTTCAGCGGATTTGAGATGGAACGCGAGGTCTTTCAGGTCAACCAAGCCGATCTCGCTCTGTCAATTCCAGTTGACGTCCAGGTCGTGACGCCGGATGAGTCGCGCATTGGTTCGTTTCTGCGCGAGACATTCGGCAAGCGCTATCTCGGCGGACGAACGCCGACCGCCGAAGGACTCCGTCGTTTCGCGGAGGCGAACCCGGCGATTCTGAAGCCGGAGCCGCTGCCGATCTATCTCAATCCCGCGGTGCGCTGATCACTTTTGAGACCAGGCGCCGGCCTCGTCCTGGATCCAGACGCCGGAACCAGCGGGGATCTTCTCCGCAAACTTTTTCGCGGAGCGCTTCTGAACGGTTTCGAGGGCGATGCCGCTCGACTTGGCGATCTCGTTGTAGCGCTTCAGCTTGCGGACGTTTGATTCGGCAATCAGGATCTTGTCATCGTCTGTTGCGCCGGCGCGAGCCTCGAGCATGGCCTTGTTCGTCATGCCGGCGACCTTGCGGTCGAGCATGGCCTTGATCTCCTTGAAGTCGCCCTTGGGCTTGGCCATGTTTTCATCCGCAAACGCCTTGTCGAGTTCCTTGTCGACCTTGAGGTTCACGTCCATCGTGATGTGAATCGGCTTGATTTCGCTTTCGGTCTTCACAGTGAAGCAGCCGGCGGCGGAGAGAAGCGTCGCGGAGACGAGGAGGGACGTGCGGATGTTCATTTGCTTTTTCCTTTCGTTTGGGCGGAGAGACCGAGACCTGTGTTGATGAGTTGCTCGAGTTCGCCGTTGAAGTTGAGCGTGAGGTTGACGGGGACGGATGTCCGGCCGCGTGTGGCGGTTCCGTTCAAGTTGACGGACAACGTCGCCGACTTGCCTGTACCGCGGCGGAGGTTCAGTTTGAGGACGGAGTAGTCGAGGTCCGTGAGGGCGTTTGCAACGTTGGCGCGCGTCGTATCGTCGATGCCGGCGAGCGCGAGGTTTTCGGTGACTGGCGTTGCGTCCGCCATCCGGATCTTTCCGATTTCGCCAGGCGTCGAATAGAGGAAGGCGTCGCCAAGGCGGAGCGCCTTGCCGCCTTCCTTTGCGAAGAGCTTGATCTTGCCGTGAAGCTTGCCGGACGCTTCGCCGCGGAAACCATTGAAGTGCCTGAGCGTTTCGCCCGCATCCACGTCGTCGACGAAGAGCGTGAAGCCCGCGTTCAGCGTCTTCGGGTCGAGGAAGACCGAATAAAACGAGATTTTGCCGCCGCAGACGGCAGCGGATGCTTCGGTGACGAGAAGTGACTTCTCCGACGCGCGGATTGACGCCGTGAAGTTGGTGAAGGCGAATCCGGCGATGTCAATCGCACTGATGCGGAGAAACACCGGTGCGATGTCGAGGTGGTCCGCGATGCCGCTGGCGGCGGGCGTGACAGAGAGCCCAGAGAGCCCATAGGCCTTCTCGCCGATCGTAGCGCCGGCTGTGAGATTGCGGACCGGCACTCGGACGCTCCAGACCGCAACGGGCTTGCGGAACGTGCGCTCCGCGTGCGCGGAAAGGCCGATTGAACCTGAAAACGTTAGGTTCGAGACAGCCGGGAGAGGAAGCTGTTTCAGCAGCCTCGCAACTGTCGGATCCGTTTCGCTGAATTCAGTTTCGTCCATTTTGACGGACGCCTCCCATTCGCAGCAGGAGGCGCCGAAGGTTGCGCGGACGCACCAGGGCGAGTCGGCGAGAGCAATCCGGATTGTTCCCGCGAGACCCGGTCCGTTCCGCCAGCCCCAGTCGAGGTTTGCCTTGACGTATGCCTTCAGTCCGAAGTCCGCAATCTTGCTCCGAACAATGCGCTCAATGGCGGGCGGCACGACGGCCGGCAACAAGGCCGCGACGACGAAAACAATCGCCGTTAGTCCGATTAGCAGTCTCTTCATCACCTTTCTCACGGGCTTATTTTACCATAAAATGTGCTATAATATTAAGACCTATGAGCGAATCAGACACGTCTCGTCATTTTCTCCGTCAGTGGATTGAAAAGGACGTTGCCGACGGCAAGACCGGCGGCAAGGTTGTTACGCGTTTTCCGCCGGAACCGAACGGCTACATTCATATCGGACACGCGAAGGCCGTCTGCGTCGACTTCGGCATGGCCAAGCTCTTTAATGGCGAGTGCCACCTCCGACTCGACGACACGAATCCGACCAAGGAGTCGGACGAGTACGCCGAGAACATCAAGAAGGACATCAACTGGCTCGGCTTCCAGTGGTCCGGCGAGGGCGATGCGGGCGAGCCCGGCTTCTACAACGCGTCGAACATGTTCGACACGATGTTCCAGATCGCTGAGGAGCTGATTCGCCGCGGGCAGGCCTATTGCTGCAACCTGACGCAGGACGAGTGGAA
>CADAKF010000066.1 GCA_902788415.1 uncultured bacterium
TTCACTGCCAAAACCGATGCCCTCGTGAGAAAACCTCGCCGCGACAGAAACTTTAGCGGCGTTTACTATCAGAACGTGCGTTTACTTCTGGCCGCGGCGTCGGCAAATTCGGCAAGATTTCGATAGGCGCCAGCGGCATAACGGTCAAGGTCCGTCGGCTGGGCGTTCACGATAAACACCTGCCCTCCCGCCTGCAGCGTGAGCCGCGGCAGCCCCGCCGCCGGAAACACCGTGAGCGAGGTCCCCAGCACCAGAAAGACGTCACTTCTGATCGCTAACGACTGCGACGCCGCAAACGCCTCCTCCGGCAGCGATTCCCCGAAGAACGTGATGTCCGGCTTATAAACACCCCCGCACTTACAATATGGAATCTTTCCATTCCACTGTCGACCTCGACCTTCGACCTCGACCTTCTTCAACATTCCCAGAATCTCATCAAAGGACTTCTCGTCCCCGCAACGGCGGCAGTGGTGAAGAATCGGCGAGCCGTGAACCTCGTAGACGTTCGACGAGCCCGCCTTCTGGTGCAGCATGTCGATGTTCTGCGTCGCAATCCCCTTCAAGAGCCCGAGGTCCTCGAGATGCCGGAGCGCCTTGTGCACCGGCCCCGGCGTGAACTTGTCGAGCCCGTAGACGAGCTCCGCGCAGCCATTGTAGTAGACGGACGGATCACGGTCGAACCAGTCGATGTCGAAGATACGCTCCGCGTTCGGCTGCTTGTAGAGTCCCTGCGGACCCCGAAAGTCCGGAATACCGCAGAGGGTCGACACCCCCGCGCCCGTCAGGCACCCGACATGCTTCGCCCCCGCGATCGCTTCTATCAACTTCAGCATTTTCTCATTTCCCCCATTCACCCCATCTTCTCATTCCCATATTTTCATATTCCCACATTTCTCAAATCCCTCTCGCTTCCTTGATCACCGCCCAGGCCTCATTGATGCGGCTCATGCGCTCCGTGGCCTTGCCGACCATCTCCTCCGGAAGGCCCTGCGCCCGCAAGGCGTCCGGATGGTTCTTCTTCGCCAGCTCGCGGTACTTGCGCTTTAACTCGTCCGCACCATCGTTCGCACTCGCTCCGATAACCGCGTAGGCGTCCGCCAGCGGATCGCGCGACACAGCCCCGCCGCTCCGCCGTCCGGCCATCCGCTGCGCAGCAAAATACGCATACCAGTCAAGACGAATTCCGAGCGCACGCGGAATGCGCTGTAGAATCAGCAATTCGTTCGAACTGACGCTTCCATCGGCACAGGCGATGTCCCAGAGAATCTCGTAGAAGAGTTCGCGCACCTCCACCGAGTCAACCGCCTGCGCAAAGTCACTTGCGTAGTCGTAGATGGTGTGCGGATCGTCCTTCGCCTTGCGAAAAACCTCAATCGCATATCGCCGCGCCTCTGGCGTAAATCCAAGTCGCTGAAAGGCGGTTTCCACACTGGCGATCTCATAGCGACTGACGACGCCATCCGCCTTGGCCATCTTCGCCAGCATGGCGGCAACCGACGCACAAAAAACCATCGAATGATTGTGAGGACCCGTCGCCCTGCCAGAGACAACACGCCGCTTACCCCGAACCGAATCCTCAACCTTCGACCCCAGTACCGCGCCAGCAATCGCACCCAGCAAACGGAAGAGCGGACCTCCGCCCAAGGCGGAGCCGCCGACATAACTTCCGATCAACATGCCGAGCCAACCCATACAACAACTATTATATCAGATGCAAAGGAGTATAACGCCGACAAGAATCGCCGCGAGCGCCAGCGCCTTGCGCTTCAGGTTCGTCTCATGGAAGAACCGGGCCCCGAGAACGAAGGTGATGACAACCGAGAAACGGCGGAGAAGCGATCCAACCGAGATTGGGGCCTCAGGAACGGCCAGTCCCTTGAAATACAACCAATCCGCCGCCGCAAGGAGAATCCCGACGAACGGAATCGTGAAACGGAACTCAAACCGGTCATGCGGAAGTTTCAGAAGTCGCTGCCCCGAGAGGATGAGCGCGTAAACGCACACCAGTCCGACCTGGAAGAAGAACTGCACCGTCTCGACCGGCATCGCCCGCACCTGGAAGACGTACTTGTCCCAGATCGAGGACAGTGCCGAGAAGCCCGCCCCCGCGATTGCACTCCATACCGCCTTGTTGCGAAAAAAGTCGATGCCCTCGTGCTTGCCTGCCCATGAGAACGCGAAATAGCCGCCGAAGACCGCCAGCATCCCAATCGCCTGGATCCACGAGGGAATCTCCCCGTAAAGGAAAAACGCCGCAATGAACACGAGCGCCGGAGCAGACGCCCGGATCGGCGTTGCAATCGTGATCGGAAGTGTCCGAAGCGCATAGAATGTGAAAACCCACGAGGTCGCCACGATCACCGACTTGATCGCCGCAAGCAGCAGCACTTGTTCGTTCGTGTTCGCGAAGACCGCCGGCAATTTCCCGCAAACCGAGATCCCTGCGATAAACGCCGCACAGCCACAGCAGGTCGAGCAGAGAAGGACCGGCAGAACCGCGTTGTCGCGGACACCCGCCTTCTTCGCGAGATCGTAAAGCGCGAGAAAGAATGAGCTGAGTAGAATCCAAGCGGTCCAGCTCACGCCAGCAGCTCCACCGAGAACGGTCCGTCGTTGAGAAGCCGCACCTTCATGTCCGCCCCGAAGCGTCCCGTCCCAACGCGCTCCAGCCCCAGCGCCGCGCGCAGTTTCGCGACGACGCGCTCGTAAAGCGGATTCGCGAGCTCCGGGCGCGCCGCGTTCGAGAAGCCAGGTCGGTTCCCGTGCTCCGTGTCGGCATAGAGCGTGAACTGAGATACGACGATTACAGAACCGCGTACATCTTCGACAGAGCGATTCGTCTTGCCGTGCTCATCCTCGAAGATGCGGAGCTTGACGATCTTGTCCGCAATCTTGTCCGCGGCTGCTTCTGTGTCGCCATGTGTGACGCCCAGCAGCACCAGGTAGCCCTGCCCGATCTCGGCGACGGTCTCGCCCTCAATCGTCACTGACGCTTCCGTGACTCTCTGTACCCAAGCCTTCATAGCGAGAACGTCAGGTTCTGCAACGCCTCAATCCGGTCCTCGATCGACGGATGCGTGGACCAGATTGAGGTCTTCTTCCCTTCCGCGATACCCATCGCCTTGAGAGAGTCAGGCAGCACACCAGGTTGCAAATTCCCCAGTCTTCTCAGCGCCGCAATCATCGCGGACGGCGTACCAAGCAGCTTCGCCGATCCCGCGTCCGCCGCATACTCGCGCCTCCGCGAGAACCACATGACAACAAGCGAGGCAAGAATGCCGAGCGCCATCTGCAAGACGAATACCATCAGGAAATACATCCCGCCGTTGTTCCGCCGGTTGCCCTCACCCTTGCCCGCATTTGCAATCACCGAAGCCAGGACGCGAGAGATGACGATCACGAAGGCATTGAGGACGCCCTGCACAAGCGTCAGCGTCACCATGTCGCCATTCGCCACATGGCTCATCTCGTGTCCCAAGACCGCCCGCAGCTCCTCCTTCGTCATCTGCCCCATGATGTCCGTCGAAACTGCGACAAGCGCACTGTTCTTGAACGCGCCCGTCGCAAAGGCGTTCGCCGCGCCCGGATAGATCGCAACCTCCGGTGTCTTGATGCCCGCCTGTCGCGCGAGGTCCTCGACCGTCGCGACGAGCCAGCGCTCCGCCTCGCCTTCCGTGCCGTCGATCGTCTTCGCCCCGCACGACATCTTCGCAATCGGCTTCGAAAAGAGAAGCGAGATGAATGCGCCGAGCATGCCGTAGACGAATGCGTAAACGAGGAGCACCGTCCACTCCGGACCAATCGCCTGCTCGACCGAAGTTCCGTACAGGAGCACACAGAGAACATTGGCGACAATGCCGAGCGTCACCAGCACCGCGATGTTCGTGACGAGAAAAAGGAATATGCGTTTCATGCCCATATTATATCAAATGCTGACCTCTCATCGAACCGTGCGCATACCGATCAACCGACCGCACATCACGCCACAATGCTATCCACCAAAATCTCCAGTTTTCCTATAAGCCGACAGCCGCCGAAAGAAACGCCGCCGCCGCAAAATCTCCGCCGGATGCGCCGCAGCATAAATTACGGCTGATGTTTCACACAACCCGCGTGAACATTGGCTCAGACCGCTCTTTTCAGAAAATGAAGTGGCAAAGTCGGGTTATACCCTAATTTCGCACAACCCCACCACCCGAACCCCACCATTAGTGTCGACCCTCGAAAGGCTCGGGCATTCGACCGCGACTTTCTGAAAACCTCTCACTCATCTCCATCCCATAGACGAGAAAACGCGAAGGATAAACGCCGATTCAGGCGTTTAGACCTGAGCGGTTTCGCGCCTATGGGATGCTAATGAATCGGGGCCTTACTACTCGCCCTTGCCAACTCCGATGGAGTAGAACGCTGAATTGCCGCCTTTGACCTTGATCTCCGGTTTCCACGGGTTACCGTCACCAATGGTGCTATCTCCATTCGACATCCCTTCAAGCGTCACACCTTCACGGAGTTGGTAGAACAATCCCACACGGGTGTTCGGCGTTATCAATTTCGGATCTGCTGCGTTCAACTCAATCTTCGCGCCCTTCTCCGTATCCATCGCCTCCCTGACGATCTCCTCCTTAACCGTCGCTTTCGCAAGGTTGACAACTCCGTTCCCATCCGCCGCAGGTACATTCAGATACTCCGTAATGTCAGCGCCTCCGCTGACAACCTTCACCTTCGCCCCGTTCGGCTTCACGCTCGCCACCTTCGGCGACACCTCGACCGTCACCTTCGCGGCATCCACGCCCTGCGGAATCGTCACTTCAACCGCAGTCTTCCCTTCGCTCGGCTTGACGACAAACCCCGTCTCGGCATCGCCCGTCACCGTCGCGCCCTTATCGCCCTCGACGATTGGCTTGGTCTCCGGCGCGGCACTCGGCGTCCAGACGACGCCTTCGACCCATCCGCAATCCTCGATGTCCATCGGCTCGTCGTAATAGTCCTTCACGTACGTCCAGCGAACCGCGTGCGAGCCGCCCTCAGCAAAGGATATGGTCACTTCCTCCCAATCCGTAAGCCCGTCAATGCCATCGATCTCCTCGCCATCGACCGAATACGCCAGGTGATCCCAGGTCGCCGTATCGGAGCCGTCATCCTCACAATCAACGCGCCAGTTGAAGGTCAGCGTTCCCGCTCCAGAGACCGTCAGCTCCATCCAGCTCTCGTTCGTACCCGTCTCCGCCGCCGGCATCGTCCCACTCCGCGCCGAGAATCCTGTCTCTGTTGTCGCATCCGCCGTCGGTCTCCACGCGGCCAATCCACCCGTCGTAAACGACAGATCCGCCGCTCCCGCCGCCTCGGCAAGCGTCAGCGTCTTCTTCGTGATTGTCGCCATCACGGTCGCACTCTGCTGATCGCCCTTCTTCGCGAACGCATAAACGGTCGTCGTCTTGGAAATCTCGAACGGCGCCGAATAGACGCTGCCGGGGATCGGACGCGGCACAGCCGTCGTCGAATAGTAGATGGTCGCCCCCTCGGTCGCGCACGAGATCGACACCATGCAGCTGTCCGCCATGAAGATCGTCCCGTTACCAGGCGTGATCACCGGATTCTCCAGCACCTCCACCTCCCAGACCGCATACAGCTTCACCACGCCGCTGTCGTTGCTCGTGAGGTTCGTCACCTTATCGCCCGGCTGGTACACGACCTCGCCGTCCTCCTCCGTCGCCCAGCCCTTGAAGACGTACCCGCTACGCGTGAAGCCGTTCGCCGCGATCTCGCCTTCCTGATCGTAATTGCAGTCGGTCGCCGTCATCGTCCCCGATCCGCCGTTCGCGTAGTAGGCGATCTGATAGGAGTTCGCCCGCCATCCCGCCGTCACGGTCTGCGCACCCGTCATTTCCGCCGTGATTGCCGCGGGCGTCCAGCCCATGAAGGTGTAGCCCGTCCGTCCGCTCGGCGGCGTGAACGCAACGACCGTCCCCTCCTGATACGTCTCGGGGTTCGCATGCGTCGCCCCGTGCAGGTTCGCGTAGGTGATCGGCGAAATGACGATCGGCTTCTGCTTCGTCCCCGACACCGGCTGCTTGCACTCGGTCGTGTCCGTCGCGCCGACCGCCTCGACCCAGTACCAGTAGGTCTGGCCGACCTCGCCGGACGCGTCGAAGTATTCGCAGGTGCCGTCCGCGACCACCGTCGCCAGCGCGCTATCGGGAATCTGACTCGACGGCGCACGGTAGATGTTGTACCTGACCGCCCACGCGAGATTCAACCACTTAAGCGCCACGCCGTCCGTGCTCGACTCGGCCTTGGTGAACTCCGGCGTCAGCGGAACGAAATGCGCCGTCGCCTTGCAGGCCTCGTCGATCTTGATCGTCACGGGATTGTCCGTCCCGTTCGCCGCACCCGACCAGTGCGAGAAGCTGTAGTCCGCCTCCGGTGTCGCCGTCAGCGTCACTTCGGCACCGTAATCGTAAGCTCCCGCGCCCGTCACGCTGCCGCGTCCCTCCACGTCGACGGACATCACCACGCGATACATCTGATTGATGGTGTACTCCTCGCCGGAAATGATGATCTTGCCGGTTCTCACTTTGCCCGTCAGGTTCTCCGTAAACTGGTAGGTGACCGTCCCGTTGCCCGAACCGGACCTCGTCATCACCCGAATCCACGGCTCGGTCGCAACCGCCTCCCACACCGATCCAATCGGCGCGGAGATGCCGACCTGCCCACTGCCCGCGTCGCCCGTCACCGTCGCGAGGTACGGATCGATGTTCATCTCGTACGGCCGCTGCGTAATGTACACCTTCTTGTCGCCGACTTCAATGTACCCCGTCCGCGCGGCACCAGTATCCAAATACGGCGAAACAATGTACTGAATTACCGCATCTCCCGTCCCCGATTCGTTCTGGAACACCGTGATCCACGTCGGATCGGACGACACCGCGTTCCAGGCGACATCCCCGTCAGGATGGATCGAGAACGACCCGAGTCCGCCGTCCGTCCCGAAAAGGATGGAGTCGTACTCCACCTCCACGCCACGCCCCCTCTGCGCCACCACAAAATCATTCTCTGCAATCTTCAATGTGACCGTCCGCGGATAGACCGTGTTGTTCTCCGCCGCCTGTAACTTGACCGTCGCTGGCCCAACACCCGTCGTCCCCGTCGGAACCGTCAACCAGTCCGGACATCCATCAACCTTCCACTCGACAATATTCGCCGTATCAATGGACACGGAACACACACCACCGCGCGCCTCGAACTCATAGCCCTTGGACGACAGCGACGCCGTCGCCGCCGGCTGAGTCACAGTATGCGTCCGCACCGGATAACCGTGTTGACCGCCATTTTCGGCGACCTCAATAATCCCCGTGCGCTCGTAAAGCGTTGGATTGGGCGATGCCGTGTAAACCACGTTTCCGCACCCCGTCCCCTGCGCCGTGTTGCCGAGAATCGAAAGCCAATTACTTTTAATCGTAGCAATCCACGAAACTTCCGGACACGCCCCGACCGAGATGAATCCGTTCGCACCGCCCACCGCCGCCGTGGCCGTTTCGGGAAGGATGGTAATCGGCTCGCCCTGCACGATCAGCAATGTCTCCGTGCCGATGGTCACGGTGCCGTAACGCGTCGCTCCGTTGAGGTTGTCGGCGATTGCCAAGCTAACCGAATCACTGCCGACGCCGTTACCCGCGTCAACCACGGAAATCCAGCTGGCATTCGGCGTCACGCTCCAATGCGTGGACGCAAGCGCATTCACCGTCACCGGAATGACATGCGAGAAGTAATCCGTCAAAACCTCGCGATAGGTGGACA
>CADAKF010000067.1 GCA_902788415.1 uncultured bacterium
TTCGGCTGAAACGACGCGTGCCACTTCCTGTCGGCCAAGGCATAAATGCTCACCTGCGCCCAGACGGACGACGCCCAGAGCTCGATTGCGTACTCGTCGTCGAGCGCCATCGCCAGGAGCTCCTTCAGCGCGTCGGCGACCGGCTTGCCGAAGTCGCGCTTGAACTCGGCGTGGAACTTGGTCGGGGAGACGACCTCGTGACGGAAGAGCCCCGCACACAGCTTCTGCGCCTTCTCCGTCGGAATCGTCATGAAGAGGAAGTCGTCGATCCACTCCTTGAGTGCCACCTTCCACTCCGCGGCGTTCGTGACACCCTTCGCGAGTTCCGCGAGCGGCTCGCCCAAGTCGCCGAAGAGTCGCTTGGCGACAACCTTGTAAAGCCCCTCCTTCGAACCGAAGTAGCGGCTCGCGAGCGCAGAGTTCACCCCCGCGTTCGCGCAGATCGTCCGCATCGAACCGAGCGCAAAGCCCTTCGCCGAGAATTCCTCGGCCGCCGCCGCAAGGATCGCCTCGCGCGTTTCGCGGCCGTCCGCCCGTTCCCTCTTTTCCTTCATCGCGTGCCTCCTTATAAGGTAATCACGCGATTACTTTATCATATTTTGCCCCGCCCTGTCAACGGGACCGGCTCGGGCTGGCGGACCTCCCTGCCCGCAACCTACAACCCCTTCGGGTTCGGTCCGAAGCGGTTCTCGCCCGGCTTGGAGTCGCCACAGAGGAAAACAAGGAGGATAATCCAGCCGATTAGCGGGATGAGCACAATCAACTGCCACCAGCCGCTATGGTCCGTATCGTGCAGACGACGAGCCGCGACGGCGAGGGACGGAATCAGGACGGCCAGCGAATAGAGTCCGCCGAGCGTACCCGTCGTCCCGAGAATCCCGTCGACGATGCCGACGGCAATGCTCGCAAGGAAGTTGAAGAGGAGGAACATCCAGTACTCCTGGCGGCGCGCGCGCCCGGAGAACTCCGCGTACTTCTTCCAGCAACCGAGATACCAGTTCATTTATGCGTTCCTTTCGTTTTGTTCCGTGGTCTGACCGTCCTTCAGGTCCTCATAGAGGAAGCCCTGTCCGACCGAAATGTACTGTCCGAGCACGACGGCACCGACGACGCAGGCCAGAAACGCGAAAACCGTGGCACTCACCAGCAATGCGACGATCGGCACATTGCTCTTAAACGGCGCCACCGACAGGATGATGGCCATCACCAGCAGCACCAGGAGAAGCACCAGTGTGATCGGTTTCCAATAGGAGCAGTCGAGCCGGAACGACTTGAGCATATTGCCCTTCATCAGCTTGCGACAGGCCCTGATGCACTCCCCCGCGCCCCACTCCGGATGCTCGGCCTTGACGAGCCAGAGAAAGCGGTAACGGTAAAACGGAATGCAATAAATCCAAATCACCCAACAGAGGGCGGCTATCACAAAAAAGCCGACGACAATCGACAGCTGCATCAGCGGAAGTCCCTTCGCAAACGGATATCCTGCACCGCAAAGAACGCCTGGTACGAATAAGGCAATGAAACCCCAGCCAAAACAGATGAGCCAGTAGCGGACCTGCAGCCACAGCATGCCGAACGGGAACTTGAACCCGCCGAACGCCTCTCCAAGCCAATCCTTCTCGTCATTCGCAAGGCATTTCCTCAAAATGACCGCCCCACCATACGACGCGATACCCGCCATCAGGAACGAGAAAAAAAACGTCAGCAACGTCGACGAAGAGGCCTGAGAGACATAGTTCGACGTCAGGTTCGGAATCGGTGTCGTCAGGTCCTGACGGTTCTGGGCTACGGCCTGCAGGTACTCAATCCAGCTCTGAACACCCAGCCGTCCGAGAATGCCGCTCAAGACGACCTGCACCGCGTATCCGCAGAGCCCCAGCAGAAGCCCGCCGCCGAAGAGCCGTCCGAACCAATGATCCGCCCAAAGGCGCTTCCACGCCAGATTCCGAAATTCAGCATTGCTTCTCATGGCGAATATTGTATCAAATCTATCAGCTTCAAGCCCAGAAGCATTCGTGTCAATTCGTTGAAACGGTATAGCCAATGATTTCGCGCATTTCGCGAATGCGCGCGGTACCGCAAATTCGGCCGTCAAAACGTGAAGTCGACTTGCCAGCAGACTTCAGCTTCCGCCCGATTATCTTACTTGACCGGCAGAAGCTTCTCCTGCCCGTTCATGTACGGACGGAGCACCTCGGGAATCGTGACCGATCCATCGGCATTCTGGTGCTGCTCGAGGAGCGCGACCATAAGACGCGGCAGCGCCACACCCGAGCCGTTCAGCGTGTGGACGAGCTTCGTCTTGCCGTCCGCCGGATCCTTGAAGCGGCAGTTGAGACGGCGCGCCTGGTAGTCGGTGAAGCAGCTGCACGAGGAAACCTCGAGCCACTGCTGCTCGCCCGGCGCCCAGAGCTCCAGGTCATAGCACTTCGCCGCCGAGAAGCCCATGTCGCCCGAGCAGAGCTGGAGGACGCGGAAGTGAAGCCCGAGGCCCGTCAGCACGTCCTCGGCCTCCTTCACCAGAATCTCGAGCTGCTGGAAGCTGGTGTCGGGATGCACAAAATTCACCATCTCGACCTTGTCGAACTGGTGGACGCGCAGCATGCCGCGCGTCATCTTGCCGGCCGAGCCCGCCTCGCGGCGGAAGCACGGCGTGTACGCCGTCAGCTTGATCGGCAGCTTCTTGCCGTCGAGAATGTCGTCGCGGTAGTAGTTCGTGACCGGCACCTCGGCGGTCGGAATAAGCCAGAAGTCGTCGATCTGGCAGTGATAGAGATCCTCCGCGAACTTCGGGAGCTGGCCCGTGCCCGTCATCGAGTCCGAGTTCACCACGAACGGCGGCAGCATCTCGGTATAGCCCTGCTTCTGGCAGTGGAGGTCGAGCATGTACTGGATGAGCGCACGCTGGAGCTTCGCGCCCTGCCCGAGGATGATCGGGAAGCCCGTCCCCGTCAGCTTCACGCCGCGCGGGAAATCGAAGATGCCGAGCTTCTCGCCGACCGTCATGTGGTCGAGGATCTTAAAGTCCGGATCCTTCCACTCACCGACTTTGCGGACGACGACATTGGCCGTCGAATCCATGCCCGTCGGAATCTCCGGCGCCGGAATGTTCGGAATCATCAGGAGGGTCTCGCGAAGATCGACCTCGACCTGACCGAGCTCCTTGTCGATCTCGGCGATGCGGTCGCCAACCTTGCGCATCTCCTCCTTCGCCGCGGCGATGTCGCCGCCGGCCTTGGCGATCGCGCCGATCTCCTTCGACGCGGCGTTGCGCTTCGCCTTCAGAGTTTCCGTCTCAGCGACGAGCACCCGACGCTTCGAATCAAGGTCGCGCGCCTTCTCGAGGCGCTCCTTCTCGACCCCGCGGCGCGCGAGCTCCGCGGCAGTCTTGTCAAAATCATCCCTCAGTTTCTTGATATCAATCATGATTGCCTTCTTTCCCTAAAATCAACTGGTTGTCCCGCTTGGATTCGAACCAAGACTAAAGGTATCAAAAACCTCTGTGCGGCCACTACACCACGGGACAATGTCGTTGCATATTATATCAAACTTTGTCGGGCGTTACCTTATCGACGATCGCGCAGATGCAGCAGTCGGACCAGACGTTCTCCGCCGTCTCAATCATGTCGATGATCGTGTAGATCGGGAGAATGACGCCGAGGATCATGAGATTGCCGCCGACGCCCGCCATGAGAGAGAGCGTGAGGAAGTAGCATCCCATCGGCACACCCGCGTTGCCGAGCGCGCAAATGACCGCGACGACCGCCCAGACGAACATCGTCGGGAGGGTCAGCGCGATGCCGCATTCCGGCGAGTTCTGGATCACGAAGAGCGAAGTGACGCAGATGAACGCCGCGCAACCGTTCATGTTGATCGTGCAGCACAAGGGCAGGATGAAGCGCGCAACCCACGGTTTCGCCTTCATGTTCGACTCCGCCGTTGCGACGGTGACCGGCAGCGTCGCCGCCGAGCTCTTGGTGAAGAGCGCCATCAGAATGGCCGGTGCCATCTGGTGCATCACCTTGTAGCCGTTGATGCCGCGGAGGAAGCAGAAGAGCGGCAGGATGACGAAGAATTGGATGGCATTGCCGCCGAGGACCACAAGGACGTATTTGCCGATCGAGCCGATCACGACGCCGGCGGACATCTGCGCGGAGAGCTGCGCGGCAAACGCGACGATGCCGACCGGAAGCGCCCAGATGAGGCCCTTGATCATGCCGAAGAACACCTCCTGCAGTCCGCACAGACATTTGTGGAGCGCCTTCACGTTCTCGCTCTTCTTCTCGAAGACCGCAATCGTGATGCCGATCGCGGTGGAGATGAAGACGACGGGGAGGACGTTGCCCGTCAGGAACGGATTCACAAGATTGTTCGGAATGGCGTTCAAGATGTGTCCGTAGACCGTGTCCGGCGCCTTCGCCATCGTGTTCACCGTGTCCTGTGCCGCGGCAGAAACCTTCGCGATCGCATCCGGATCGATCGTGCCCGGCTGAACAATGAGGTAAAGCCCGAGTCCGACCAGCGAGGCGACGAGCGAGGTGAGCACCGTGAACGTGAACGTCTTCGCGAAGACCTTGCCCATCGCACGCCCCTCTCCGAGCGACGACAGCGCCGTCAGAATCGCCAGCGCCACCGTCGGCACGGCGACGAACTGGAAGCAGCGTGTGTAGGCGGACGCGACAAAGTCCATGAACGAATTGAGCGGCGCCGAACCGATCATGCCGAGCGCGGCACCGACTAGGAGCGCGAGGGTCCAGATGATAGCTTGCTTGAATTTCATGGGACTCCTGAGTTGGTAGATGGCAGATGGTAGTTGGTAGACGTTACGAAAGCCACGTGGTAACAGGCCAGGATTGAAGGCCGCGGAAATTGAGTTCGGCGGAGATGCGTTCGGCCGTCGCGGAGTCGGGTGCAAAGCCAAAGACGCAGGAACCGCTCCCCGTCATCGTCACGCCCGTCGCCCCCGCCGTGCGCAGCGAGACGAGTGCATCCGCGATTTCCGGATGGAGCTTCACGGCCGGCGCCTGGAGATCGTTTGAGACCGCCGCGGCGATCTGCGCGAGATCGCCCGCCTTCAGGGCGGAAGCCATCGCATTCGTCGGCGACGGCGCATCATTCTCCCGCACCCCACACGCCGCATAGACGTCTTTGGTCGAACTGTGAATCCCCGGATTCACCAGAACAAGATTGATTGTTCGGTTGTTCGGCTGCCCGATTAACGAACCGATCCGAGAAACCCGCTCTCCCCGGCCTTCCATCAGAACCGGACCGCCGAGGACGAGCGCGGGCACGTCGCTACCGACCTGTGCGCCAATTTCGACGAGTTCCGGAACCGAAAAGTTCAGCCCCCACAGTCCGTTCAGCGCCCGCAGAACCGCCGCGGCATCGGCCGAACCGCCGCCCAGTCCGCTGCCTGCGGGAATGCGCTTCGTGACGCGAATCGCCGCACCGACGGAAGGCGGAAGACTTGAGACGGAAGACTTGAGGACGCGCGCAGCCTTGACACAGAGGTCGTCGTCGTAGCCGGTGTCGCTCGTGATCAACCCGTCGTCGGTCGCTTCAATCTCCAGCGTGTCGGCGAGCGAGATCGGCAGCACGACGGAACGGAGCGCGTGATAGCCGTCCGGACGCGTCCCGTAGACGTCCAGCGTGAAATTGACCTTGGCGTATGCTTCCGCCCTCAACTCGCGGCGTTGACGTTCGCAAAGAGCTTCGCGAGCTTCGCCGTCGGAATGGTCGAGAACGCGAGACGGATGAGCCCCGAGAGCATGATCGTGCCGGTCGAATACTTCGCGACCAGCTGCTTGCGGACCTTCTCGGCGTCAACGCCAAGGGGCTTCACGCACATGAAGTAGCCGGAGTTGAACGGCATCGCCTCGAAGTTCTTCGCATATTCGGGATGCGCCTTCAGGATCTTGCGGATCTCCTGATAGCGTGCCTTGAGAACGGCGTACTTCTCCTTCTTCTGCGCCGCGTACTTCGGATCGGCGAATGCGGCGATCGCGAGGTGCTGGCCGATCGACGAGGCGTTGGAGATGCAGCTGCGGACGTTGCCCGCCGCCTTTGCCTCGAGCGCCTTCAGCTGCTCGTCCGTCGCGCCCTTGAACGCAAAGGAGATGAAGCCGACGCGAAGGCCCCACACGTAGTCCTCCTTCGTCGTGCCGTCGAGCTTCACCGCGAGGATATTCCGGTCGAGCGTCGCAAACTCGGCGAAGAGCGACTCGCCGTGGATGCCCTTCTCGTAGACGAGCCCGAAGTAGGCGTCGTCGCAGACGACCACGATTCTCTTGCCGGCCTTCGCGGCGGCCTTCACCGCGGTGACGATCTTCTTCGCGTCCGCAAGCGTCGCCGTGTAGCCGGTCGGGTTGTTCGGAAAGTTGAGGATGAGGACTTTTTTCTTTCCGGGCGCAAGCAGCGCGGCCTTCATCGCGGCCGCGTCAAAACTGCCGCGCTTGAACGTGTTGAAGTGCCTGACCTTGCAGCCGACCGCCTCCTGGAAGACGAGCTCGTAGTTGTCCCAGAAGAGATCGGGGCAGACCAGCTCGTCCGACTTACCCGCAAAGAGCTCCG
The DNA here is from genome assembly GCA_902788415.1 of uncultured bacterium. Classification (GTDB taxonomy): domain Bacteria; phylum Verrucomicrobiota; class Kiritimatiellia; order RFP12; family UBA1067; genus UBA1067. The sequence goes on from CADAKF010000067.1 coordinate 6,571, forward strand.
CGACGATGCGGATGCCGTGGGTGAGCGCGTTCGTGACGACGGGATTTGAGAACTTCACGCCCCTGAGGGACGGGTTCTTCTTGACCTCCATCGCCTTCCACTGCTCGCGGAGCTTGGGCAGCCCGAAGCTTCCGGCATAGAGAAACGCCTTCTTGTCGAGCCCAAGGTTCTTCGAGAAGCACTTCATCACGAGCGGCGAGCCGTCCTCCTCGAACGCCATGCCGATCGTCGCGTTGATGTCGCAGCCCTTGGCTTCTGCACTCTGTCCGAGGATGCCGCCATAGGGAAAATACATCCGCTTGCCCGCGTCGGAGAGAAACTCCGCCGCGCCGCCAAGCGTCTTGTTGAGTCCTTGAGCAAGCTTGTTCATCTTCAATTGCCTTTCAGGTTTCGATTGTTTAGAAAAGCGGCTTGGCCAGATCCTTCAGCGCAGGATCCAGCTCCGCCCCGGCCGCCGTGCGGCGACGGTACTTCTGGAGCTTCGGATAGTCGACACGATTCCGGTAAAGGTCCCTGAGGATCCTTCCGCCCAGATAGCTGAGACCGGTCGCCTGCGCCTTGGCGACAAAGTCCTTCTCGTTCGCCGCGGTCTTCATCAGATCCGGAAGGACCTTGACCATGTCCTGCAGCATGCGCTCGTTTCCAACGAACGGATCGTAGCGGTTCCCGAAGAAGACAAATCCGCCCATGCGGAGGTTCTTGTCGATTTCCGTCCGCTTCGCGTTGACGCGGGCGAGTAGCGCCTTCGACGCGTCATTCGGGACAAAATCCCCGTCGATCGAATAGGAGACGATGGTCTTCGTGCTCCTCACTTCCTGACGAACAACGGACGACTGCGGCTTTTCCGGCTTCTCGTCCTTCTTTTCGCCTTCCCCGTCCCCGGCGTCGGCCTCGTCATCGAAAAGATCGTCCAGATCGACCTCTTCTTCCGATTCCGCCGGCTCCTCTGGCTCCTCGGGCCTGACGACGACCAGCTTAGACGTCACGACCTCGACGTCCTTCTTCTCCGCCTTCACGTTCGGCTGCGTCTTGAGAAAGTCGTCCCAGGCAACGACCTCCCCCGTCACGGCCTGTTCGTTGATGCGGATGCCGGTTCCCCGACGTTCGACGACGTACGGCGGCAACAGGACCTTTCCGTTGACAAAGACCAACCCCTTCGAGAAGGACTTGCCGCGGGTGATCTTAAGCGACTTTACACTTGCGTCGGGAACTGGCTGAAATGCAAAAGCTCCCGCCGCCATCGTCACAGCCGCGGCAAAAAGGAGAAAACGTCCTCTGCACTCATCCCTCATCCCTGATCCCTTTTCTAAAAAGATCCCACGTTGCCGTAGCACAGAACCCCCGGAACCCGTCGTTCCAAATTTGGGCTGACGCCCATATTCAAATGTCGGTCGAAGAAATATCTGCTGAATCCGCGTGCAACCCAGGATCTACGCTCCAAAAATCAACTCTCCCTCACTTCGATGCCGGCGGTCGCCTTGAGGGCGTCGACGATCCGCTGGAAGGCCTTTCCGACCTCATCGTCCGTGAGCGTCTTCTCGGCGCTGCGGAACTCGAGTGCATACGCGCGCGAATCCTTGAAGACATCGAAGAGGTCAACCTTCACAAGCTCCTTGCCGCCGTTCTTGCGGATGACGGACTCGATCGTCTCGTTCGTGACGCCCTTCGCGATCTTGAGCGCGACGTCGCGCTTGACGGACGGGAACTGCGGCACGGCCGACACCCGGCCGACTGCGGCGAAATTCTTCAGGAGCGGCTTCGTCTCCAGCTCGCAGAGCGCCATCTGCGTCGTCAGGCGGAACGGATGGCGGAGCTTCGACGAAACGGCCCCCAGCCGGCCGATGACCTTCCCGTTCAGCTTCACGGCGAGCGCGGCGCCCGTCGCAAAGGCCGGGAAATCGGCCGCCGCAAACTCGACCTTGCCAGCATGCAGCTTCGCCAGCAGCTCCTCGACGGCGCCCTTCATCCAGAGAAGCGCCTCCTCCTCCGTGACCGCGGCGCGACGGCGGAGCGCCTCGCGCCCGACCGGCCCGACCAATCCGAGCGAAAGCATCTCCTTCTCGGTCGGTTGCGTCTTCGCCGGCATGTCGCCCTTCGCGGGAATCGTCACCTGTCCGAAGACCTTGCCGGTCTCGAAGAGCATCGTCGTCTCGAGCTGGTGCGAGGCGTTGCGCCCGAGCGCCGCGTACATCTGCGGCAGCAGCGAGTCGCGCATGACGCCGTATTCGGCCGAGACGGGATCGGGAATCGCAAGCCGCGCCTTCTTCGTCTCCTCGCGCGGATCGAAGTCGTTCAGTTCCTTCTCGGACAGGAACGAGTAGTGCATCGCCTCGGAGAAGCCGAGACCCATGCAGAGTTCGCGCAGCCTGCACTTCGCGCGAAACGGCGCGTCGGAAAGCGGCGAAACGCTCGGGGCGGACGGCATCGTGTCCGGGATGTTGTCAAGGCCGTAGAGGCGCGCGATTTCCTCGACAAGGTCCGCCTCCATCGAGAGATCCCAGCGCCAGGAGGGAATCGCGAACTCGACCTCCTCGGACGCAGCGAAGTGATCGTGCTTCTTTACGGTCCTGAGTCCAATCGACTCCAGGAGAAACACCATCGCGTCGTTGCCGATGTTGATGCCAATCAGCTTGCGCGCACGGTCGAAGTTGAGCTTCACGGGCGCGTTGTACTGGTAGACGACGCCGGGAATCGCGTTGAACGGCTCGACCGGACCGCACACGACGCGGTTGTCCACGTTGACGAAGCCCTTCGCAACCTTGGCGTTCCCATACTTCTGAAGGAGATGCGCCGCGCGACGCGACGCGAGGTCGGCGACCGCCTTGTCGACGCCGCGGATGTAACGATAGCTCGACTCGCTCGAGAGCCCGAGCTTCGTCGACGTGTCCTTGATGCTCGCGGGATCGAAAAGCGCGCTCTCGAGCATCACAGTCTTCGTGCCGGCGGCGATCTCGGAATCCGCGCCGCCCATCACGCCCGCGATGCAGTTCGGCTTCTCCGTGTCGCAGATGACGAGCATCGACGGGTCGAGCTTGCGAACGACACCGTCCAGCGTCTTGATCGTCTCGCCCTCCTTCGCGCAGCGGACGACGACCGTGCGGTCCTTGAGCTTCGTGTGATCGAAGGCGTGCATCGGCGCGCCGAGTTCCATAAGAACGTAGTTTGTGACATCCACAACAAGTCCGAGCGAACGGACGCCGCAGAGCTCCAGGCGCTTCGCAATGAGCGCGGGCGACGGACCATCCGTCACCTCGGTGATGACGCGCGCCGTGTAGCGCGGACACTTCGCCGGCTCCTCGACGACGACCTTCACCTCGTCGTTGACGTCTACATCGCACTCCGCGAAATCCACCGCGGGCAGCGTCACCGGGCGACGCAGAATCGCGCCGAATTCGCGGGCGAGCCCAAGAACCGACAGCGCGTCCGGACGGTTCCAGGTCACCTCGATGTCAAAGACGGTCTCCGGCTTCTCAAGCCCCGCAAGATCACGCACGAGCGCGCCGTTCGGCGTCGACGCCGGATACTCGATGATGCCGTCGTTCCCCTCGCCGATGCAGAGCTCCTTCTCCGAGCAGCACATGCCAAAGCTCTCAACGCCGCGGAGCTTGCCCTTCTTGATCTTCTCGGGCTTGCCGTTCTTGTCGAGGAATCCGGGAATCGGCGCGCCGATCTTTGCGAACGCGGTCTTGATGCCCTTGCGCATGTTTGGCGCGCCGCAGACGACCTGGAACTGCTCCTTGCCGTCCGTCACGGTGCAGACATGCAGGTGGTCGCTGTTCGGATGCGCCTCGCACGCGAGTACCTCGGCGACAACGATGAGGTCGGAAAGTGGATTTCCGCCCACGGTCTCAATCGCCTCAACCTGCAGACCTGCGCGGGTCAGCTTCTCGGCAAGCTCCTTCGGATCGACGTCATCGATCTTGACAAATTCATTCAGCCAACTGAGCGGCAGCCTCATCTTTCACCTCTTCTTTCTTCGCAATCGTCTCAACGCTCTCAACCGGCGTCTGCTCTTCGGCCTTTACCGGATTCTCCACGACTTCGACTTCCGACTTCGACTCGGTCGGCGCAGCTGGCTGCGCCGACCGCTTCTTCCACTGCGGGCCGTACTTCGGAAACTTCTCGACCATCGAATAGACGCCGTTCGTAAACGCGACGGCGTGTCCCGTCGTGACGAGCCAACTGAGGCTCTTCTCGAAGTCTGCGATCTCCGCCGGAAACTCGGACTTGTCGCAGCACGGATGTTCGGACACCCACTTCGCTGCGGCGGCGAGCTCGGGAATCGCGTGCTCCGCGTCGAACTCCTTGTACTCGACGTTCGTCACAAACTCCTGGCCCCGCGCCTCGTTGACGCGGAAGAATTTGAGCTTGCGGTGATGGAACGCGCCGCGGAGCGCGAAGCACATGTTGTAGGGTGCGCGGCGCTCGGCCTCGACCGCATCCCTCACCGCCCACTGGAGCGGCTTCACCGGACTCTTCATCGCGACTTCGGCCGTGATCATCAGGTGCTTCGGCTGGTCGATGAGCGACGGCAGGATCGTCCGCTTGAACTCACCCTCGGCCTGCTCGCGCGTGAGACCCTGCGCACCTTCCTGGTCGGCCGTCCCCTTCGCGAAGAACATCGTCCGCTTCGTCGCGCCCTTGCGCCACTCCTCGATCGTGTCCGCGTCGCGCACCATCTCGATGTGCGAACGGTACTGTTCTTCGGACATCTCGGGATACTTCGTGCGGATCATCTCCTTCACGACGGCGCTGAACTCGTGGATGTTCGGCGGCCCGAGGAGAACGCCCGAAAGCCCGCATTTCGCGACGCAGTTGAAATTCCCCTTCGGCGGCTCACACTCGACCTCCTTCGAGTCGTAGTACTCGCCCAGGTGCGCGCTCACGACATGCTCGAGGACATCGCCCTGGTCCGTCGACGCGAACCCGCAGGCCTTACACTGGTAAAACACCTCGCGTCTCGCGTCTCCCGCATCTCGCCCTTCGCCGCCCTGCTTCGCCTTGGGAGTGATCTTCAGCAAGACCGACGACGGATTGTCGAGGAAGAAATACGCGAGATCCTTCAGCTTATAGGCGTGCGTGTCGCCCTGCAGCTTGCGGATGATCGTGCCGAGTGCCTTCGTCTCGGGCAGGATCTTCACCTCGGCCTCAAGCGGCTTCGGCCGCTCCGCGAACCGCGGCTTGCGGTCGAACGGCTTCCGGTCTCCGAACGGCTTCTTCGAGAACGGCTTCTTGTCTCCAAAGGGCTTCCTAATCCCCGATCCCTGATCCCTGATTCCTTTCTCCCTCTCATCCCTTTCAGGACGAATCTTCCCGAGATTCACTCCGGCCTCCTTCTTCGCCCATGCGGGCGTGAAGTCGATGGAACCGAGATCGAGGATATTGCCGTTCTCTTCGCTCATGGTCTTATCCCTTGATGAACTTCGCTCCCGCCTCGACCGCCTTGAGGTTGAGGTCGAGGAGGTTCGCCTTGCGGGCGGAAATGGTGTGCTTGAGGGCCTCGATGACGGTCTCGTACTTGACGCACTTCACCTTCTCGACGATCGCGCCGAGGATGATCATGTTCGCGAGGGAGACCGCCTGCATGTCCTTCGCCATCTGCGTCGCCGGGATGTAGACGACCTCGACGTCCGTGCGCTTCACCTTGCGGGCGATGAGCGCCGAGTCGACGAAGATCGTGCCGCCCGGGGCGACCGTGTCCTCGAACTTGTCGAGGGACGGCTCGTTCATCACCATCAGGACGTTCGGATGCGCGATGATCGGCGAGCCGACCGGATCGTCCGAGACGATCACCGAGCAGTTGCATGTGCCGCCGCGCATCTCGGGTCCGTAGGACGGAAGCCAGCTGAGCTCCTTGTTTTCAATGAGTGCCGCGTGCGCGAGGACCTTGCCGGAGAACAGGAGACCCTGCCCGCCGAAACCAGCCATTATTGTCTCATAAGTCATTTTCAAAACTCCTTTCAGTTACAAGCTGTTAGCGGTTAGCGATTAGCTTTTAGCCTCAAATTAGAGCCATTCGCTAAAAGCTAATAGCCAACAGCTAATAGCTCATCCTCATTCCTTGTCCTTATAGCAGCCCAATGGATAGAAAGGAATCATCTTCTCCTCGACGAAGGCGCAGGCCTTTTCGGGCGTAAGGCCCCAGTTCGTCGGGCACGTCGAGACGACCTCGACGAGCGAGAAGCCCTTGCCCTCGACCTGGTTCTTGAACGCCTTCAGAATCGCCTTCTTCGCCTGGCGAACGTGCGCGACCGAGTTCACGGCGACGCGCTCGAGGTAGGCCGGCGCATCCAGGGTCGACAGCAGCTCGCAGATTCGAATCGGCATGCCCTGCGTCTTAGGGTCGCGTCCGTACGGCGAGGTCTGCGTGACCTGCCCCACGAGCGACGTCGGTGCCATCTGGCCGCCCGTCATACCGTAGATCGCGTTGTTGATGAAGATGATCGTCACGTTCTCGCCGCGGCACGCGCAGGACACCGTCTCGCACAGTCCGATGGACGCGAGGTCGCCATCGCCCTGGTAAGTGAAGACCACATGGTCGGGAAGCGAGCGCTTCACGCCCGTCGCGACCGCGGGAGCGCGGCCGTGCGAGGCCTCGATCATATCGCAGGCGAAGTAGTCGTACGCCATCACGGAGCAGCCGACCGGCGCGATGCCGATGGTCTTGCCCTCGATGCCGAGCTCGTCGATCGCCTCCGCGACGAGACGGTGGACGATGCCGTGCGTGCAGCCCGGACAGTAGTGCAGGACCGCATCCGTCAGCGCCTTCGGTTTCTGGAATACTATAGCCATATCTTTAAACCTCTAAACCTCTAAACTTCTAAACCTCAGGCTTTCGCCTCCTTCTCGATCGCGGC
>CADAKF010000068.1 GCA_902788415.1 uncultured bacterium
CCAAGGACGATGTTCTCGAAACGCACGTCCGCCGCGATCTCGATTGCGCGCTGCACCGTGTTGACGTTCGTCCGGTCCAGCGACGCGCGCGTGACGACAAACGCGGGATCGCCCGCACACAGCGTGAGCGCCTTGTCGATCCGAACCGGCATCGAGCTGATCGCCAACGGTGCCAGGATTGTCAGCCTATCACCCGCCGCCGCCGCGTCGACGGCGTCCTGCAGCGTGCCATAGGGCGTCGAGCTATCATTAACCCGAACCATCGCGGGAGGAACGACGACATCCGCCTCCCAGACAAGATTTCCCCCGACCGCCTTGCCGTGAAGCGTCTTCCCGTCCGGCTTCACGTCGCAGATGAAATGCTCGGCCGAATCGCCACCGGCCGTCACCGTGCCGAATGTCTCCCCGTCCGCATTGCCAAAAGTGACGCCGACCGTCGGCCAGCACCAGCTTGCCGCTGGTCTCCACCGCCACGTTCTTGACCACGCCGCGCGAAGTGGCATTTCCCCGGACCGTCAACGAACCACTGACGTTCATCCTCGCGCCATCGACGCGAACACCGCCCTGCGGCTGCACGCAGTCGACGATTTGACCACCCTGCGCGTTGAAGACCGCACCTGAGGCAAGATGAACCGCCGCGGAAGTCGACCTCCCGCCCGTGATGCCGGAAATCCGGCTCCCGCCCGTCATCGTCAGTGTGCCGCCCTTCGTGACATAAACGGCACCAGCGGACGAACTGTTAAGCTGAACGGACTGGACGCCCGCCTGTGCGCCGAGCGTGAGCTGTCCGTTCTTCTCGACGCGGAAAGCCGACGCACTTTTCTCATTCGGTCCGAGGTTCGAGCCGTCAAAGACGACGTTCTCCAGCGTCAGGATGCCGGAAACGGACACCAACGCGGACGCCGAACTCGGCGGAACTGACACGACCGCCGGATCTTCGCCGTCCGACACGAGCTTGACCTGCGTGCCCGCGGCGATCGTCAGCGGCTCCGTCAGCGCGCAGTCCTTGAGGATGACGACCTCGGCCTCGGCATTTCCCGAAAGCGCGCGGAACAGGGTCCGCAAGGAGCGGTAGTTCGTCGTCACGCCGCCCTGCTTGAGACGCACGACCGCGTCTTCGTCCGACACATCCGCCACGCGCCAGCGCAGCGCAACGCCGCCTTCATCGTTCAGGAACGCCTCGGCGCACTGCTCGTCGTCATTCGCGTTGACGACCTTCGCAGCAGCAGTAGCCGCTGCGGCCACTGGCAGGGACGAAATGCCGACGACCGTGCCCACCGTGTCGCCGGCCATGCTCGCCAGGCGAACCGGGGCGGTCAGCTCGCCCGCCAGCTCGAAGACGCCCTGCGACGGCGTTTCGGACGGATCGAACTCGTTCTTCCGCGTCTCGAAGCGGTCGACGACCACATGGCCCGAAACAGCCGCAATGCCATTGGGCTCGATGCCGATGACGGCGGACTTCGCCGCGTTCGTGATCGCCACGTCGGCGAAGAGGACGCGCGCGTCGCTTCCGACGGACAGCGCCGCGCCCGGCTTCAGCAGGACGGCCGACGCCATCACGTCGTCGTTCGTCGCCGTCAGCGTGCAGTTGAAATCAATTGCCGTCGATTTCTCCAGCGCAATCGGACAGAGAATCTCGACCGTCGGGCTCTCGCCTGCACCTGCACGCCTGGCCGCCGCCGCGAGCGCATCGTCAAGCGTGCCGTAGACGCGTTCGCCGACACGCGCCGCCGCCGTCATCCACCGCAGGTAGCTCCCGCTGACCGTCGCGATCTTCAGGGGATCGGTCGGATGCCTGACGAACGGCAAGCACGCGTCCAGCTCCTCCTCCGTCAGGGACGCGTCGTAGGTGCCGAAGGTCGGATCCGCCTCGGTCGCCGCCGCACAGTCCACGACGACCTCTGCCGTCAGGTTGCTGCTCATGCAGAACCCGCCCTTGTCGGCCGTCTTGACGCAAAGGTTCACAACGCCCGTCCCCACCGTGAGCCGCCGCCCCATGCCGACATTCACCGTGGCGCGCGAACCGTCCGGCGCCTTGAACATCACATGCTCGAACGTCATGCCGCCCACGAACATCGTCACGCCGTCCGCAATCGTCACGGCCGTTCCGGGCGCCGCCCTAGAGTAAGTCGTCAGCGTGCCGCCAGCCGAAGCCGCACACGACGTCTTCACCTCGACCGGCGCCGTCAAAATGATGCTCTCCTCCTTCGTCACGGCGCGCATCGCCTCCTCCAGCGTGGCGTACGTGTCGTTCTCAACGCTCGTGCCGGCGGTCGGATCGTGAATGTTGACGGTCTCGGCAACCGGCGTCTCATAGGTTATGAAGAGACCGCTCGCCAGTTTCGTCGTCGGCGTCTCCGGAATCGAAACGCCGGGATGAGACCCGTCGAACCACAGCCCCGCCGACACGCCGCCCTCGTTTTCAACCACCGTCTTGCTGCCAAGCGTCACCAGCATGGCGACGGCGTCGCGATCCGCCACGTCGCCCCGCGTCACGAGGAACATGAGCGTGCGCTGCCCAAGAGCCGCGTTTTCATTGACGCCGATAAGCGAATGCTGGTATCCGTTGTTCAGGGTCTTGTCACCAACCTCGACATCGACATACTTCCCGTCCTCATAGCGAAGCAGCGATTTGCTCCACCCCGCCAGGTTGCGGACCTTCTGCGACTTGGAATCGGTGGGCCAGCCGTGCCGGTCGCTTTTACCCGTGCGCAGCTCAAACCGATGGCTGGACGACTCGGTCAGCAGCACGTCCGAACTAGTCCTGACAACGTCCCTCAGAATCCGGCTGTCGGACATCAGGGCGTCCGTGAAGTTGGCGATATCAGTCGAGTCATCTCCGCTTGGCGTCTTTGCCATGCCTCCGTTGATCGCGATGAGCGGATGACGCCCTTCCGCCTTCAGGGAGGCCGCCATCTCGGACAACGTCGCCGTCCGGTTGGTGGCCGTCGTGCCATTATCGAGCCCGAGCCTGGTCGTGAAGCGGAAATGCGCATCCGTCAGGACAAAGCGAACCGCCCAGGCCTCGCCGGCGGACGGGTTTGACTCACGATACCAGTGATGCACCTCGGCCTTCCCCGGCCAGCCCGCACCCATCTGATTGGTCAGCTCTTCGCGAACATAGCCATCGACGCCGCCCCGCGCCGACAAAACGGACGCGAGCAACGCCAAGAAGAGAGCGGACCCCTTTGTGACGAAACTACTCATCGAAACTAGCGAGAATTATATCAAAAAAACGCGATTAGAGGAACTTGCCCGTAACAGAATTTTTGCAGGCGCGAAGGACCTCAATCGGGCCCTCGCAGACGAGGTTTCCGCCCTTGTCACCACCGCCCGGACCCAAGTCGATGATCCAGTCCGCGCACTTCATCACGTCCGTGTTGTGTTCGATGACGACAATCGTATTGCCCTGATCACGCAGTTTCAGAATGATTTTCATCAGTTTCGCGACATCATCGAAGTGGAGACCCGTCGTCGGCTCGTCAAGGAGATAAAGGGTCTTCCCCGTCGAGCGCTTGGAAAGCTCCGTCGCAAGCTTGATGCGCTGGGCCTCGCCGCCCGAGAGCGTCGTCGCAGACTGCCCGAGCGCAATGTACCCGAGGCCCACGTCGACGAGCGTCTTCAGCTTGCGCGCGAGGGACGGCACCTTGGCAAAGAACTCGTACGCCTCGGCGACCGTCATCTCCAGGACCTCGGTGATGTTCTTCCCACCGTACGTGACCTCCAGCGTCTCGGCGTTGAAGCGCTTGCCGCCGCATTGCTCGCAGGTAACGTAGACGTCGGGAAGGAAACTCATCTCGAGCTTCTGCACGCCGTCACCGCCGCAGACCTCGCAGCGCCCGCCTTTCACGTTGAACGAGAAGCGCCCCGCCGCATACCCCCGCGCCTTCGCCGCCTCCGTCAGCGCAAAGAGCTCGCGGATCTCCGAGAAGAAGCCGACGTAGGTCGCCGGATTCGACCGCGGGGTGCGTCCGATCGGAGACTGGTCGATCTCAATCACCTTGTCGAAATGCTCCATTCCCGTAACCTTGCGGTGCTTGCCCGGCTTCTCCTTCGATCCGTAGAAGTGGTTCATCAGCACCGGCTTCAGCGTCTCGTCAATGAGCGTCGACTTGCCCGAGCCGCTGACGCCCGTCACGACCGTGAACGATCCGACGGGAATGTGAACGGTGATGTTCTTGAGGTTGTGCTCGGCGGCGCCGGAGAGGGTGAGACAAGGGAAGGACTTGAGACTTGAGACTTGAGACCCGAGACCTTGTCTTCCGTCTAAAGTCTCACATCCTCTCCCCCTAACGTCTTCCGTCTTCCGTCTAAAGTCCTCCCCGACCCGCTTCTCCCCCCTCAGGTACTCTGCCGTCAGCGACTTCGCCTTCAAAAGCCCCTTGAAGTCGCCCTGATACATGAGCTGCCCGCCTTCGCGTCCCGCGCCGGGACCGAGGTCGACGATCCAGTCCGCCGCGCGCATCATCTCCTCGTCGTGCTCGACGATGACGACCGTATTGCCGCGGTCGCGCAGTCCCTTCAAAGTCGCGATGAGCTTCTCGTTGTCCCGCGGATGCAGTCCAATCGTCGGCTCGTCAAGGACGTAGAGGACGCCCGTCAGGCCCGAGCCGATCTGCGTCGCGAGGCGGATGCGCTGCATCTCGCCGCCCGAAAGCGTCGCACTCGCGCGGTCCAGGGTCATGTAGTCGAGCCCCACGTCGATGAGGAACTGAAGCCGCTTCGTAATCTCAGTCAATATGTCGCGAAGAGCCGAGAGACGATTTGAAGGACTTGAGACTTGAGACTTAAGGTCCTGTCTTCCGTCTAAAGTCTCATGTCCTTCACCCTTAATGTCTTCCGTCTTCCGTCTAAAGTCCTTTTCTCCCCCGAGTTCCCTGAAGAACCCGAGCGCCTCGCCGACCGGCATCGCCATCACCTCGCAGATCGTCTTGCCGGCGATTGTTGCCACGCGCGAGAACTCGTTCAGGCGCGCGCCATGGCAGTCGGGACACGTCCGATAGCTCTGGTACGCCTCGTACTTCTGGCGCGTCTCCTCGTCCTCCGCCTCCTCGAGCCGCTTCTTCAGCGTCGCGAGGACACCTTCGAACGGGCGGTCGACCGAACGCCACGGCAGCACGAGGTCGTCCTTGAACCCGTGCATAAGTTTCTTGCGGAACTCAGTTGAGAGTTGAGAGTAGGGCGTTGAGAGTTTGACGCGGTACTGCTTCGCGATCTGCTCCAAAAGCGCGTTGTAGTACATGATCGCGTTGTGTCCCGCGCGCCGCCACGGATGAATGCACTCCCTGAGCGGCAGCGACTTGTCGGGGACGACGAGATCCTCGTCAAAGTAGTAGAGTTGCCCGAGGCCCCCGCACGTCGGACACGCCCCGAACGGCGAGTTGAACGAGAAGGAACGCGGCTTCAGCTCGTCGAAGGAGATGCCGCAATGCGGACAGGCGTTGAGCTCGGAGAAAGTTGTCTGACAAGAGGGACATGAGGGACGCGAGGCAAGCGCCTCCACCATCATCACGCCCCCGCCGGTCTTCAGCGCCAGCTCCACCGAGTCGGTCAGCCGCGTGCGGTCACAGGGCAGCACCAGCCGGTCGACGATGACATCGATCGAATGCGCCTTTTTCTTGTCGAGTTCCGGAACCTCCTCGAGCAGATAGGTCTCGCCGTCGACGCGAACGCGCACAAAGCCGTCGCGCTTCAGCTTCGCGAAGACCTCCTCGTGACGTCCCTTCTTGCCCTTCACGACAGGGGCCAACAAGAGAATCTTAAGGCCGCCAGGACTTGAGACATTAGACCTAAGACCCGGTCTTTCGTCTAAGGTCTCCCGTCCTTCACCCTTAAGGTCTTCCGCCTTCCGTCTAAAGTCCTCCCCCAGCCCCTCGATCGCGTCGACGATCTGTTCCGCGCTCTGCCGCGTCACCTCCCGGCCGCACTTCGGACAGTGCGGCGTCGCAAGCGAGCCCCAGAGGATGCGCAGGTAGTCGTGGATCTCGGTGACGGTCGCGACGATCGAGCGCGGATTGCCGCTCGTCGTGTGCTGCTCGATTGAGATGGCCGGAGAAAGGCCCTCGATCTTCTCGACGTCTGGCTTCGCGAGCCGATCGAGGAACTGCCGCGCATAGGCGGAGAGCGACTCGACATAGCGGCGCTGTCCCTCGGCATAGAGTGTATCGAAGGCGAGCGTCGACTTTCCCGACCCCGAAAGACCCGTCACGACCGTCAGCGAGTTACGGGGAATCGTAACGTCAATCCCCTTGAGATTATGGGCCTTTGCCTTGACTATTTGAATGTCACCCATAGCCATGTTCAAAAGTTTCAAAGTTTGAAAGTTTGAAAGTTTGAGAGTTTGAGAGTTGTCTTGGCCTTCAAACTTTCAAACCTTCAAACCTTCAAACTCTCAAACTTTATTCAAGTCCAGCGCGAGCAGGAACTCGGGATTCGACTGCGTCTTCTTGAGCGAGTTAAGGACCGACTTCATCGCGCTCTCCGGACCCGCCGCGGCGAGAATGCGCCGAAGCCCCCAGGTCTTCTCGAGCTCCGCCGGATCAAGAAGGAGATCCTCCTTGCGCGTTCCCGACTTCTCGATGTCGATCGCCGGATAGATGCGCTTGTCAGCAAGGCCGCGGTCAAGGACGATCTCCATGTTGCCCGTACCCTTGAACTCCTCGAAGATGACCTCGTCCATTCTGGAGCCCGTATCGACGAGACCCGTCGCGATGATCGTGAGCGATCCGCCGCCCTCGATGTTGCGCGCCGCGCCGAAGAAGCGCTTCGGACGGTGCATCGCCAGCGCGTCCACGCCGCCAGTGAGGATCTTGCCCGAATGCGGCTGCACCGTGTTGTAGGCGCGAGCCATGCGCGTAATGGAGTCCATGAGGATGATGACGTCCTTGCCGTTCTCGACCTGGCGCTTCGACATCTCTAAAACCATCTCCGTCACGTTCACATGGTGCTGCGGTTCCTCGTCGAACGTGGAGGAAAGCACCATCGCCTTCGTGTTGCGCTGCATGTCCGTCACCTCCTCGGGACGCTCGTCGATGAGGAGGATGATGAGGATCGCCTCGGGATGGTTCTTCGAGATCGCGTTCGCCATCTTCTGAAGAAGGACGGTCTTGCCGACGCGCGGCGGCGCGATGATAAGCCCGCGCTGGCCGAAGCCGATCGGCGTGAAGAGATCGATGACGCGCGTCGAGAACTCCTTCGCGTCCGTCTCAAGGAGGATGCGCCGCGTCGGGAAGGTCGCGGTCAGGTTCTCGAAGTGGACAACGCGCGCGGCGACGGACGGTTCCTTGCCGTTCACCTTCATCACGCTGCCGAGGCAGAAGAAGCGGTCGCGGTCGCGCGGATCGCGGATCGGTCCCTCGATGATGTCGCCCGTGCGGAGCGCGTGCCGGCGAATCTGCTGCTGCGTGACGAACACGTCCTCCGGACACGCGAGGAAGTTGTTCTTCGCGGACCTGAGGAAGCCGTGGCCCTCGCGGACAATCTCGAGGCAGCCGGACGCGATGACCGCGCCGCCCTTCGCGAGGTACGTGCGGATCGCCGCGAAGATGAGCTCGTGCTTGCGGTACGAGCCAAGTTCCTCCGGATCGGCCCCCGGCATCATGCGATCGACAATCTGCTGCGCCGGCCAGGTCTGGATGTCCTTCAGCTGGAACTCGGGGAGGTCCGGGTTGCGGTTCGGATTCGCCGGCGCCTCCGGCTCGGCCGCCTTCGGCTCCGTCGGCAGCGGCGCGTTCAGGAGCGGATTCACCGACTCCTCGCCGTTCGCCCCGCGGATCGGCGAATTGTTCCCCTTCTGCCCGCCGCCGCGATTGAACTTCTTGTGGAACGGCTTCTTGCCGCGATGCTGCGGCTGGGGCACCCCCGCCCCGCCATTGCCGTTCTGCTGATGCTTCATCGCCCCGGCGAACACGTCGAATTCTTCAGCCATGATACGAATTTTTCCGTTTCTCTTTTCAGCTCTTCGGCAGAGCCGTTGTTCTCGATCACGTAGTGGGATTTTGCGGCCTTCTCCTCGACCGGCATCTGCGCCTTGAGCCGGGCCTCGGCCTCCTCGCGCGTGTAGCCGCGCGTTG
>CADAKF010000069.1 GCA_902788415.1 uncultured bacterium
CGTGGTGCGCGCGAGCTGCGCGACGCCGGCTATCGGGTCGAGGGCGTTGACCTCGCCGCGGAGATCGCGGCGAGCGCGGAGGTAGACGCGGGGACGGAAGGGCGTGAGACGGGAGGCGGAAGACGCGAGACAAGTTTCACTTTGACCGTGAGAGTCGCCGGTGAGCCGGTGACGGCGGAGGAGATTCGCTTCCTGCTCGACCAGGGCTCGTCGCTCGTCTTCTTCCGCGATCGCTGGATCGAGGTCGACCGCGGCATCCTGAAAGAGGCCTTGCGAGCGCTCGAAAAGGGCGTCGGCAAGAAGGCGAATCCGCTTACCTTCGCGCTGGGACTTGGACACGTCGGCCGACTTGAGCTTGAAGAGGTCAAATCCCATGGCTGGCTTCGCGGTCTTGTCGAAGAGCTTCGCTCGCACGCGAGTCTTTCATCTTCTGTCTCAAGTCCTTCGCAAATCCCCGGCTTTCACGGTGAACTTCGCGACTACCAGAAGCGAGGTGTCGCGTGGCTTCAGTTCTTGACGAGCCACGGATTTGGCGCACTCCTGGCGGACGACATGGGCCTCGGCAAGACGATCCAGGTCATTGCGTGGATATTGAAGGTGAGAGGGTGGGAAGGTGAGAAGCTCTCACCCTCTCCCCTTCTCATCGTCGCACCGCTGACGCTTCTGTCGAACTGGAGGCATGAGTTCGCGAAGTTCGCGCCGTCGCTGAAGATCTACGTGCATCAGGGCGGCGGACGCCACGCGGCGAGTGGATTCAAGCGCGCCGTCCAGGCGGCGGACGTCACGCTGACGAGCTACAACCTGCTTGTGCGCGACTATACGGACTTTTCCGAGATCGAGTGGAATGCGCTTGTCCTGGACGAGGCGCAGGCGATCAAGAATCCCGACACGCAGGTCGCGCGGGCGGTCCGCGCGCTGACGCCGCCGAAGCGCATCGCAATGACGGGCACGCCCGTGGAGAACTCGGTCGCCGACCTCTGGTCGCTGGAGGAGTTCCTGAATCCCGGATTCCTCGGCGAGCGCAAGTCGTTCGCGGAACGGTTCGCGAAGCCGATTGCCGCGGACGAGCGCAGTGCCGCGGGGAAGCGTCTCCGGCACGCGCTCGAACCGTTCGTCCTCCGGCGCCTCAAGTCCGACAACGCGATCGCCGCGGAGCTCGGACCGAAGCGGGAGGTGCGTGAATACTGCGAGCTCACGCCGGAGCAGCGGCGCGACTACGAGACGGCGCTCGCGGAGTTTCGCGTGCAGGAGCACGCGCAGGGCGACGTCTTCGCGCTCTTGACGCGCCTGAAGCTCGTCTGCGACGGCGCGGGCAAGCTCGAGCGTCTCTGTGAGCTCGTGGGGACGATCTTCGAGAACGGTGAGTCGGCGCTTGTCTTCACGCAATACGCCAAGGTCGGCCTGTGGCTTCGGACGGAACTCGAGGCGCGGTTCGGACGCCGCTTCCCGTTCCTGCACGGCTCTCTGTCTGCCAAGGAGCGCGAGCGCGAAATACGAAACTTCCAGACGTCCAAACGTCCAAACCTCTTCATCTTGTCCCTCAAGGCGGGCGGATTCGGACTCAATCTCACGAAGGCGACGCATGTCATCCACTTCGACCGCTGGTGGAATCCGGCGGTGGAGAACCAGGCGACGGACCGCGCGCACCGCATCGGGCAGACTCGTCCCGTCCTGGTGCATCTCTTCATCTCGTCCGGCACGCTCGAGGAACATGTGGACGACATCCTCGCGCGCAAGGCGCGCGTGGCGGACTCGGTCATCACGGAAGCCGAATGGCTGGAGGCGGCAAAACTCGATGAGTAGGAAGCGCTATCCGGTCCGCATTCCGCGCTATGCCGCGGGCATCCGTGCGCAGGAGTCTCGCACGGGCGCTGGCCGCAGCTGGTGGGCGAAGGAGTGGGCGCGCCGTCTGGAGGCGATGGGACTCAAGGGACGTCTCGGGCGCGGCAAGAACTACGCCGTGTCGGGACAGGTCGTCGCGATGGACATCGACGGCAGCCGCGTAATCGCGAAGGTGCAGGGGACGCGTCCCGCTCCCTACGAGTCGACGTTCGACTTCCGGACGCCACAGGGCGAGGCACGCGCGCGGATCGTCGCGGCGCTCAGGGCGGAACCGATGGTCGTCGCGCGGCTCCTGGCGGACGACCTCCCGCTGGAAGTCGAGGAAATATTCAAAAGAGAGGGTTTCACGCTCTTCCCCGGCGGCAAGCTCGGACCGGGCCAGTACGACTTGACGACGGCGTGCAGCTGTCCCGACTACGCGAATCCCTGCAAGCATTCCGCCGCGGCGCTTCTTATTCTCGGCGAGGAGATCGCGCGCCGTCCGGCGACGCTGCTGGAGCTCCGCGGCATCTCCCTGGAGGAACTTTACGATGAAGATTGAAAGCGCGGTTTTGCGGCGTCTTGGTCCCGTGCCATTCTGGCGCGGCACGGCGAAGTGTCTCGACGAGTTGCAGAAGATCTACAAGAAGGCCGCTGCCGCCGCCGCCGAAAAGCTCAACCGCTGACGAATTTGATATAATCCACGACAAAGGAGTGCGACGATGAAATATATGGACGAGGATTTCCTGCTCACGACGAAGACGGCGCGGGAGCTCTATCACCGGCATGCGGAGAAGATGCCGATCATCGATTACCACTGCCACCTGCCGCCGCGGGAGATTGCGGAGGACAAGCGGTGGGACGACATCGCCCAGGTCTGGCTCGGAGGCGACCACTACAAGTGGCGTCAGATGCGCTCAAACGGCGTGGACGAGCGGTTCGTGACGGGCGACGCCCCGTGGCACGACAAGTTCGTCAAGTTCGCCGAGACCATGGAGAAGCTCGTCAAGAATCCGCTCTTCGACTGGTCACATCTCGAGCTCTCGCGCTACTTCGGCGTGAACGAGCGGCTTTGCGGGGCGTCCGCCGAGCGCATTTGGAAAAAGTGCAACGCGAAGCTGAAGTCGAAGGGCTTTTCCGCGCAGGGGCTCATGAAGAAGTCGAACGTCAAGGTCGTCTGCACGACGGACGATCCGGACGATGACCTCAGCTGGCACAAGATGATTGCGAAGAATCCCTTCGGCACGAAGATCCTTCCGGCGTGGCGTCCCGACCGCATCCTGAAGGAGGCCGTGGCGAAGAAGAAGGACCCGATGGAGCATCTCGCCGAGCGGCACAAGTACTTCGAGGAGAACGGGTGCGTCCTCTCCGACTACGGACTCGTCGACATTCCAGAGAAGGGCCGCTACGCCGATCTTCTCTTCGAGTGCCTCAAGATGGACGCAAAGGCGGGGTGGACGACGCAGCTGCATTTCAACTGCATCCGCAACCTCAACACGAGAATGTTCCGGAAGCTTGGCCCCGACACGGGCTACGATGCGATCGGCTGCGCCGACTCGGGCCTCGGGCTCGCGAAGCTCTTCGACCGGCTCGAGCAGGCGGACGCGCTGCCGCGCTGCATCCTCTACTCGCTCAACCCGCGCGACATGGAGATGCTCGCGACGATCATGGGCTGCTTCCAGAAGGGACCGGACGTCGGCAAGATCCAGCTCGGCTCGGGCTGGTGGTTCCTCGACCAGAAGGACGGCATGCGCAAGCAGATTGAGGCCCTCTCGGCGCTCGGCTGCCTCGGCAACTTCGTCGGCATGCTGACGGACAGCCGCTCGTTCCTCTCCTACACGCGCCACGAGTACTTCCGCCGCATCCTCTGCCAGAAGCTCGGCGAGGAGGTGGAGCGCGGCGAGATTCCGAACGACCTCAAGTGGCTTGGGGGAATCGTCGAGGATATCTCCTATAACAATGCGAAGCGCTACTTTGGCTTCTGAGATCGGAGACGAAGGGCAAGTCGCTTGAGGAGATCGAGCGGTACTTTACGAAGAAGAACTAGCTGTTGGCTTTTAGCGGTCGGCGGATTCGCCGCGACGCCGGATCCGCCGAAGCGAAGCACAGCGGACGAACCGACCTAGAAATCCACCTCGGAGTCGTCCCAGCAGCAACGCAACACTCGTTCCATGAGTTTCGCGTCCATCTGCCGCGGGTTGCAGCCAGTGCAGGCGTCACCCATCGCGTTCTCGGCGATCTGCGCGGCCTTGGACTCGAACTCTGCCGCCGTAACCATGCCCTCGCCGGGCAGTCCGTTCGCGGCGTAGTCCCGGATGCAGTGCGGAATGTTCAGCTCGTCGTTGAGCTTGCGCACCCACGCGATGAGCGCGGCGATCTTCGCCTCCTGCGAGCTCTCCGCGCCCGCCAGCCCGAGTTCACCCGCGCACTGCGCATAGCGCGCGGCCGCGAACGGAACGGCGGCGTTGAACTTGATCACCTTCGGCAGATACATCGCATTGGCCGCGCCGTGGATGATATGGCCGCCCGCAAAGGCCGCGCCCGTCTTGTGCGCGAGCGAATGGACGATGCCGAGGAGCGCGTTCGAGAACGACATGCCGGCGAGGCACTGCGCATCGTGCATCACAGCGCGCGCGGCGGCGTCGCCGCCGAAGCTCTTGACGAGCGAATCGCGGATCATCTTCATCGAATGAATCGCCAGCGCGTCCGAATACGGGCTGTGCGCGACCGCAACGATGGCCTCGAGGTCGTGGGTGAGCGCGTCCATGCCCGTGTGCGCGCAGAGCTTCTGCGGCATCGTGAGCGCCAGCTCGGGATCGACAATGGCGATGTCGGGCGTGATCTCGAAATCGGCGATTGGGAACTTGATGCCCTTGGCGTAATCGGTGATGATCGAGAACGCGGTCACCTCCGTCGCCGTGCCGGAAGTCGAGGAGATGGCGACAAAGTGCGCCTTGGTGCGAAGCTTCGGCAGCCCGAAGACCTTGCACATGTCCTCGAACGAGCACTCGGGATGCTCGTACTTGATCCACATCGCCTTCGCCGCATCGATCGGCGAACCGCCGCCCATTGCGACGATCCAGTCGGGCTGGAACTCCTGCATCACCGCCGCACCCTTCATCACCGTCTCGACCGACGGGTCGGACTCGATGCCCTCGAAGAGCCTCACCTCCATGCCGGCTTCGCGAAGATAGCCTTCGGCACGCTGCAGAAAGCCGCCGCGCTTCATGGAGCCGCCGCCGACGCAGATAATCGCCCGCTTGCCCTTCAGGGTCTTGAGCGTCTCCAGGGCGCCCTTGCCGTGGTAAATATCGCGAGGAAGACAGAAACGTGCCATAATTCTTACTCCTTTCCTTTCTTGAGCGGTTGAACCGAGAACCGCAGACTTGTATTATAGCATACAATGCCGCGGACGTGGGGAAAAATAGGGTCTGGTCCCTATTTGTTGTCTTCTCAGTGGACATCCATCCAGTCGATGATCGGTGCGCGGGAATCGGGATTGAAGATCCGAACCGCATGGTCGCCCGCCGTCAGGTCGACCTCAAGCGACACCTGCTTGAAACTGTTGTCCGTCGAACCCTTCGCCTCGAGACGGACCGGCTCCGCGCCGTCCACCTGCACGAAGAAGTGGCGCGACAGACGCGTGCGATAGGAGAATTCAAGACGGCGGCGTCCGGCGTTGACGATGTGTACCCGCTTCCAGACGAGATCGTTCTTCTCGCCGTTGCCGACGCCGCGCACCGCCACCCAGCCCGAGGCCCACGCGATCTTATCGGGATAGGCCACTTCCTCCTCAATCGGATCGCCCAGCTCGTGGTAGGCCGAGAGATACGCCTCCTCCGCCTCGTAGTGCGTCCGCTCGAGACGACGCTCGGCGTCCAGCCGGTAGAACCGCGCCCCGTGCGCCGGAACAGTCATTTCAAACATGTCCGATCCTTCACCGATGTCGGCCATCTGGACGAGATCGACCGCCGCGACCCTGCCGGACAAACCGAGCTTCTCGAACGGGACCTTGAACGCGTACTCCGCATCCGTCGCGTTGTAGAGCGCGAGATAGCGCGCCGTACCGTCGCGCGTCACGGCGTCCTTCACGATCGCGTAGGCCGCATCACCCTTGTTGCGCCAGACGACGGACTGCGGCGCGGCGATGTCGTTCTGGTTCAGCGAAAGCAGGTAGGGGTTCGTCACCAGCTTGAGCGACGACGCGGGCATCGTCCGCACGTCGCAGCCGAGGAGAAGCGGCGACGAGAGCATGCACCACATGCCGAAGTGCGTCTGCTCCTCCTCTTCGGTGAGTCCCGCGTCCTCGTTGCCGAACACCGTCTTGAAGGTGCCCTTGAGCTGTCCCGCCTCGAGCATGTCCATGTCGTTGTAGTGCCCGACGCTCGTATACGCGCCGAGGTAGAGGTTCTCGGCGATGATGCCGCGGACGCTCGGCCAGCGGGCGCGGATGTCGCTCGTCGTGCGCCACGAGTCGGCGATCTCCGTCACCCATGTGCCCGGGAACGCCCAGCGGCAGACGTTGAAGCGGACGTCGTCGCGGCCCGTCGCGCGGATCGCCTTCGCGATCTCCGTGTAGCGCGCCTTCTCGTCGAGTCCGAGCTTCGCGCCGCCGCAGTAGTCGACCTTGATGAAGTCGAAGCCCGTGTCGACGAAATGCAGCTTGCAGTCCGCCGCGTCGTGCCCGTAGAGCCCAGCGCCGCGGCCCGCGTCCCTGACGCCGCCCTTGTCGCCGCCGCCCCATATGCTGCCGCACGTGTCCTCGCCGGCGTCCGAGTAGATGCCCGCCTTGAGCCCGAGCGCGTGGATGCGGTCGACGAGCGGCTTCATGCCGCGCGGGAAGCGCGTGGGATGGAATGTGAGCCGTCCGGCCTTGTCATGCGTCACGAAGAAGCCGTCGTCGATGTTGACGTAACGGTATCCCGCCGCGGCGAGACCGTTCGTCGCCATGGCCTCGGCGACGGAGGCGATCTTCGCCTCGTCGATCTCGAGGCCGAACGTGTTCCAGCTCGACCAGCCCATGAGCGGACGCTTCGGGGACGGCCGGCGCGTCTCCGCCGCGGCCTTCAGGATCGCGAACGCGCGCTCGGCCATCTTCGCCTTGCGCGCCTCCAGCGTCTCGGCGGATGGGCTGTCGTCCGCAAGCCGCGCCACGTTCACCGTCGCGCCCTTCGCGTCGGCGTCAAACTTCATGCGGTGCGGGCACTTCCGGCACTCGGCGAAGCGCACCGTTAACCCGTCCTTCCGCACGGATCCGAGGTCCGCCCCAAATCCCGTCATCGCCAGGACTGCCGCCCCAATCTGCATCAGCATCTTGTTCATTTCGCATTCTCCATAAGGCCGTACGGCAGCAGCCGTCCGGCGGACAGGCTCTTCGGATACGGCAGCGTCCACGTCTTGCGGTTCGCTTCGGGCTGCTGCATCCCGCCTTCCAGTAGCCAACGCAACACTCGTTGCGTAGCAGAGTCAGGCAAGTCCTTTCTTGTGATTGGTTGGCAGTATAGCAGTTTTCAGTTACGCCAGTCAAGCCTGAGAATCATAAGGGTTTTTTCCTTTCGTTTGGGCAGGACAGAACTGCCGCGGAACACCCATTCCGCGGCAGGGGGGCGGCGCTGCCCGTCCGCCGACCCCGAAAATCCCACGAGGGAAGACAAAACCCCCACAAGGGGAGACCGCACCCCCCACGAGGGGACGCGCG
>CADAKF010000070.1:0-7427 GCA_902788415.1 uncultured bacterium
CTCGGTGCCCCCATTTGCAATCCGCCGGGGATTTTTGATATAATACACGACAACCGAATAGGTTTGGGTATGTACAATCGAATTATTATCGTCGACCTTGCCATTCTCGTCGTTCTGCGAAACGCCGAGCGGGTGCGCGTACACTGAAAAAGGTTTGAACCGAAACAGCGACGAGGCCCCGCTCAACCTGAGCGAGGCCTTGTCGCTAAAAGGGGAAAGACAGACGAAGGACCGAATATGACTAGCGATCAGATCAAGAAAGGCAGGGAGCGGGCGCCGCACCGCAGTCTGCTCTTCGCCTGCGGCATCAAGCGGGCTGACTTGCGGAAGCCGTTCATCGGCATCTGCAACAGCTACGAATCCTTTGTGCCTGGGCACTGCCATCTCGACCGCGTCGGGCGGCTTCTGAAGGAGGCCGTCGTCGAGGCGGGCGGCGTGCCGATGGAGTTCAACGCGATCGCCGTCTGCGACGGCATCGCCATGGCCCATGGCGGCATGAAGTATTCTCTGCCCTCGCGCGAGCTCATCGCCGACTCGGTCGAGACCATCGCCCGCGCCCACTGCTTCGACGCGCTGATCTGCGTGCCGAACTGCGACAAGGTCGTGCCCGGCATGCTCATCGGCGCGCTGCGCGTCAACATTCCGACCATCTTCGCCTCGGGCGGACCAATGGCGCCGGGGCGGCATCCGCTCACTGGCGAGGACTCCGACCTCAACACCGTTTTCGAGGGCGTCGGGGCGCAGAACGCCGGCCGGATCACCGCGAGGGACCTGGAGCGGATAGAGGAGACCTCGTGCCCCGGCTGCGGCAGCTGCTCGGGCATGTTCACGGCGAATTCGATGAACTGCCTCTACGAGGCGCTCGGCCTGGCGCTCCCCGGCAACGGCACGATGCTCGCGACCGACCCCAGGCGCGAGGAGCTGTGGCGCGCCGCCGCGAAGCGGGCGGTGCAGATGGCGAGGAAGGGCGGCCCCCTGCCGCGCGAACTGGTCACCAGGGAGTCTCTCGACAACGCGCTTACGCTCGACATGGCGATGGGCGGCTCGACGAACACCGTCCTGCATACGCTGGCCATCGCGCGGGAGGCCGGCGTCGACTTCACTCTAGAGCGGATGAACGAGCTGTCGGCTCGCACGCCGTATCTCTGCAAGCTCTCGCCGTCGGGTCACTACCACGTCGCCGACCTCGACCGCGCCGGCGGCGTGATGGCGATCTTGAAGCGGCTGCCGGGCGCGATGCTCCACTTGAACTCGCCGACCGTGAGCGGCAAGACGATCGGTCAACAGATTAAGGCGGCGAAGATTGCGGACGATGACGTCATCCGCACGATTCCGAATGCGTACTCGCAGGACGGCGGTCTCGCGGTCCTCTGGGGCAACCTCGCATCGTGCGGTTCGGTCGTCAAGAAAGGCGGCGTTGCGCCGTCGATGATGACCTTCACCGGCAAGGCGATTTGCTTCAACAGCCAGGAAGAGGCGTGTGAAGGAATCCTCGGCGGCAAGGTGAGGCCGGGGCACGTCGTCGTCATCCGCTACGAGGGGCCGAAGGGCGGCCCGGGCATGCAGGAGATGCTCGCGCCAACCTCCTACATCATCGGCGCGGGGCTGGGCGAGTCGGTCGCGCTCATCACCGACGGTCGCTTCTCCGGCGCGACGCACGGCGCCTGCGTCGGCCATGTCTCGCCCGAGGCGGCGGAAGGCGGGCTCATCGGCCTTTTGAAGGATGGCGACGAGATCACGATCGACATCCCGAAACGCACGATCAACGCGAAGCTCACGAAGAAGGAGATTGCCGCGCGCGCGAAGGCGGCGAAGCCGTGGACGCCCCGCATCCGGGGCGGCTGGCTCGAGCGATACGCGCACTTCGTCGGCAATGCGTCGACGGGCGCGTCGCTCAAGCAGTAGTTTTTGAATCAACAGGTAAACCAAAAAGGAGAACCAAAATGAAAATCAAGTTCGGCACCGTCGCTGAAAACATCACCACCCGCAAGGAGTTCCCGCTCAAGAAGGCGCAGCAGGTTCTCAAGGGCAAAACCATCGCCGTGCTCGGCTACGGCATCCAGGGCCCCGGCCAGGCGCTCAACATGCGCGACAACGGGTTCAACGTGATCGTCGGCCAGCGCAAGAGCACGAAGGCGAACTCAAGCTGGATGCGCGCGAAGAAGGACGGCTGGGTCGAGGGCAAGACGCTCTTCGGCATCGAAGAGGCCGCCGACAAGGGCGACATCATAATGATGCTCGTCTCCGACGGCTCCGTGCCGCAGGTCTGGAAGCAGATCGAGCAGTACGTGACCCCGGGCAAGTACCTCTACTTCTCGCACGGCTTCGGTCTCGTCTACAACAAGCTCACCGGCATCAAGCCCCGGAAGGGCGTCGGCTGCGTGATGGTCGCCCCGAAGGGTTCGGGCACGTCCGTGCGCCGCAACTTCCTCTCCGGCGCGGGCATCAACAGCTCGTATGCGTTCGAGCCCAACGGCATGAAGGCGAAGCAGGTTGAGGACGTCACCAAGGCGATCGGCATCGCCGTCGGCTCGGGGTATCTCTTCCCGACCACGTTCGAGAACGAGGTCACCTCCGATCTCGTCGGCGAGCGCGGCATCCTGATGGGCGCGCTTGCGGGCGTGATGGAGGCCCAGTTCGAGACGCTGCGCGCGAACGGGCACAGCCCGTCCGAGGCGTTCAACGAGACGTGTGAGGAGCTCACCCAGTCCCTCATCCGACTCGTGGACGAGAACGGCATGGACTGGATGTACGGCAACTGCTCGCAGACCGCGCAGCACGGCGCGCTCAAGTGGCGGCCCGAGTTCAAGAAGGCCACGCTTCCCGTCTTCAAGAAGCTCTACAAGAGCGTCAAGACGATGCAGGAGGCGAAGGAGGTCATCCGCGACACGGGCTGCCCGGACTACAAGGAGCGGATGCTCGCCAAGCTCAACGAGCTCCACAACCACGAGATGTGGCTGGCCGGAGCTGCGGTGCGCAGCCTGCGCCCGCATGAGGCGGCCAAGGGCGGCTCTGACTCGGCCGGCTGGGGCGGCCGCAAGGTGGTCAAGGCCAAGTAAGGAGCGCTCTCGGATTCTGACACATGAAGACGATTCGCGAAAGAACCGGTGCGGTTGCGCTCGTCGAAGCCCTCGAGAAGGCGGGGACGGAAGTCCTCTTCGGCTATCCGGGCGGCGCGGTCATCGATATTTTCGACAGCCTGAAGGACGCGAAGTTCCGGTTCGTTCTCGGACGTCACGAGCAGGGTTGCGCGCACATGGCCGACGGCTATGCGCGCAGCTCCGGCAAGGTCGGCGTGTGCCTCGTCACCTCCGGCCCCGGAGCCACCAATGTGGTCACCGGCCTCGGCACGGCGTATCTTGACGGCGTGCCGATGGTCATGATCACCGGGCAGGTTCCGCTCGCCCAGATCGGAACCGACGCCTTTCAGGAGGCGGACATGTCCGGCATCAGCCGCGCGGTGACGAAGCACAGTTTTCTCGTGCAGAGCGCGGACGAGATACCAGAGACGGTCGCCCAGGCCTTTTACATCGCGACGCACGGCAAGCCCGGCCCTGTCGTGATCGACATTCCGAAGAACTGCCAGCAGGCGCTCACCAAGGCGCAGTATCCGGAGCGCGTGAACCTGCGGGCGTACCATCCCGAGTACACGGCGCGGCCGCAGCAGATCGCGCGGTTCGCGAAGCTCCTCAACGAGGCGAAGCGGCCTGTCATCTATGCTGGCGGCGGCGCGATCGCCGCGTTTGCGTCCGGCGACCTCACGGCCCTCGCGCGCAAGGCGCAGATTCCCGTCGCGACGACGCTGATGGGCCTCGGCGCCTTCGACCAGCGCGATCCGCTCTCGCTCGGCATGGCGGGCATGCACGGCGCGCCGTGCGCGAACTACGCGATCGACGAGGCCGACCTCATCGTCGCGATGGGCGTGCGCTTCTCTGACCGCGTGACCGGCAAGATCTCCAAGTACGCGAAGAAGGCGAAGATCGTCCACATCGACTGCAATCCCGCGGAGGTGGACAAGAACGTGACGGTCCATCTCGGCATCGTCGCGGATGTCCGTGACGTGATCGCGAACGTCAATTCGCGCGTCAAGGCGAACGAGCATCCCGAATGGCTCGCGCGGATCGCGCAGTGGAAGCAGGACTATCCGATTTCGTATCAGCCGCTCCATCCGGGCGTCATCATGCCGCAGCAGGCGATCGAGGCGATCAACAAGGTCTCGGACGGCGAGGCGATCGTCGTCACCGACGTCGGCCAGCAGCAGATGTGGGCCGCGCAGTACGTCACTCACCGTCACCCGCGGCGCTTCCTCACCTCGGGCGGCATGGGCACGATGGGTTTTGGCATCCCCGCCGCGATCGGCGCGGCGCTGGCGCGTCCCGATCTCAAGACGATTGCGATCTGCGGTGACGGCGGCGCGCAGATGACGTTCGAGGAGGTGGTGGTTGCCGTTCTCGAGAAGCTGCCGATCACGATCGTCGTCATCAACAACGGCTGCCTCGGCATGGTCCGCCAGTGGCAGGAGCTGTTCTACAAGAAGAACTACTCGCACACGATCCTGAAGGAGAAAGGCCTCCCCTACCTGCCTGACTTCGTGAAGCTCGCAAAGGCGCACGGCGCGGCGGCATATCGCGTCATCGATCCGGCGAAGCTTGAGTCGACGATGAAGAAGGCGATCAATGCGAAGAGGACGACGCTGGTCGAAGTCATCGTCGACCCTGATGCGAATGTGTATCCGATGATCCCAGGCGGCAAGAGCGTGAAGGAGATGATTTTCAAATGAACGAGACAATCCAGCGTTTCGACTGCTTCGTCGAGAACAAGCCCGGCGTCCTCGCGCGTGTCATCGGTCTCATCTCCGGTCGCGGCTACAACATTCAGGCCCTGAATGTGGGGCCGACCGAAGACGGCACGGTCTCGCGCATGCGGATCGACGTCCTCGGCAATGAGAAGGTGCTCAACCAGGTCATCCTGCAGCTCCGGAACCAGGTCAACGTGATCGAAGTGACGGGCCGGAAGCGGAGAAGCGCACGATGAACGGGTTCGCCAGCCTGCCGAAGGACGTCAGGGTCGCATGAAGGCCATGAACTACATTTCCTCCATCCTCACTTCGAAGGTCTACGACGTGGCGGTCGTCACGCCCGTCGACGAGGCGCCCGCCCTGTCGGCGCGTTACGGCTGCCGGTTCCTCCTGAAGCGCGAGGACCTTCAGCCGGTGAACAGCTTCAAGATCCGCGGCGCGTACAACAAGATGAGCCGCCTGCCCGCCGCCGCGCTGGCGAAGGGCGTGCTGGCGGCCTCGGCGGGCAACCATGCGCAGGGTGTCGCCCTGTCGGCGAAGCGCCTCGGCGTGAAGGCCACGATCGTCATGCCCGAGACGACGCCGGAGATCAAGGTCAACGCGGTCAAGGCGCACGGGGCCTCGATCGTCCTCCATGGCGACGGGTATTCCGACGCGGCGGAGGAGGCGGCGCGGCTTGTGCGCGAGACGGGCATGACGTTCATCCCGCCGTACGACGACCCCGACGTGATCGCGGGGCAGGGCACGGTCGCGAAGGAGATTCTCGAGCAGGTCCAGGATGCGGACGCCGTGTTCGTGCCGATCGGCGGCGGCGGCTTCGCCGCGGGCGTCGCGGTCTACGTCAAGGGCGTGAAGCCGTCCGTCAAGGTCTACGGCGTCGAGCCGGAGGACTCGGACTGCATGTCCCGCTCGTTCAAGGCGGGGCGGCGTGTCGTGCTCGAGAATCCGGGGCTGTTTGCCGACGGCGTCTGCGTGAAGAAACCCGGCGTCGAGACGTTCCGCCTCTGCAAGAAGTTCTTGGACGGGATCGTCCGCGTCTCGACGGCGGAGACCTGCGCTGCGATCAAGGACATCTTCGAGGCGACGCGTGCGATCTGCGAGCCGGCGGGCGCGCTCGCTCTCGCGGCCGCGAAGAAGGTCGCGAAGCGGGGCAAGACTTACGTCGCGATCGTGAGCGGCGCGAACATGAACTTCGACCGCATCCGCTTCGTCTCCGAGGAGACGGAGATCGGCGAACGGCGGGAGGCAATCTTCGACTGCCGCATTCCCGAGCGGCCGGGCAGCTTCAAGGCCTTCATCTCGCGAATCGGACGGCGGTCGATCACCGAGTTCAACTACAGGTTCGCCGACCGCGACTATGCGCATGTCTTCGTCGGGATGAGCGTGAAGGACCAGTCCGAGCGGCGCAGGCTCAGGGCCCAGTTCATCGCGTCGGGCTTTCCAACCGTGGACCTGTCGGACGACTTCATCGCTAAGGAGCACATCCGGCACATGGTCGGCGGACACGCCAGCGGCGCGACAGACGAGCTGCTGATGAGCTTCGAGTTTCCGGAAAAGCCCGGCGCGCTCCTGCACTTCCTCTCGGTGATGGCGGGGCGCTGGAACATTTCGCTCTTCCACTACCGCAACCACGGGGCCGCCTACGGGCGCGTGCTCGTCGGTTTCCAGGTGCCGAAGCGCGAGGAGAGGGCGTTCCGGCGGGCGCTGGACGAGATTGGCTACGTCTACCGTGAGGTCACGGACAACCCGGCCTGCCGCGACTTCGTGGGCTGACCGGAACAGAAAGAGGGAACGCAGACATGGGAGACAACAGACTGAGGATATTCGATACGACGCTGCGCGACGGCGAACAGGCGCCGGGCTACTCGATGAACATCGAGGAGAAGGTGCGCATGGCGCAGCAGCTCGAACGGTTGGGCGTGGACGTGCTCGAGGCGGGCTTCGCCATCGCCTCTCCGGGCGATTTCGAGAGCGTCAGGCGCATTGCCGAGACGGTGAAGACGCCTGTCGTGGCGTCGCTCTGCCGGGCGCTCGAGAAGGATATCGACGCGGCCTACGAGGCGGTGAAGGGCGCGGTGCGTCCGCGTATCCACACGTTCCTCGCCACGAGCGACCTGCATCTGCAGTACAAGCTGCGCATGACGCGCGAGCAGGCGCTCGAGCGGGCGGTGGAAGCGGTGAAATATGCGCGCCGGCGCTGCGAGGACGTGGAGTTCTCGCTCGAAGACGCCTCGCGCACGGATTTCGACTACATGTGCCGCATCGTCGAGGCCGTCATCGCCGCCGGCGCCACCACGGTGAATCTGCCGGATACGGTGGGCTACGCGACGCCGGGCGAGATCGCCGCGATGGTGACTAACGTGCGCACGCGCGTGCCGAATGTCGACCGCGCCGTCATCTCCATGCACGTGCACGACGACCTGGGGCTGGCCGTCGCCAATTCGCTGGCGGGCATCGCCGCAGGGGCTCGCCAGGTGGAGTGCTGCGTGTGCGGCATCGGCGAGCGCGCCGGCAACGCGGCGCTTGAGGAGATCGTGATGAATCTGCGCACTCGCCACGACGTCTACGGCGTCACGTGCGGCGTGCGCACGGAGGAGATCGCCCGCACCGCGAAGCTGCTCAGCACGAT
>CADAKF010000070.1:7433-19034 GCA_902788415.1 uncultured bacterium
GAATCGGGCATCCACCAGCACGGAGTGATGGCGAACGTGAAGACGTACGAAATCATGACGCCGGAAAGCGTGGGGCTCAAGAAGACGGAGCTCGTGCTGGGCAAGCACTCGGGCCAGCACGCCTTTGCGCAGCGGCTCGTCGCGCTGGGCTACACGGTGGACAAGGAGCTTGAGCAGAAGCTCTTCGCCGACTTCAAGGTGCTGGCCGACCGCAAGAAGACGATCGAGGACCGCGACATCGCCGCGCTTGTCGAGGCGGCCACGGGCCATGCTCCGCGCGCGAACGACTGGAAGCTCGTCAACTACGTCGTCTCGAGCAGCAACAAGATGTATTCCACGGCGTGCGTGACGCTGGCGCAGGGGCGCAGGGAGGTGACGGAGTCGGCGTACGGCACGGGGCCGATCTTCGCGTGTATCCGCGCGGTGGAAAAGCTCGTCAGGCATCCGTTCTCGCTCCAGGACTTCCAGATCCAGGCCGTGACGGAGCGGCGCGACGCACTCGGCGAAGTGACGGTGAAGATTTCCGACGCGCGCGGCACGTTCCGCGGGCGCGGCGTCTCGACGGACATCATCGAAGGCTCGATCCTCTCCACGCTCGACGCCGTCAACAAGATGCTCGACGGCCCGGCGACGGCGCTCAGCGCCGGCGCGGCGTCCAAGGCGCAGCATTCGTTTGACGAGGCCGACATGCTCAGCGGGCATACGGACAAATAACCTCTATGGAGAAGCACCCATGGCAATGACAATGACGCAGAAGATTCTGGCCGCCCACGCCGGGCTGCCGGAGGTCCACGCGGGCGAGCTGATCATGGCGAAGCTCGACCTCGTGCTGGGCAACGACATCACGACGCCCGTGGCGATCGGCGAATTCCCGAAGTTCGGCCGCACCAAGGTCTTCGACAAGTCGAAGATCGCGCTCGTGCCCGACCACTTCGCCCCGAACAAAGACATCAAGGCCGCCCAGCAGTGCGCCTGCATGCGGAGCTTCGCCAGGGCGCAGCGCATCGAGAACTACTTCGAGGTCGGCCACGATTGCGGCATCGAACACGCGCTGCTGCCCGAGAAGGGGCTCGTGACGGCGGGAGATTGCATCATCGGCGCCGACTCGCATACGTGCACCTACGGTGCGCTCGGCGCGTTCTCGACGGGCGTGGGTTCGACGGACATGGCCGCCGGCATGGCCGCGGGCGAAACCTGGTTCAAGGTGCCCTCCGCGATCCGCGTGGAGCTCACGGGCAAACCGGGCAAGTGGGTCTCGGGCAAGGACATCATCCTCCATCTCATCGGCCTGATCGGTGTGGACGGCGCGCGCTACCAGTCGCTCGAATTCGCCGGCCCGGGCATCCGCCGCCTGACGATGGCCGATCGGTTCACGATCGCGAACATGGCCATCGAAGCGGGCGCGAAGAACGGCATCTTCCCGGTGGACCAGCCCTGCCTCGACTACCTGAAGGCGCACGGCGCGAAGGAGCCGCGGATCTATGCGGCCGACCGGGACGCAGTCTACGAGCGCACGGTCAGAATCGATCTGTCGACGCTGAAGCCGACGGTGGCGTTCCCGCACCTGCCGGAGAACACGCGCCCGATCGACCGCGTCGGGAGGGTTGCGATCGACCAGGTGGTGATTGGCTCGTGCACCAACGGACGCATAGAAGATCTGCGCATCGCCGCGAAGGTGATGAAGGGCAGGAAGGCGGCGCCGGGCGTCCGCTGCATCGTCATCCCCGCCACCCAGCGCATCTATCTGCAGGCGATGGAGGAAGGGCTGCTGCGGCAGTTCGTGGAGGCTGGCTGCGTCGTCTCGACGCCGACCTGCGGACCGTGCCTCGGCGGCTACATGGGCATCCTCGCCAAGGGCGAAAGGTGCGTCGCCACGACGAACCGCAACTTCGTCGGCCGCATGGGCCACGTGGAATCCGAAATCTACCTCGCGAGCCCCGCCGTCGCGGCCGCCTCGGCCGTGGTCGGCCGTCTGGCCGGCCCCGACGCTCTGGCGCGCCGTCCGGCGCGCAGGGCCGCCCGCAAATCCTCCCACAAGTAATCGAGGTCAGTCATGAAAGTCTCAGGAAAAACGCACAAATACGGCGACAACGTCGACACCGACGTGATCATCCCCGCGCGCTATCTCAACACGCCGGATGCGCAGGAGCTGGCCAAGCACTGCATGGAGGACATCGACGCCGGCTTCGCCGCCAGGGTAAGACCCGGCGAGATCATGGTCGCCGGCAGGAACTTCGGCTGCGGCAGCTCGCGGGAGCACGCGCCGCTGGCGATCAAGGCCTGCGGCGTCGCCTGCGTGATCGCGGCGACGTTCGCGCGGATCTTCTACCGCAATGCGCTCAACATCGGGCTGCCCATCCTCGAATGCCCCGAGGCCGCCGCCGCCATCAAGGCGGGCGACACCGTCTCGGTCGATTTCGACACGGGCGTCATCACCGACGAGACGACGGGACAGACCTTCAGGGGCGAACCGTTCCCGCCGTTCATGCAGGAGCTGATCGCCGCCGGCGGCCTCGCGGCCTATCGTCGCGCCCGCGCCTGACGGCCGCAAGCTTACCCCAATCGAAACCAGGAGATTAGAGACGATGAAAAAGACGATTGCCGTGATTGCCGGCGACGGCATCGGCCCCGAGATCGTGGGCGAGGCCGTCATGGTGCTGAAACAGGTCGCCGAGAAGTTCGGCCACGACTTCGCGTTCGACGAGAAGCTCGTCGGCGGCGCGGCGTACGATGCGTGCGGCGACTGCCTGCCGGACGCCACGCTCGCGGCCTGCCGGAGCGCCGACGCGGTGCTGCTGGGCGCCGTGGGCGGCCCGAAGTGGGATTCACTGCCCGGCCCGCAGCGTCCCGAGAAGCGCGCGCTCCTGACGCTGCGCAAGGAACTCGGGCTCTTCGCCAACCTGCGGCCCGCCAAGGTCTGGGCGCCGCTGCGGGACGCCTCGCCCCTGAAGGCGGAGATCGTCGGCGAGGGCATCGACCTGCTCGTCGTCCGCGAGCTCACCGGCGGGGTCTACTTCGGCGAGCACAGCCGCGCGGCGGACGGCCTGTCGGCGCTCGACAAGATGCCGTATTCGGCGGCCGAGGTCGAACGGATAGCGCGCGTCGCCTTCGCGAGCGCAGCGAAGCGGCGGGGTCGGGTTACCTGCGTCGACAAGGCGAACGTGCTCGAGACGAGCCGGCTCTGGCGCGAGGTCGTCGAGCGATTGCAGGCGGAATCCTACCGCTCGATCGCGCTTGACTTCATGTACGTCGACAACGCGGCGATGCAGCTGGTGCGCGCGCCGGGGCGCTTTGACGTGATCCTGACCGAGAACATGTTCGGTGACATCCTCTCCGACGAGGCCTCCCAGATCACCGGCTCGATCGGCATGCTGCCGTCGGCTTCGCTGCGGGCGGACGGGTTTGGCATGTACGAGCCGATCCACGGCAGCGCGCCCGACATCGCGGGCAGGGGAATCGCCAATCCGCTCGCGACGATTTTGTCCGCTGCGATGCTCCTCCGCCACAGCTTCGGGCTGGTCGCTGAAGCCGACGCCGTCGAATCCGCCGTCGGCCGGGCGCTCGCCGACGGCGTCCGGACGAATGACCTCGGCGGCGCGGCGACCTGCGCCGAGATGGGCGCGGCGGTCCGCAGCCGCCTGGGCTGACCGACGGCCCCACTGTGGGCAGGAGGGAGAGATCCGATGGCGTCAAAGATGATTATTCTGGTAGGATTGGCGAGTGTCATACTGACAGGATTGGCGGGGGAGTATCCGTTCATCGTCTTCCGTCTGACGGGGAGTCCGAACAACAAGCCGGAGTTCTTTCGCCAATCGTGTGCCGTGCATGCGAAGTACAAGGGCGCGTTCGACGATTTCTGGTATGGTGGCGGAAAGCCGCTCTGCAAACTCGAGTTCTGCCGCGAGGACCTGCGGACCTTTTCCGTGAACCGTCCGGCCATCGAGGCGGCGGGGATGACGCTCTCGTTCCAGCAGGGACTGACCACGATCCACGACTATTACTATGTTGGCAAGGCGGGAGCGCCGGCGGAGGCAGGCGTCTACGATGCCGCCGAGGCGTATCTGTTCCCGGATGACGCCTGGATGGTGCGTCCCAACGGAGAGGTCGCAAAAGGGCGGTGCCTGTGCCCGCGCGCGCCGTCCGTGCTGGACTACGAATATCAGTACGTCAAGGAAGTCCTGCGCGAGCTCCGCCCCGTCACCTTCTGGCTGGACGACGATCTGCGTCTTGGCGTCGGAAAGGTGGGCTGCTTCTGTCCGCGCTGCGTCGCGGCATTCAATGCGAAACACGGACTCAACCTCACGCGCGAGGCGCTGGCCGCCCGCCTCTTCGGCAAGACGCCGATCGACGATCTGCGCGAGCAGTGGATCGCGTTCAACGAGGAGTCGCTCGCGCTCTACGGCGCGGCGGCGCGGCGGGCGGCGGACGAGGTGATGCCCGAATGCCGACTGGCGCTGCAGACGGTGTCGGCGGACTGTCTGCTGAACGGTCGCAACTACGGCCCCATCCTCCAGGCGCTTTCGGGCCATGGGCGCGTTCCCTCGGGTCTGCGTCCCGGACACGGCTGCTACACCGAGGACAAGCCCTACGACTTTCTCGAGAAGGCGTTCTGGTGCACGCGCGAGGCGGAACGGTCGCGCAAACTCGGCAAGATCTGCGGGACGATCTGCTACGAGCAGGAAACCTACACGCGTCGCGTCTTCCACAAGTCGCCGGGCGCAATCGTCACCGAGAGCGCGTTGGCGCTTGCGAGCGGCTGTGACACGCTGTCGCTCTATTGGGCGGACTGCGAACAACCCGAGCGCATCGAGGACTATGAGCGTTTCGTGAAGACGGTCGCCGAGGCGCGGCCCTACTTTGAACGCCTCGCGGCCTCGACGCGCCGGACTTCGCTTGGCGGCGTGGCGCGCTATCTCGGCGCGAACGCCTTCAAGCAGGAGGGCTTCTCGCTGTCGGACGCGTCTGACCTGGCGCTGATGCGCGCCGGCATCCCGGTGACCGTCGCCGAATCGTCCGCCGCCCACAAGGTCTGGCGCGTGACACCGAAGTCGAAGGCTGCGATGACGGCGGCGGACTGGGCGCAGTTGAAGAAGACGGGCTATCTGGAGATCAGGGCGGAGGCGCGTCCGTTCGTCGCAACCCGCCAGGCGTGGCTGGACGAGATCGACCGTTTGACGAAGGGACGTTTCCCTGTTCGTGTTGAGCTTCCGCATGCACTGCGCGTGCTGCCGCGCGTCGACGCTTCGGGCAAGACGGATTCCGTGACGCTCCTGAATCTCTCGATGGGCGATACGGGGGCGTTCGAAGTACGCATCCGCAATCCGCGTGGACAGAAGGTCGTCTACGAGACGCCGAAAGGGACTGTCCCCGGCGTGAAGACGATCTATGACGCGGCGAAGGACGAGCTGCGCGTGACGCTGCCCGATCTCGTCGGCTGGCACATTGGCACGATCTTTCTGAATTGAGAGGGAAAGAAGGGTCAGAACATCATCGTCTATGACCTCGTTTCGGAGATACGGTTCTTTCTTCCTTCTGGCAATGGCGTTGGGCATTGCCCCCGGTCCGGATATCCTGTTCGTCTTTGCGCAGTCGCTGGCGCAGGGTCAGGCCGCCGGATCGCTAGTGACGTTGGGCCTCTGCACCGGGCTCGTCTTTCATGTGTCGCTGGCGGCGTTTGGCATTGCCGCCGTACTGCGGCGCAAGCCGCATCTCTTCAAGGCAATCACCTGGTGTGGCGCCGCCTATCTGGTGTGGCTCGGTGTTGGGGCCTGGCGCAGCGCAGTGGTTCCGGTGGGCGAGTCGACCGCCGAGACGATGCCCTATCTGCGGCTCTATCTGCGCGGGATCGTGATGAACGTCTGCAATCCCAAGGTGATGCTGTTCTTCCTGGCGCTGATGCCGCGCTTCGTGGTGCCGGAGCGAGGACGGGTGACGGCGCAGTTTCTGTTGCTGGGCCTGACCTTCTCCGCAGCGACGCTGCTCGTCTTCAATCTGGTGGCGGTCGGCGGCGGTGCGCTGTCGGCGTTTCTGTCGCGCTGGCCGGAGTCGCCAGCGTTTCTGCAGTGCTTCTCGGCAATCGTCATGTTTGGTTTGGCGGGTTGGATCGGCTGGATGAATCTGCGCAGAAACCGAAACGGAGAGCAAGTGAACAGGAGTGGTGAGGGTTTGTCGGGTGGGGAAACTACTTCCAAACGGGTCCCACACGGAGAGCCGGATGCGGGAAAATTGCACGTATGGTTCGATGAGGTGGTGGGCTTTCCCCGCGGGGCGGTCCCCTCCCCGGGGAGGGATAGTGGAAGAAAGATCACCTCCATCAAGAAGAGGTAATAATTACAGATAGTAAACGCTTCGGCAAAGAAGGTTTACTTTTGGAAGCCACAGGGCGGGCACGGCGATTGACGCGGGGGCGGCGGGTGTGGTATCATACTGCCGTTCTTTCGGTTATCCGCCGAGCGATAGCGAGCTGCCGCAAGGCAGTGGCTACAGCGGTGCGGGGGTGACTTTGAACCGAGGGGACGATAGTCCGGGAACTGATTCGGGGCGTCAAGCTACTTCGTGTGAGACGACGACCGTTTCCACCCTCGGATGACCAATCAATTTGCATTGCCGCAAAGTGATCGGTTTGAGGAATGAGAGAAGATTTAGAGTTGATGTTTAAGAGGATGAGTGAAAATGCCGATGACGATACAAATGAATGACCTGGCGGATTCGCGTCGGATGGATGACATCTGTCGTGGGTCTTTTGACACGATATTCGTTTCGCGTAACGGCAAGGAAGACATGGTGCTGATGAACATGTCCGAGTATCGAAATCTCTTTGCGCGGCTTCAAGTCTACCGCAAGTTAGACGAGGGCGAGCAGGACATTGTGGCTGGGCGCGTTTCCGACGGATTTGAGATGCTGGATCGCGTGGAGGCGGATGTCGGTGTTTAAGGTTGTCGTAACCGAGTCGGCTGAACGCGATTACCGAGAGATATTGGAATATCTTGCCGATGTGTTGCGTAATCCGCAAGCCGTGGAGAATCTCAAGGCTCAGGTTCACCGTTCGTTTGAAGTGTTGACGGAGAATCCTTTTGGTTTTGTGGGTTGTGTAGACGGCCGTTTGGCCTCTATGGGATATCGAAAGTGCGCCCTTAGGGATTATCTGTTCATTTACCGTGTTGATGAGAATGCCGAGACGGTTTATGTAATTCGGTTCTTTCATCATTTGCAAGATTACATTTCCAAGCTGTAACGTTGCGGATGCTGTAGTCATCACTGTCTTCATCATAATGGCTCCACGAATCCCGCACAGTGCCCGGATGCGTTTTGGCGCTGAGTGTCATATCCGCCGAGGCGAGTATCCACTGGTCGAAAGGCCACCGCCGTAAGGCGACCGCTAGGGTTGTGCCGAGCTTGCGTAGCAAGTGGCTACAGCGGTGACACCTCGCGCCAGTTTTGGGCGGACGCGGCGATTGACGCAGGGGCGGCGGGTGTGGTATCATTTCAACAGTTCGAGGGGTGATTCCCTCGCATATCGATTTTTCCTTTCTCCGTTTGGGTGCGGGGAGGGCTGCGGCGACGCAGGGTGATCTTTGACAGCGGCGGATGAGCCCAACATCATCCGTCACCGGGCTGAAGGTGGAAGTGACAAAAACGGTCTGACCGAGATTGTCATTGCTGTCGAAGCCGGAACCTTTGACCTCGGCTGCACAATGGGCCGGGAAGGAGGAGCCGCAAATCCTAACCACGGATGCGGCAGGTTCTCCGAAACGCCGCGAGGCGCGTAGGAGGACAACGTACGCGAATCGCGTATGACGCTTATTTGGAAACTTCGCCAAAGTATCAATTAAGGTAAGCGAAATACGACGGTCGCGCTACGTGTAGTGTTTTACAAACATTACATGTGGCGTGTTCTGTCATTCATGTTTACCTTAAGGGCGTTTGGCGATGCCTCCAAATAGACGTGGGTGATTTGAACACGCCACTTCTTTTTTGCCGCGCAGGGGTTGTGGTTGTGAAACGACTGCGCGGGGAAGAGGAATAATGGATAATGTTGTTCCCAGTTGTGGGATCGAGTTTCAAAAACTGCAAGGATATTGTGCTTCAGGTCGCATCTAGCAACCTTGAGCTTGGATTCCTGTTGGCGGTGTTTGAGTTGGAATGGATTCTGCGGCGTTTAATTCTTTCCAAGTCAAAATGCCCAACGCTGGTTGTTCGGACATACATGGAGGAATGTTGTTCAAGTTTGAAGCATTATGGAAAAGCGTGGAATAAATTTGCCATGGATAAGGATGGAATGTCCCTGAGGGAAGTTCTTGGATTACCGCAAAAATGGGGCGAAAGCGATTTGGAGAACTTCTTCAGGAATCGCCATGTATTGGTTCATGGTTCAAAAGGTGGAATAGGTGCCCACACCGCGCTGCTGGGAGTTGACTGCCTATTTAAGGTCCTTGATAAAATCGAGAAATACGCTAAGGATCGGAACTTAGACCTGTTTGCCAAGTTGAATCCTCGGCAAAAACGTTGCCGTTATGTAACGAGAAAGGGCTGTGCACCATTGGATGTTAATGAAAGTTCGTGCCCGGGGATTAAATCATTTGTGTGTCCTTTTGCAGAGATAGCGTTAAAGAATCGAAAAAGACTTAAGGGTCAAATTGGGACTGTTCAAAACATACGCAAGGTAAAAGGGACTGGTAAGACGGATGTTGTGGCGGTAATTAAAAGATGCTTGGATGTTGCTAAAAGATTGGGGATTGAAGATTCTCCAGCGGTTTGTCAGATGATATTCTCATTGAAGAACCGGGATTCAAATAGAGGAGGGCAGCATGCCGATTGATGATATTTGCACGGCTATTACGCGCTTGGTCAAGGATAACTTTTCTGGGTATGAGAAAATCCAGATTGCTGTGAATGCAAAGGGGTGCAATAATAGGGTTTGTATAGTCGCAGAGAGAGGCAGGTCTGGCGAGCCGCGTTTGAGCATTATATTGAAATTTTCGCCGTATGTCGTGATATTGCTTCTTGGATGCATGGCTCTTTGGGGTCTTTTAGGCACTCCTGGATGTCGGCCAAAGAGAGTTGTGACATATACTGAAAATCAATCGTGTTCTGCCACAAACCGTGCAGGAGGAACAATAAAGTTTAACCAGAAGGCAGATGGTTGCATTACGGACAAGTGGGAGTAAGGTATGGGTGAGAAAATTGATTCGCGGGCGGTTTACGCCGGGTTGTGGCAGTGCCGCGATTTTGAAATTGATCATGTCTGGCAACGTGCCGTATTCTTGTCGGCTTTTCTGCTTGCATGCTATGCCGGATATGGCAGTATTATCCTCGGCTTGACTACGGCTGATAAGGTTCGTGTAACGTTTCCGCTGGTTAATGCGATTTGTTTTTTTGTTGGATTTATAGGTCTTCTCTTGTCGTTGATCTGGATTATGATGGCAAAGGGTTCCAAGGCATGGTATGAACATTACGAAGCGGCATTGAAGGCGTTTGAGTTGAACAGTCATGGGGCTTTTGAGCGTTCGTGTCATGAGCGAGTGCAGCAGGCCGACAAGGCCATTCGCGGATTTAAAGTTCCCCAGACGTCAAGTTGGCTTTGGAATACGAAAGGCGGCGCATTCTCAGTGGCTAAGATAAATATCGTAATCGGCCATGTTTCAACTGTTATCTGGTTGTTTATTGTCGGGATTCATATAATTGCTGCCAAGAACAATTTTAAGTCGTTTGGCGAAGCCAAAGAATGGGCCTTGCAGTACTGTTCGGCGTGGCATCTAGTAATGGTTTGCGGTTTTGGTCTTTTGTTGTTTTGGCTTTATTCGCTGGTTGCGATTAAAAGTTCATTTCTAAAAGATCATTCATGAAACAGAAAGTGAATTTTGGAAGGGGAAAACAAATGAAGAAACTATTGGTTGCAATGCTTGGGGTGGCGTTGTCTTTTGCGGTGTTTGCGAGTGAGGTGACGGTGACGAGTGTGACCGCCCAACAGCGCTACCCATGGAATGGCCTTGTGGACATCACCGTGACGATACAGGGTGCTGTAGCGGATGTGGCCAAGTGTGATTGCGAATTTGCCGCGACGAATAGCGCGACCAAGGCGGCGATTCCCGTCGAGCATATCACCCGCAATGGGGATGATGTGGCATCAAATGGTGTCGTGACGCGCAAGTTTATCTGGGACGCCAAGGCCGATGTCGGTGCGGTGAAGATCGATGACGTTGCGCTGACCGTCGATGTTGAAATTGCGCTTGGTGGCATACGACTCTGGGAGGACGGGCCTTATTGGGCGGAGAGCAATGTCGGCGCCACGAAGCCAGAAGAGTACGGCTACTATTTTTGGTGGGGCGATACGACGGGGCATAAGCGCAATTCCGCCGACAATGGCTGGGTGTCGGTTAAGGACGGATCGTCGTTTTTGTTCAGCTCAGGCAATTGTCCGACATACGGCAATAACAACTCGCAGCTCCAGTCGGATGGCTACATTGATTCGACGGGCAATCTCGTTGCCGCGCATGATGCGGCGACGGCGCATCTCGGTGCGCCTTGGCGGATGCCGACGGATGCGGAGTTTTCAGCATTGATCAATAACTGTGACACAGAATGGACATCGCGTAACGGCGTGGCTGGACGACTGATTAAAGGACGCGGTGCCTATGCGTCAAAGAGCATCTTCCTTCCCGCTGCCGGCTACTGCGCCGACTCCGACCTCAACTACCTCCTCTATTACCGCGGCTCGTACGGCGAATACTGGTCTTCTACGCCGGGTTCGGCCGATTCCCACTACGCGTGGGGCCTGGACTTCTATTCGGGCGGTTTCCACCGGGACTGCTGCACCCGCTACATCGGGCAGTCTGTTCGTCCAGTGCGTGGATTCGCCGACGCGAGAGGAGGTATAGTTTTCTCTGATAACGTAGTATCGACACATTTGTCATTGGATGCGCGGACGGGGGCGCGAGAGTTGCCTGAAGCGAGCGTGAACATACGGTATGACGCTTCTTGGTACGAGAGCGGTGCGTTGGCGAAGGTCGAGGATAATGGTGCTGTGGTGGCGTCTGGCACGAGTGGGAATTTTGCGTGGCTGCCGACGGACGATCAAGCGCATATATTGACACTGAGCGTTTTTGACGGCGCTGGCTCCTTGGTCGGTTCAGAGACGGCGAAATTCGGGCAGGGGATTAAGAGTGTGGAGGCGCGGCAACGCTATCCTTGGAATGGTTTGGTTGACATTACTGTGGTAATAAAAGGCGCGGTTGAGGACGTGTTAGGTACGGAATGCTATTTTGCCGCAACGGACGGCGTGAAAAAGGTGGCGATTCCAATTGTACATATCTCGCGAAATGGAGCCGATACAGGCTCGGGGGTGGAGTGGGTGCGTCATTTCGTCTGGGATGCAGCCGCCGATCTTGGTGAGGTAAGGATCGGCGACATTGTGTTGTCAGTTGGTGTCAACCTGTGCGGAGGTGTTCAACTGTGGGAGAATGGTCCCTGCTGGGCGGAGTGTAACGTGGGTGCAAACCAGCCAGAGGAGTACGGCTACTACTTCTGGTGGGGTGATACGGTTGGGTATAAGCGCAATGCGAATAATGACGGATGGATTTCGGTTAAGGATTTGTCTGCTTT
>CADAKF010000071.1 GCA_902788415.1 uncultured bacterium
GGTTCGCGGTGTTGTACTCGTTGGAGGTAATCAGCAAAGCGCCGCGAAAGCCGGGGCGGGTTTCGCAGACCCCAAGGGCCGTTCTGTCCGGACACTATGCCCGGTGAACAGTAGGGTAGTCTACCAAAATCCGATTAGACAAGTCCCTCCCGAACTCCAACGGTTTCCGACCCTCGTTATTTTAACTTTTTCGATACACTTGAATCAACCATGAAGACCCCGAAAACAATGTTAGAGTTGCCCTTTCCCACTCCCAGCCGCCGTTTCTTTTTGATTGTTTTCATCTGATCCGCAAGATACCTGTCCAGTGCCGCATCAATCGCATATTTTGGAATGCCGACAAGCCCTCTCCCTTTGTCCATGAATACATAAAAGTCCTTCGACGCGAACGCAAATATCATTTCGGCCCATTCAATTTGCTTAGGCTCTTTGAATCCCTTACCAAGACCAATTCCGTTATCGTCAATCCTGATTTCAACTTCAATTGCATAGTCTTCACGAAGCGGCCATGATTCTTTAATCGCCATTGAATAGCCACGTTTATCCCGCGTTGCCTGTGCAACCAGCTTTACCAGGACGGATGCAGAGATCAATGCCATAGGAAGCGACACGAAGATGTGATACCACACGTCCACGACTCCATTTTCCGAGAAGAATTGGTACAGCTTTGAAATCACCGAAGCGCAAGCCCAACACACAACTACCGCAAAAATAGTCTGGTATATGAAACAGATGACTGCGCCTCGCCAGAATATCAAATTAACAAGATCTTTCTGCAGTCTTTTGGTCAGTTTATAAGTCACGAGAGCATTCATGTAACAATCTCCTATTTACAAGTGGCTTGGGATAGTATCAATAAGCTTTGACCCTTATGATTCCCGATTCTCAATTACCGCATACATTATTGCAACAATCCAAACACTACAACATCCCCCTGACTATGATCTTGCAATAATTTGTGCCTAACTTGCCCACGAAATCGGACTCTTCACATGGAATCGTAAATTCTATTTCATTCATCCTAACATGTATAATCGTATTCGTCGAACAATTATTTACACTCGCAACATAACTGTCATTTGTGCAGCCTCTACGCAATGAAATAGCCCATGACTCACCACTTTCAATAAATTTATGGTACTCGTCGACTCCAAGTGTCAACACGGATGCATTATTGAGCCTATCGCACAACACGTTGGTTTCGCCATTCACTGCACATACCACCGAGGTAATAGCCGTGTTTGAGAGATCAAATTCTACCCGGTGAACCAATTGTGTGCCCCATTCTGTAGCCGTCACCCCTAAGTCCTTGTATATGATCATCGGCGTCTCGGAAAAATGAAGTCGCATGCGCCACGCGGCGTTGTAAATTAGATACCCGCAAAGCCACAACGGAAGAATCAACATAACCGTTTTAACAATACTTGACCCTTTTGGTCCACATTTGCCGCATGGCTTGGCCCCGCAACGTCCTGGCCGCGCAAACAAAACTCGTCTCTTCACCGACAGCCCCCCTTTGGTAGAGAATGGAGGCAGGTGCGGTAGAGGCCGTTGGGGCCGATGACGCCGAAGGACTTGCCGGCAGGACAGGGCTTGCGGTTCTTCTCCTCCCACATGTCGAGCAGGGGCTTTGGCGTGTCGGCGCGGCAGGAGCAAATGAACTCGTCGCAAAAAGTATATGGAACATGCGCGTCTGGGAGGGCGCGGATGCGGCGCTTCACCTCTTCCCACTCGTCGCGCGAAATCATAAGCTCCTGATTCGCCGCGGCACGTCCGCCGAGGATCACGGGGCCGACCTGAATTGTGCTCGCCCCCGAAAGCGCCGCCGCGACGAACATGTCAGCCGCCTCGCCAAAGTTCGCCTTCGTGACCGTCATCGAAACCGCAATCGGCCACTTAAGCTCCGACGCCCTTGCGACAACGGCAAGGAGCCGCTTGTAACTCCTGCGCGTTCCCGTCATTGCGCCGTAGGTCCGAAGTCCCTGGAGCGATGTCGCAAGATGGATTTTGCGGCGCTTGAACTTCTTGATCAGCGTTTCGTCAAGACGGCTCGCGTTCGTGAAAAGCGAGAACTTCGCCTTCGGCAAAACGCGCCGCGCATAGCCGAGGATATCGAAAAGGTCATTCCGCAGCAACGCCTCGCCGCCTGTAAAGAGAATGTCGTCGACACCATCTGCCGCGCACTTGTCCAAAATTGTCTTCCACCCCGCCGCGTCAAGCTCGGGCTTTGCGAGCGCGGGGTATTCGTGCCATACGCAGTAGCAGTAAGGACAGCGAAAGTTGCACTTCGCCGTCAACTCCAGCGTCATGTGGCGAGGATAGCGCATAGAAGGTTATTTCTTCGGCGCAGGCGGCTTGCCCGGAAGAGGCATCGGCTCGCCTCGAACAACGGACCCCTTACCTTGCACCTCGCGAACTGCGTTCGTTTTCGAAGGTTCCGGTTCTTGCGCCGGAGTTTCTTCTGGCTCCGGAATTTCTCCTAAGGTCACAAACACATTGGCATCTTCGTTCTTGGCGTTCTCCTGATAACTCGGATCGGGGAAACTGCCCATCGTATTCGCGGGCGTGTGGCGCTCGCCACAACCCGCGACAGTGGCGGCAAAGCCGACG
Organism: uncultured bacterium; assembly: GCA_902788415.1. Classification (GTDB taxonomy): domain Bacteria; phylum Verrucomicrobiota; class Kiritimatiellia; order RFP12; family UBA1067; genus UBA1067. Next base: position 2,611 of record CADAKF010000071.1, read on the forward strand.
AGAAGACCGCCCAGCGCCTTGCCGGATGCAAGCGCATGGTGTATGGCCTGCTGAACGGCCTCGCCCTTCTTAGATAGCTTCATCGTTCTTCACTCCTTATCTGGCCGCCGCATTACAGAGCCGCAGATGCCGCCGACCAGTTGAGATGTCCGTCGACAACCGCCTTGACATATGCAGCGCGCTGGTTCTGCCAGTCAAGGTAGTAGGCATGTTCCCAGACGTCGATCACGAGGAGTGGCTTGACCCCGGGCTTACCACATGGCGTTTCGGCGTTGGACGTCGATTCGATGACAAGCTTGCCGTCCTTTACGAGAAGCCACGCCCAGCCGCTTCCAAAGCGCTTCACCGCCGCGTCAGCGAGCGCAGTCTTGCAGGCGTCGAGCGAGCCGAAGGACGCGTTGATTGCCGCGAGCAGTTCCGAAGACGGCTCACCGTCCGTCCCGGCAGGCGCAAGCGACCGCCAGTAGAAGTCGTGGTTCCAAATCTGCGCCGCGTTGTTGAAGATTGCCGTATCGCCCGCGTCGCGAGATGCGGCGACGATCTCCCCGAGGGAAAGCCCCTCGTATTTTGTTCCTGCAATAAGGCCGTTCAGCGTCTTCACGTAGCCAGCGTGGTGCTTGCCGTAGTGGAACGAGATCGTCTTTGCGGAAACCGTCGGCGCAAGCGCGTCGTCGGCGTAGGGAAGAGGTGCAAGAGTAATTTCTTTCACGGCGGATTCTCCTTTCAGAATTCGACTGTGCAAAGCCATCGCGACACATGCCGCCCCGGCGACGAACTGTCTTCTTGTGTTCACGATATGTTATCCTCTATGACGAAAGGCATTTTACCATACGCATAAAACCCAAGTCAACATCGCGGGCTTGGCCACCCTTATCCCGGATTTTCAGGGATAATTTATCCCGATTTTCACGAGACCCCCGAAAACATTGGGCGAAAAATATTTTCGGGCGTGTCCAAAACCGGTCGAGACTTTCCGTCCGAGCCGTCCGGGCCTTCGGCCGAGACACGAAACGCTCCGCGTCACGAAAGGCCACGAAAACGCGCGTCCTTCCGTCGTCAGCGACAAAAGGCGATGTCAAGCAGCTCAGGCCGCGTCGGGAAACGCGAACTCGCGGGGACGCAAGGGACATCTATTGATGTTCTTGATGTGGGCCAAAAGGCCTTTTAGCTTAATTGCGCTGGGGAAACGCAGCGCCTTCATAATTTTCTTCATCGCCGTTTTCCTTTCATTGGCAATTGGCAACATTGTCATTGGCAACACTTCCACATCTTGACCGCCGTAGCCTTGGCGAAGGTGGTTGGCAACATTGCCCTTTCGACTCCCGCACAAGGCGCTTCAACTGACAGACCATGTACATAGGAAGCGACAAGAGAGAATATCTACTTTTGCGGCCAAGGCTGTCGGCGGCCTCGGCATTTGGAAGCAGCGAAGGCTCGTCCATATTGAAGCGGACGGCAAAATCACGTTTCTTCTCGTTCAGGAAGAAGTTCAACGACTTGAGGCTACCCGTCGCGCCACTCTTTACCTCAACCGGTATGATGTCGCCCCCCATCTGGATGACGTAATCGACCTCAGCTGAAGAATTTCTCGCCTCGCGCATCCAGCAATACGCCGCTGGTGCTTCGTATTCCCTGCCGGAATAAAGTAGATGCTGCCCGACGAACTGCTCGCAAATCTCGCCTTTGTTGGCAAGCATCAAGTTCTCGTCATCCATGAAATCGTCCAGCCGCAGCCCGACCGCATGGCATGCAAGACCAACGTCCAAAAATAGCGGTTTGAACTCTCGTGCGCTCGCCTGAGCGCCGATTGGGATTCCGTTCGCCGAAGTGTGGCAAACCTTGGCGACGATGCGGGCAAGCTCCAAACGCGAAAACGCCTTGGAAAGCTCGTTCGACTTTACTCCGGGATCGATATGCGAATAGATGAGCTTGCGCCCCAACTGGCTCGGCACAGACAAAAAGACTTTCTGCAAAAGTTCCGCATTGGCCCGCCTGCCGTACTTCGGGAAGTCGTCGTGATAGGTCGACAATATCGCATCCTGCTCGCGCTGCGCATCGTCGAGGCTGCTTTCGATATAGGCTTTTACGGCCGCCGGCATCCCACCCACCACAAGATAGCGCCTAAGCCACAGCGACAATTCCTTGTGCAGCGCCTCCGGCATGTCGTCGCCAACGGAATACCTGCCAATGAAGTTGACAAGTCCCGTCTTGCCCGCCGCCAAGAGAAATTCATCGAAGTCAAGCGGAGCGAGATACATGTATTCAATCCGGCCTACCGGCATCGGGAACGCCTTGTCGGGATTTTGCATCGCGGTAGAGAGCATGAACTCCAAAAGCGATCCTGCCGCAATCACATGAAGCCCAGGACGTTTCTCGTAGAAATATCTAAGCGATTCGAACACATAAGGCTCCGCCGCCTGCAATTCATCAAGGAAAAGAAGCGTCTCGCCATCCTTTACGGGCACGGAAAACCGAGAATTCAAAAGTTCGCAAATGACGTTCGGGTTTTTAGACTCGAAAAACTTGACAAATGACGCATCCTCCTCAAAGTTGACCTCGATGAAATGCTTGAAGCACTTGCGGGCAAACTCCCTCACCAAATAGGTTTTTCCAACCTGCCTCGCGCCCCTCAAGATTAAAGGATGGCGGGTCGCACGTTCCTTCCAATTCTTCAGGCTTTCTTCAAGTTTTCTCTCCATTACAGCCTTCCTTTCGTTTCATCGGTACATATCATATCATATTTTTAAGACAGAAAACAAGGGTGTTTATATGTTTAATTGGACAAAAGACAAGGTAATTCAACCGCCAATCACAACGAAATCCAAGGTTAAACACATCCACCCCAACCTCATCTGGCTCTGCCGCCGACATGGCGTCCTTGTTTGGGTAATCGCAAAGACGATCATATTTTCTCATGCCGGGTAATTCCAACGCGAAGACAAGAACGACGAAAATCACCGCCAGCAGCAACAAGGCTGCTATCACCTTCGCCGCTCGGCACTCGCTTCATTCGGCGTGTTCGTTTCCCCATGGGGCGCTGACCCTTATTAGCCCATCGGCAATAGGGGGTTATTTAGTTTCAGGCAGCCACACGCGATAGAAGCTGTCGCGTCCGGCGGTGTTGCCGGCGGACGCGAAATCGCAGAATCCGACCGGACGCGCCCGCTCGTCGAAGGCGAGTCCCGTCTTGAGGTATCCGGTGTAGACGATCTGCATGTTCGCGTCGGACGAACGCAGCAGGCGGAAGTCGAGATTTTTCGGCACTTCCACCGATTCCGACAGATCGCCGTCGCCGAAGCGCGCGTCGCGGGCGAGAACGATCGGTCCGGCGGTGAACGCGACGTGTCCGTTCAGCCGGTGCGCCTTGACTCCGCCCTTGAACGTCACCCGCAGCCGGTCGCCGGCGGCGAAGCGGCGCTTGAAAACCACATAGCCGCCGCCCGGAGACTGGCGCTTTTCGCCCCACGAGGTCTCGATCTCCGTCGCGTCGGCCCAGATCGGCGAGCGCACCCGCAACGAGAATTCTGCCTCGCCCTCCATCATCAACACCAGATCGCCGCCGGGCAGTTTGGGATAATTACCCCAAATGTCGCTGTAGTAGCCGTGGTACTCGACGCTGACCTTGCCGCCCTTCGCCTTCGCGAAAGGCACGCTGGCGATGCCCTGCACAAACTGGTTGATGTCGAGTTCGTCGTCGGAGGCGGTGAGCGCACTGCCGTAAAAGGCGAGAAAGCCGCGCGCACCGTTGGCGTTGCAGCAATTCTCGCGCATGCTGCACTGCTCGAACTCCATTGTCGAGCGGATGCCGGCAAGGCTTTGGTACATCTGGAACGTCTGGCCGTCGCGGCTCAGTCCACCGAGGTAGGCGTTGTAGTAAGACTTCTCGAGTTCATCGGCCCAGCGGCTCTCGCCGGTCGCCTTGAGCAGCTTCTCGCAAAGCCGCATCCAGGTGATAATGACGCACATTTCCGAAGCGACCGCGCGCGGTTCGGTCTGCAGTTTGGCGAAACCGCAGAAGCGCTCGTGCTGGGTGCCGGCGCCGGTGATGTCGATTTCTTCCGCCGCCGCCTGCGCGGCGACAGCTCGGGCCGTTTCAAGACACCGCCGGTCGCCGGTTTCGAGATAGTAGTCGACGAGCCCCTGGCAGCAGCTCATCTTCTCGTAGGCCTTGGTGGCGCTGTCGGCGCTTTTGCAATCCTTGAGCGCCACGCCCTCACGGACGAAGCGAAAGACCTCGGGTCCGGCTGGATCGTCGAGCTGGCGGACGATCCAGGCGGCATAGTCGAGGTATTTGCGCTCGCCGGTGCGCCGGTAGAGCCACACCATCGGCTCGAGCAGCGAGCAGTTGCCGAGTCCGCAAAACGGCGCATCTTTGAGCAGCGAACGCCGTCCCTCGCCGTAGTTGTCCATCACCCATCCGGCCAGTTTTCCGGCCGCCGCGAGCGCGCCCTTGTCGCCGGTGGCGTCATACCAGAAGAGAAAGCCGAGAATCGTGTATTTCGCGCCCCAGACGTCGAACTTGTTGCCGCGGCGGTCGGCGCGGTAGTTGCCGATGTAGCCGTCCGGATCCTGGGTGGCGATCAGCGTTTTGACACTCTCGCCGATGCGATCGAGGGCGGCGCGGTCGCCCGCCGCGACCGCCATCGGGACGGCCGAATGCATGTATTTGCCCCAGAATTCCGTCTGCCATCCGCCCCACATGATGCCGCCCCACTCGCCGTCTTCGAATCGGCGCGTGAACGGCACCGCCAGCCGACAGGGATCTTTGCCGTGCAGTCCGTTCGCCGCCGTGCGCGGCGGCGCAGCAGGTCAGAACGGCGGCGGCGACAATTAGACTTTTCATCGTATCCTCTCCATTTGGCGGTTGCAGGCGTTTTTCGCAATATTATTTTTCAGGCCATTTGTGTTCCGCGGCGCGACGGCGCGCTTCGTCGCTCCAGGCTCGGTAGCACCAACGGTCGCCGCCCTCGAAACCATTGACGAAAGCATCGAGCGCCTTTGCCGCGAGCGGGGTTTTGACGGCCGCCTGCGCTTCACGGATGTAGCCATCAAGTTCGTCCAGAACCGACATTTTGCGGAACAGACCGCTCTTCTTCGAGGGCGTTCGCAGGGCGACAACGCCGATAATCGCGTAGTCTTCCATCTCCATGTAGGTGCGTTGGGCGATGTTCTCGAAGATGAACTCGTTGATGCACGAGTAGAATTTCTCCATCGCCGGGGCGGCCTCGCGGAAAGCGCGGGCGATAAAGAACCGGTCGCTTTCGCGCGGATCGGCATCGGCGCGCCGGAACTGCCGCAACACCGACCACAGCGCCATCGTCGCAAACATGTTGCCGCCCTCGTTGTGCACTTCGGTGATGCCGCAGTCACGCTCGAAGGGGAAGTCGTACTTGGCCGTAATCTCCCACGGACGCAGATTGACGCCGAGGAAATAATCGTAGATGGACATCCTCACGCCAGGGAGCTGTCCCCACCGGTAGAGGTCGCGCGCCCACAGGTCATTGACCGGCGCGTAAATCGGCTCGAAGTAGTTCTTGCGGAAATAAGGACAGTAGCACACCTCCCAGTTGCGCGACAGCTGGAACGGCGGCGGCGTGTTCATCCAGAAGTATCCGAGCGTCTGGCAGCGCACCGCGCGGTTGATCCACACATTGATCTTCGAGACAATAGCCCACGGTATCGTAGAACTGCCAGGGGTATTTGAACGGGAAACGCTCGGCGTTGACGTTCATCGGCCGGCGGAACAGGAAGAGCCAGTCGTTCTTGGCGTTATCGACGACCTTGATCATGCAGCAGTGCCGGGTGTAGCAGTCGGGCTTGATGCGCTTGCCGTACGGATCCATGCCCCAGCATTCGTGCTCGGGGTCTATATCGGCGGGCATGGAATACAGCCCGGGCATCGAACCAAAGTGCGCAAGCCAGTGGCCGGTATAGAGCTTGCGGTTGCCGCCTGCCCAGAACGATTCGGGCGACCAGCCCGCCTCGTAGTCGACCGAGCGGTTGCGGCGCAGAAAGATGCCGTTCGCGTAGAAGCAGTAGGCGCGCGAGAACAACGGCTTTTCGACATAGCCGTCACCCCAGACGAGGTCCATCTCGCCCGTACGCTCGAAATCGAAAACCCTCACGTGAATCGGCGCGCCTCTGCCGCTGAACAGGCTGATTTCGTCCGTATTGCCTTCGACGAGCGCGTACACGCCGTTCGCGAGGCCGAGCATCGAGCCGAAATCCTCGAACGTGCCGGCGTAGATGTAGATGTTCTTGCCTTTCGAACGGATGGCGAAGCCAGTCGTGTCTTTAAGCAGCTCGCGGTCGCGGTCATACTGCGCCTTTTCGTCCGCACCGAGCCGGGCATACCAGTCGCCGCCGACGATGATCTTGGCGTTGTCGGACTTCGAAGGCTCATCGCGGCGCGGAATGTTCCGTGAAAGGCCGTACTTGTTCTTCAGCAGGTCTTCAAAGTAGTCGATCGCGTCGGTGACCGTGCGGCGAAACGGCGTCAGATCGCGAGTTGCATATTCGCGCGGAAAGACGATTTCGCCGAGCGGTTCGTGTCCGCGGATGAACGGAACCGGGCGGGCGAGCTCGCCCTCCGCTGGCGCGCCGAGGTATTTGCGGTAGTCGAACTCGCCGCAGTTCTTGAGCAGCCGGTTGGGCGCGTCAGCGAGAAACTTGCGGTAGGCCTGCATATCGCCGCCTGCGTGCATGAGACCCTTGGCGACGCGGGGTCGGGCGATGGTGATCACAACCTCCTTGCCCTCGTCGATGGTGGAGTTGTCGTAGGAGATAAACCAGTCGGTGACATCGTCGAGAATCGAGATCTTGTTGTGCGCGGGGTCGCTGTAGCGGTTGTCGAAGGCAATCTTCTTCCAACCGTCGGGTAACGGCGCGGCCGTCTTCTGTTCATAGACCTTGTTGTGGCCGGGCGCCACCATCATCTTGCCCCACTCGACATGGTCGAAGTTGGCGGAATAATAGCCGAAACCGAAAACATCGTTATGGCCGAACGGATCGAGCGCGCCGTGGAAGCCAGAATACGTTTCATTGTAGAGTCCGAACGGGCGCACATCCTTGGGAACCTCAACCTTGGCGTAAAAGCCGATTGTATTGTACTCGATGCCGTTGAAATGCTTGGCGAACTTGAGGTAGGTTTTCTCGCCCTTCCTGAAGGTGATGCGCAGGGCGGGAATGCCCTTGCCGCCGTCCGCGACCGGCTTGAGCGTCTTCGGGTTGAGCGTCAGATTCTCCAGACGGTAGCCGGAGCTTTTCGAGCCGTCCGCAAGGCGCGCGTTGTCAAGCGGCAGCTCCATCGTCGCGTCGGGATGCGCGTCCATCCACGCATTCACATCGGCAATGCCGTCCGCCGCCTTCAGCGGCGCACCGCTTGCAAACTGCGCCTTTTCAATCCACTGCCGCTGCGGCAGATCGGTGAATTGCGCTTCTTTCTCGCGCAAAGGGCAATGGAGGTCGATGATCTCGAAGACGGGGCGTTCACCGGATTTCCCAACGGCCGGGAACTCGAGCATAATTTCATCAAGCCTGCTGCCCGGACGCGGCGTAAATTCGACGCGGTACTGCACGAAGCCGTCCTTGGCGTCTTCACGCACCGTTTTGCCGCGGAGCAGTACCTTGAGGTCGGCGGAATCCTTGACGGACTTGGCGACGATCTCGCTCAGGTTCTCTGCCTTGGCGGTATCGGCTTCGACATAAAAATCTTTGCCGCGCAGCACGGCCTTGACGCCCCGAGCGGCGAGCGCGGCGTCGGACGCCCGCAGCTTGAAGCAGAACGCCGTCATGTTCGTCGCGCTGCGGTCGAGATTCTTGACGGCGATGCGGCGGCGATGGACTTCTCCCGTGAACTTGTCGTTATAGACGAGCGCATTCGCGTTCTTGTTGGTGTCAATGAGTTCGCAGGCAATGTTCTTGGAGATTTGTGCAGGGTCGGCCGGCGCGACTTTGAGCTCCAGCGCGTAGGTGCCGTCATACTTCAGCCAGGTCAGTTCGGGTATCCAGGTCTGGATCGTGTAATCTGCGACCGCCTGCACCGGAAACCAGTCCATTGGCGGCGCGTAATAGTCTTTGACGTATTCCGCGGGCGGCATCGTGCCGTCTTCGACCGAGGGCGCGGGGATGGCCATTCGCGATGCGCACGGAACAGGCGCGGCGGACACGCCGGCGGCAATCGCGCCGACGAACAGCATGGTGACGATTCTGCAGCTCATGGTTTAACTTTCTTTAATGGTTTAACTTTCTTTAAAAGCGTTTATCGCGCGGCGTCCGCCTGCGCGGCGTCCGCGAAGGCGTACATTATACCATAAATTTCGCGCAATCCCACCACCCGAACCCCACCATTAGGATCCCCTCGAAGCCCTTTGACCCCCGAAGCCCTCGTTTAGTTTTTCAATCGGCACCGAAGAGTGGGGAAGCGCCACTCCCAGTGGGGAAGCGGAATCCTTTCCGCTTGTCAGAAAAAAAGCTCCGCGGGCCTTATTCCAATCGCCACCAAACGCACCTCGCGTTTTGCCGCGATTATTCGAAAGGATTCCGCTTCCCCACTCGTTTGTCTGCGATTTGCAAAGCGGTCGACCGAGTCACCTTTTTCACAAGCGGAAAGGATTCACCCGAGTTCCAGACCACGAAACTCAGAAGGCGCTGAGCTCCTGCAGGGCCTGCATGGTCGCGATGTGGCAGTTGATCCAGTTGTGGTACTCGTCGTAGTTGCCGAACCAGCCCGTCGGGCTCAAGCCGTTCTCGCGCTGGTTGTTGACCGCCGCGTCGCCGAGCGCCTTCGCCTTCGCAAGGGCGAGCTTGTCGCCGGTCGCCCTGTGGTAGGCGAGATACGTGCGGATCAGCTTCGCCGCCGACGCGTCGATCGGCTGGTACCAGGAATACTGCTCCATGACCGCCGGACAATGCCAGATCGCATACTTCGTCTGCCAGCCGTGCCTCCAGCGCGCCTTGAATCCCGGCCTGTTCCGGAAGCCGGTGCCGTCCTTGCGGGCCGGAGTCTCCCAGACGATGAACTGGTCTTCCGACCAGCGAAGGATCTCCGCCGCCTGCCGCTGCCGCCGTCCGTCCTTCGGAAAGCGCCTGAGCAGATAGATGGCGGTGTCGCACGCGAAATGTTTCGTCAGGTTGAAATACGGTTCGGACGGCGGAACGTCCTCGAACTGTCCCTCCCAGTTCCACGTCACGAGCGGCCCCTTGTCAATGTAGGCGAACGCCCGGTCCGCCGCCTGACGATACCGGACCTCGCCCGTCACACCGTAAAGACCCTCCAGAAAATCGATTGCGCCGTTCGGCATCAGCCGGTTTCCGTTGACCGGCTTGCCATCCTTTTCGTACAGCTTGAGATACCACGTACCGTCCTCTCCCTGCAGTCTGAGATAGGTCGCGGCAATTCGCCTGGCCGCGATCAGGTACCGCTCGTCCTTCGTGGCCGCATAAAGCGACAAATGCGCGGAACCAGCCTTGGCAGGGTAGACAAGCATCTGCTGCCCCGCGTAAAGCGCCGCAGCGTTGTTCGTCCCCTCGTAGGTGTGCGGCCAACCCGCGAGCGGACGACCCTCCGGCTCGGCGATCTCGATGAGGTAATCCGCACAGAGACGCGCCAGTTTCAACGCCTCGTCCTTCCGCGGCAAATTCAGCTTCAGGTAATCGCACATCGCCTCGATCGTCGCCGCATGCATCTTCGCCGGATAGCAGTTGAGGTCGTAGGACGGATCGGGTTTCCCATTCTCGAGGAAGTACCTGTTCGCCTTGCGGTCAAGAAGGTATTCAAGCCCTATCTTCACCGCCTCCGCATACGGACGTTTCGCCTTCGGATAGGCTCCGGCCTTGAACGCGGCGTTTTTCCAGAACGTCCGCTCGCCCGCGAGTCCGATCACATCGCCCTTCGCATCAAGAGCAAGACAGGTGACCGTCGCAAAGCCCTTCGGCAGCGCCTCCCACACGGGCGACAGCGCTTCGGTCGGCCTTGACGCCGTAAACTCGTGCGTGACGTGGTAGTCATCCAGCACGCGGAACCTGTAGTTTGCCGCGCCGGACACCTCCTTGAACGCAAACGACGGCGCATACATGAACCACTCGGCGTTCGCATTCCAGTCCGCGGCTTCGCCCGCAAGGGCGGAACACACAATGCCCGCCCAAAGCGATACCGCCACTGCCAACTTCTTCATCATGACCTCCTTTCCCTTGCGCAGAATCCTGTACTGCTTGCCGGGCAGATAGCTATTCTTCTCGCCTCCTGCAACCGCGATGTAGCCCGACTTCGCAAGCGGCGTCAGGTAGCAGCACTGGTTGGTCTTGAAGTTGCGCAACGGCCTCATGGCCGCACAACCCCACCACCCGAACCCCACCGACAAATTTTCGCACCCCACAACGAGATCGCCCAATGTTTACGAGGATGAGCGCGAGGTGGGCGGGCAATTTGCCAACAGGCAAGACGGGCGCGGCAGTTCACCGCTCGACCGATTCAAGGGGCGGGCGCGGCAACTATGAAAGCCTTGTCAGAGGTCGCCCGAATCAAAGGTGAATAACGCCAACGTGAGACTTGATTGCACTCGGTGCAGAGAAGAAATTGATGATCTTGCCCTCAGGGCTCTTGCTCACAGACTTCGGGAAATAATATGCCGATGGCAACCGAATGAACTGAATCGACTGAAGGAACTTTCGAGAGACCTTTCTTTCTGCAAAATCTGTCTGCTTGAGCAGAACAGTTGCATCAAGAACAATCTCGCCGATCTTTGCTTCGTTTGCAGGGAACAGTTGCGGCAGGGAAACTTCCACCATCCACATGACAGAGGGCAACTTCATCTGCGAAAAACCATCAACCGCCACACGCGATTCTTCCGTCCCATCCCAAGCCCTCATCTGATGCAAATGCACAATATAGGACTCGCACGGTAAACTGACAGAACGCAGAACAACATTACCATCATCAAGGGCATCAATCAATCGAGGTGCCCACACCTCATCAACCTGCAAGGAGTTCTGGAGATGTTTCAAAACTTGGAAGGCAATGGCTTCGGCAATCGCGCCGGAATATTTCACTTCGGAACGATATAGCTCTACAACGTAATCCACATCCTCCGGTAACACATAAGCGCGAGGCACACAGAAATCAGGGCCAAGATTGTCGTCGTGACCGATAAAACTACTTGTCCAACTGTCGCTCGGCATGTATGCGGAATATTGGTCCTTATCGTTGAAATAGAACTTCCTCGCATCGGACACCCAAGAATCTTTGTTAAACGTGTGCCCAAAGATGGGGATTATATGCCGCGACTTCTCATCCCCGCCATGAACCTTGAATCCCAACAATGCTCCCAAACCGGATTCCGCACCGGCATACATGAACTTCGTATAAGGAATCTCCTTTTTAAGTCTCGCCAACTTTTTCGGGCTTTTCGCAGCTCGCGGATAATCCACATCCTTGTATCGAATTCCAAAATCCGTCAGCACCTGTTCGATCTGCATAACGCTCATCCCGTCAGAAGGATTAAACGTTTCGCCGATTGACTTGGCGACCCTTGCCGCTATGGCATTAATTCGCGAGTACGCAACATCTCTACCTGGCACAATGCGCGACAACAACGCACGCAACGAAACTTGCGCACACCGCTTGTTCAACTTGTTCTGCTGACAGAACATCACTCCCCGCATTCTAAAATTACGTCCGCAAACGGCCAAATTGTACTCGCCCGGCATTGACACGCAATTGTGCGGATGATCATACTTGCTCAGTACGGCTTCAAAGACATACCACTGCGGGTCAGCCGGATCAAGTCCGTCGCACCGAACAATCATATACCCGAACAAATCGGATTCTGCCAATGCGTTGAATTCCTGTTTCGAACTCGCCGGCTTTTTCCAAAACGACAAACGGAAATTGGTAGTTGCAACATGATACCCAAGACGCCGCATCTCCTTCGTGTCATCATCCAGCAACCCGACGTCCACTAGAGGTTCAACTACACAACAACAGCAGTTTGCAGAACGGGCAAGGGAAAAGCAACGATGAATTGTCTGTGACTTTGCAAACCGTTTCTCGACAAAATCAAAATTCGAAAATGGGCTTTGAATGTCCACAAATTCTGCGCTCGCAGAATCTTGCAGCCGATGCCCTTCACAGGAAACCTGCAAAGCGCTCATTTGAACACCATTGCGCTCCCTGCCGTCGCCAAACACGCCGCTTCGAGTTTGCGAACGAAACTCTGAACCGAGCGCATCTGCTTGGTTTTTACGGTTACTTCAACGGGGCGTACGGCGTCCTTGCCAAGGACATGACGAAACATAGCGCCCACCGAAGAATAGGTGTACTTTGCCTTTTCGCTCATTTCTTTGTCCTCTGGGATTTCATGCGCGATATTATATCAAAAACATCAGTTTCTTGTCATCAAAGAGGATCGCGGCTGTTTCGACGTCGGTAAGGTCAAAACGGGATTTTGCCGCGGTGAGGGCGGCGGCGAATTGCGGATGATCCTCGCGGAATTCTTGGGCGGCGAGGAAGATGTCATAGCAGCCGGAAGCGTCAAGTCAATCGCGGACGGCGAGCCAGAGGTTGCGCGTCGTCAGCGCGTTGATGAGACGCAGCCTGGAGAAGATACGCGGCGGTTTGACGAGCGGGACGAGCTTGAAATTGGCTTGGATGTCGGTGTCCGTTTCGGAGGACCCCGAGGGACCCCACTCGAAAGCCCTCAGATGCACTTTTGCTCAGATGCTCAGATGCCGAGGTCGGTCAAGACCGCGCGAGCGGTGTTGACTGACCGAGTACTTGTCGCGCGTCAGTAGATGCGGATGCAGAAGGGATCGCCGCGGCTCTCGTAGCAGCCCATGTCGATCTTGCCCTTGTAGCGCGGGTTGCCGTCGATGTCCTTCTCGGTGCGCGGAATGCCTGTCTTGTCGCCTGCGTTGCCGCAGGGCGAGCGCGAACGGAGCGAGTAGTCATAGACCGACGGATTCCGGAAGCGCGGATCGGCCGAGATGATGCCCTTCTCCGCGTCGGGATCGGTTCCCTGCAGGTCGCAGTACGTCGCCGTCGGCGTGCCGCCGTTACCCGCGTAGAGATACCCGCCCTTGTTGCCCCAAACGATGCAGTTCCGGAACGTCGTCACGCCCGAGGAACCGTACTGGACATAGGCCGCCGAGGGCTGGCTGCCTTCGCCGATCGCCCCCGCGAATGTGCAGTTCACCGCGTCGATCGTGCCGCCGTTGTTGCCGAGACACGGCCCCCTCACCGCGCCCGCATGGAGAACGTTCGTCATGTAGAGCGCCGATCCCGAGTCCTTCACGTCGATCGAGCCCGAGCAGAAGTGCGGCGCCGCCGTGTACCACGAGTCGCAGGCGCCCGTGCCGAGGAACTTCGTGCGGACGAGCGCAACCTTCGCCCTGTCGGCGACGCAGAGGACTCCGCCCCAGCCCCACGTGGGCGTATCGCTGTTGTAGGAAGCGTTCCAACCGCCGCGGAATGTGCAGTCCGCAATCGTCGCGGCCGTCGCATCGTGCCGCCATAGGGACCGTGGTCCTTCTGCGGCGTGTAGTAGCCGTTATTGCCCGAACCGCCCGAATAGGACCAGTTCGTCAGGAACGTGCAGTGGTCGATCTCGACCGACGGGCATCCGCGGAAGCCGAGCGCGCCGCCGCCATAGTAGCGGGCGTGGACGTGCTGCACCCAGTTGCGCGTGAAGGTCGAGCCCGTGATCCTCACCCGCGCGCCCGTCGCGCCGACCGCGCCGCCGCACGGA
>CADAKF010000072.1 GCA_902788415.1 uncultured bacterium
GTCTTGCGCAAACGAGTCGGCATTGGCAAGGCTCCACCGCACGCCTATGCGCCTGGAATCGGTACGAAAGCGCAGAGCCACCCCGCACGAATCGGCCCCAAGCGCGCGATCGGCCGCGCTCAACCGGTCCGCGTACTTGCGCGGCAGGCGCCCCCACTCGCCGCCGAGCGTTTCCGCGAAAGCCCGTCCTTCCACTGGCAGCGCAGTGCCGTCGAGCCATGTCAGCGCGCGGTTTTCCGCTGCCGTCGCCACCGCCCCAAACAGGCCGAGAAGCGCCGCCAAGACCTCCCCCGGCATCACTCGCGCGGCGAAGACGAACGAAACGGAGGCGCGGTTCATTGTCCGACACTCTTGCGGAAGGCTTCGCGGACTCGTTCGTGGGCGGCGGCGAGTTTTTCGGGGTCGAACTTCTCGACCTTGCGGTCCTCGACGTCGGTCGTCTGCGTGTAAATGCTGCCCGCCAGACCTTTTTCCGCCAACATGGCGAGGTGGTCCATCAGCCGCAAATACTTCGCCTCGACCGCCTGGCGGTCGCTGTCGCCGCCGGTGTCGCCGTAGCCCCAGCCGTTGTCGGTCCAGAGATGGCCGTCGACGCGGCAGCCGATGCCGCCGAATTCGCCGAGGAAGCTCGCCCGTCGTCCGCCGGCCGGATGCATCGCCGGCAGCGGATCATAGTCGTGGCGATCGACAATGTGGCCGCCTTCCTCGACGCCGTCGGGCTTGTGCGACGTATAGGTGTTGCGGTCGACGGGATCGGGCTTCTGCCCGCCCGGCGCAAACTGGCTTACCCAGCGCCGGTCGACGCCGCCTTCGTAATCCTGCCAGCCCGAGGGTCCGTCGACGAGCCGCGTCGGATCGCGGTGCATCGTCCAGAGCAGCGTCTGCCGCGTCATGAATTCACCCGGCTGACCCCAGCCTTCGTTGTAGGGCACCCACATCACGATCGACGGCGTGTTGTAGAGCGCATCGATCACCGACGCCCATTCCTGCCGGTAGAAGCCGTAACGCGCGGTCAGGTTGCCGGCTCCGCTGGCCATATCCTGCAGCACGATCATGCCGAGCCGGTCGCAGAGCGCGTAATAGCGGCGCGGTTCGACCTTGAGATGTTTGCGGATGGTGTCGAAGCCCATGCGCTTGAGCGCGGTAATGTCGTAGACCATCGCCGCTTCGGACGGCGGGGTCAGGAATCCGTCCGGCCACCACCCCTGGTCGAGCGTGCCGATGATAAAGCGCGGCTTGCCGTTGAGGCAGAAGCGCAGAGCGCCGTGGCGGTCGCGCTGCAGCGTGAACGAACGCATGCCGAAATAGCCGCGCACGCGGTCGCGCCGCGCCGGCTCGTCCTCCGCATAGACCTCGATCTCAAGGTCGTAGAGGTTGGGCGTCTCGGGCGTCCAAAGCCGGTGCGGCGCCGGCACGCGCAGCACGATTTCGCCGTCGCAGAAAACGTTCGTCGCCGCAACGAGACGCTTGCCGCCGAAGCCGACAGCAATGTCGGCGCGGGCGTGGCGGGGGCTTTCGCTCGTCGAGAGCGTGAACGTCACGTCGCCGCTCGCGGGGTCGGCCGAGACCCGGTAATCGCGCAAATGGCACTGCGGTACCTGTTCGAGCCACACCGTGCCGGTGATGCCCGACGAGCGCGTGTACATCCATCCGTAAGGTTCAAGCACCTGCTTGCCGGTCGCGCCGACGAAGCCGGTGGTCGGATCCCACACCGTCACCACCAGCTCGTTCTCCCCGTCGTGCACGAACGGGGTGATGTCGTACGAAAACGGCACCATGCCGCCGTCGTGCGGCAGCCCCACCTCGTGTCCGTTGACGAACGCCGTCGCGCGAAAATCCACCTGCTCGAAATTGAGCAGCGTGCGCTCGCCGGCCTTGCGCTCGATCGTGAACTTGCGCCGGTACCAGATCATTTCCTCGAATTCCGTCAGCCGTTCCACGCCCGACAGCGGCGATTCGATCGCGAACGGCACGAGAATCTTGCCCGCCCATTTTTCGGGGAAGCCGCGCGCGGCGAAGGCGTATTTCTCGATCGCGTAGTCCCACAGTCCGTTGAGGCACTGCCAGGAGCCGCGTTCCATTTGCGGACGCGGATAGAGCCGCCAGGCGTTGTCGGGCGTGACCTGCCCGCCCCAGACGGTCTTCAGTTTGTTGACGCCCTTCACGCGCAGATTGAGACGGTCGAGCGCGGTCTGCACGGCGCAGGGCTTCTCCTTGCCGCCCCACTCCTGCGCGTCGATCCATTCCTGCGCGGCAAAGAGGCGCTCCGCCGCTTCGGCGTACGGTATCTTGCCGAGCTCCGACAGCAGCCGGATGCCCCGGTCGACCAGTTTTTTGTTCGAAATCGACACCCAGCTCATCCAGTTGCCCGACACGCGCCCCATACGCACCATCGTGCCGGTCGAGATGGTGTTGAAGGTCAATTTGACGGCAAGGTGCTTCCAGATCTCGAGCGGCGAGCGCTTGATCTTGAGCGGCACCGAGTAGCCTTCTTTCGCCCCTTCGCCGAGATGCAGCGTGACGCACTCGCCGTATGCGCGCGCGGCCTCTTGCGCGGCGCGGAGAAACGCCGCCGGACGGTCCGCGACCGTGACCGCGACGGCGACGGATCTGCCGGCGCCGTGCGTGCGCGCCTCGGGGTTCTCCTTGCCGATCTGGTAGGTGAGAAAGTCGCCGGTCGCGATCTTCGGCGAGGCGTTGACCACCCGTTCGGGAAAGCCCAATTCGCGGTAGACCTCGGAACCCCAGTCGAGACAGCGCGGCGCACGGTGCAAAAGCCGCCGCCAGCACGCCTCGGTCGTGCAGAACGGATTCTTCACGAACGCCCAGCTCTGCGCCAGTGCGCTCTCGCGGGTGCCGCGGAACGGCGGCAGCATGAAGGTCGGCGAGCGCTCGGTCGTATCCGTGAAGAGATCGAGCATGCAGTCGTCGGAATAGTAGGTGATTCTGCCGCCTTCGCGGTAGACGCCCTCTTCGAATTCGATCGCCGCGGCGATGCCCGCGCGCGCGTCCTCGCTTTCAAGCTGCGAGAGCAGCTGCTCGAAGTCGTCCGTCCAGTCGGCGGAGCTTTCTCCGGCCAGTTGCGGAAAGAGCCGCACCAGCGCCGTCTCCATCGCCGCCGAGACGAACAGCTGCTCCGAACTCGTCGCCTGCATGCGCGTCGAACCCGCGAGCGCCATCGGTCCGCAATAGAGATCGATGACCGTCACGCGCTTGTCGTCGATCGCCCGCCGCGAACGTTCGATGCGGGCGCGCAGGATTTCGCGCGGATTGTTGAAGATTAGAAAACACTTGGCGCCCCGGTCGGCGGCGTACTCGAGCGTACCAAGCACCGACGACGTCTCGCCGCCCTCGGTGATCGCCACCAGCACGTCGTCCGGCCCCACCCCGAGTTCCTGCGCCTGCCGGGCGCCGCCCGAAGCGTAGTCTTCAAACGCCTCGACCGAGCGGATGAGCGCAAAGTCGCCGCCCGTCATGATCGACGCGGCCTTGTCGGCCAGCGCCGCCGCGCCGGGTCCGCACTCGCCACCGCGCCGCGCAAAGAAGTCGCGCCACATTGATTCCAGCACAATCGCCAGCCGTCCCGTCGCGCCGCAGCCCGAAAAGACGACGCGCCCCTTTTCGGCGCGCATCACCGCCTCGATCGCGCCGGCGAGCGCCCGGAATTCCGCCGATGCGAAACTGTGGCGCAGCGTCACCGGCATCTGCCGATCGGCGCGCTGCAGACACTCGACGCCCGCGAGCGCGGATTTCTTGAACTCGCTCTCGAGACCGGCCGTGAGCGGATTCGACTGCTCGGTCGGCAGGAATCCGAGATGGAACTGTTTTTCGTTTTCGATAAAATCGGCCGCGCGGCGGCGCGACGCTTCGGAACAGACAAATTCCGCCCCGAAGGCGCAGCCGGCGAACAGCAGCGCGGCGAGCGCACCGAGCCGCCGCAGAGAAAGAATGGCGTTCATAGGTGGATCGTAAGGTTCAGGGTTGCTTCCAGTAGCGGAAGTAGCGAATGCGGAAGCGGCTGGGCAAATCGCGATCGTCGGGCATGCCGAACCAGGTCGGAAAGATCTCGCTGTCGAAAGTGACGTGGAGCGGACGCTTGAAGTGATCGTTCGGGCGGCGGAAGAATTCCTTGCCGTCGACGTACCAGACCATTTCCCTATCCGTCCAGAGCAGACCGTAGACATGGTAGCCATCGCTTGGATTGAAGCCGAGCGGCTCGTGCTTGCACTGCTGCGACGGCAGCTCCTTTCTGCCGCCGTAGACCGTGCCTTCGAGATAGGGCGTGAGCATGACGTGGCAGTTCATGCAGTAAGTCCGCGACCAGTCGTTGGAGACGTTGGCGGCGTCGGGCCGGCCGACGAGTTCGAAGATGTCGATTTCTTCGCTCGTGTCGCCGGCGGCGAACTTGCGCCCCGGATCGTCCGACAGCGGGTCGTACAGCCAGAACGCGCTCGACGCGCACGACGCGCCCGTCTTCGCCTCGATTTCGTAATATCCGTAGTGCGTCTTGGCGGCCGCCTTGACGATCGCGGTGCGATAAGGTCCGCGCCGCGTGTACCACAGCTGGCGCGTCGCTTCGTCCGGACGCATCCGGCGCGATTCGAGCACGAGTTCGCCGCTGTCGACGCGCACGTTGTCGGGATCGAACTCGAAGCCGCTGACGAGCGGCGAGCCGTTTTCGCCGGGACTACGCCGCCCCGGAAAAGTCGCGCACCAGTCGTGCCATTTGCCGCGGTCGAGCACGCCACCCTCGAATTCGTCGCTGACCGCCGCGTCGAAGTTCCACCCCTGCGCCGCCGCGCAGCGCGGTTGCGGCGCGGCGAACGTCGCCGTGCCGCACATCGCCGCCGCCGCGACTACCATCAGTTTCGTCATAACCGTTTTCCTTTGCAGATTCATTCGCGCGCGAGGCCAAACTTCGCCATCGCCGCGTCGAGTTTCTTCAGGCGCTCTTCAAGTCCCTGCGGACGGCCATGGCCGCCGTCAACACTCTGGAGCGTGGCGTCTTTCGTGTACTTGAGCGTCTTCGCGCCCGCGCCCAGCAGCCGTTTGGCAATCTCGACGGCGCCCTCCTTCGCGGCGCGTTCGGCGGTCTCGATGAGCACGTCAAGCTGGTTGTCGCGACTGTTCTGTCGCGTGTAAACCGAGCGCTGCAGATTCGACCAGTCGCCGGCCGCGAGCGCCTTGAGCATATTGTCGGCGGCCGCGTTCCAGTCGATCTTGCCGTCCTGGCCGCTGCACGCATCGACGATTTCACGCGCCGCGCCGGTTCTGACCGTGTTGTGCATGAACGGATCGTCGATCAGTGCGAAGAGCCGTTTCAGGCGTTCGTCGCGCGCGAGTTGCGAACGTTCCTCGCGGTAGAGATCGAGCTTCGCGTTGCCGCGGTCTTCCGCCGTCGCTCCCGCCGCAGCGGAACGGCGCAATTGATGCAGATAGCCGCCACGGCTTTGCTGTTCGGCGGTGAGAATGCGCCCGAGCGCTGCCATCGTCTCGCCAAAATCGCGCATCGCGCGCGGGTTCTGCGGATTCTGGTCGTACCGTGCCTTGGCCGCATCGTAGCGCTTGCGCGCGGCGTCGCGGGCATCATAGAGGCGCTTCATTTTCGCGCGCACGCGGTTGGTGCGCAGCGAAACCGGCAGCTGCGATCCGTCCCAATCGGCCCAGATGTCGTACACCGCCACCATGTTGTCGAAGTCGCCCTTGCGCTCGAAGCGCGAGGCGATGTCGCGCACGACGGCGATGCCGTCCCAGCCGTTCATCCTGACGCTCCAGCCGTTGGCGCGGCAGAAATCGTCTTCGTCCCAGCGGCGGAACAGCGCCATCACGTCTTTCGCCTTGACGTCTTTAACGCTGTAGGCGATTTCGCCGCAGATGTCGATCAGCGCGCGGGCGCGGCGGGCTGCGGGAACAAGGCGGTTGCCGGCGAACGCCTGGGCGACGCAATTCGTCGCAGCCGCCCAGTCGCCGCGCTTGGCGGCGGCGAGCGCGGCGCGCGTCCCGGCTTCAAACACGGCCTCGCAGGGATTGGCCGTCGTCTCCGCGCGCTTGAGCGGCGCCTTTTTGACCTTGTTCGAAGGCCAGTCCCCGCGGAAGACCATATCCCAGTCGGGCTTCATGATGTAGTCGAAGTCCATCTGCATCTTCTCGATAAGCCGCCGCGACTTTTCATTCTTGACGACCTCCAGCGCCTTGGCGATATAGCCGCGCAGTTCCTGTTCGATGCCGCACGAGCGAATGACGCTGGCAACCTCGCGGCAATCGCTCAAGTGCTGCTGGGTCTTGTAGCATCGGTAGTAGTGGGTGCGAATCGTCCCGCGGAAACGGTCGATCCACGGCGCGGCCTCGCGATAGGTGCGGCGGTTGAAATAGCGGTGCAACTGTTCGACGTCGAGGGTGGGATCCCACTGCAGGCGGCTGATGCACCAGCGCTCGTCCGCCACGCCGATGTATTCGAGCGAACCCGCACCTTCGGTGGCGCCGGAGCGGAAACCGATCTTCAACTGCGCAAGATAATCGAATTTCAACACTTCCGCCATCGGCTGGTCGTTGAAGCAAAGGCCGTAATAGTCGTACTGCTGCAGATACTTCGTATGCGCGGCCCATTCTTTGTAAGTCGCCCACCACTGCTGGTTGGCCGGCGCGAAGATCGGCTGGTTGTAAGCCTTGCGGTAGTAACAGCAGAGCACCGGGGCGATGTTCGGCGAGACATCGATTGGCGGCTTGCGCCGGCCGAAAAGATAAGCGAAGGTCGATGTCTGGAACTCCGGCCACTGCTTGCGGATGGCCGCGTCGATCTGGTTGATGTAGGTATAGTACCATGCGGAATAGAACCGGTCGAGATCACGTTTGGGGTCGAGCATCGTGCCGTCCTTGAGCTTGATTGGCTTGCGGCAATTCTCACATTCGCAGGGGTACATGTTGTCATCGGCCCCGAAGTTGCAGAAGAACGGATAGGCGTAGCGAATATGCGGCAGGCACGGCACGCGCTCGAGCGAATATTTAAGCAAATCGCGGTTGCTCAGGCACATCTGCACCTGGCTTTCGCTCCAGGGAATCACGCGCCGGCCGTTCTTGACGCCGCTGAAGCGCTGGATACCCTCGCTCAGATCGTAGTAGGCCGGCGAAAGGAAGTGGCCGCCCGCATTGGGCATCGGGCTGTCGGCAATCGGCAGACAGAAGTTGCTGCCGTTCGCGCGCGCCCATTCGGTGTCGACGCGCATCCAGCCACGGCTCCCAAACGCCGGACGGCTCCGCGCGTCGCCCCAGACGATCTTCAAATCTTTGACTGGCGTGAATACGACACCGTCGGCATCGAGCCGACTGAACTGCATCGCCCAGATGATGTCGGTGTTGTTCTCGAGAAAGCGGTAGACGCCGTTGCGCGTGCCGATCGGATGCGGACCGAAAATGTAGATGTTGCGTCCCTTGACGCGCACGGCAAAGCCGTCGCAGCCGCCCTCACCTTCGGCCAGCGCGCGCAGATCGTCGTCGAAAAGCCCGCGGGCGAAACCCGCGCCGAGGTAGATCTTGACGTTGTCCTTCGCCGTCGGCTGCTCGACGCAGTCGAAGTCGGCGCCGGT
>CADAKF010000073.1 GCA_902788415.1 uncultured bacterium
ACCGAGATATATATTCGAAATGACAGGGTCGAAAATCGTGTAACGGGTTGCCTACTTGAAGCTGTCGGGACGGCGGAAGTAGTCGATGCCCTCGACGACGACGCCGGCGTCGCGGGCGGTGGCGAGCATCCGTTCGAGCCATTCGGTCTTGAGGTTGATGCCCTTCGCGTCGGGCGTGATCGAATGCGAACTCAAGGCCAACACTTCTTTGCGTTCGCCGGCGCGGCGGATCGCCGCGCAGACTTCTTCAATATCGGTGTTGTACACTTCGCCGAGCAGCACCGAATCGTAGCGGCGGCGCGAAGACATCTCGCGGTACGGCACGAATGCGCCGTCCTCTTCGGCGAGCGGCTTGATGCGTCCGGCGTTCGCCTTCAGCCACTTGCCTTCGGGGTCGTAGGGACGAATCGGCGAGCAGCCGCGCACGCGTTCCCAGCCGGCGTCGGTGAGCCAGACATCGATCGCTTCGCTGGACAGTCCGTTAGGATAGGCGAAGGTGATGAAATCGAGCAGCCAGGCGACATTCGCCTGCCGGTGCGGGAGACCAATTTCTTCGCGGTACCATTGTTCGATGCCGACCTCGGCGACGCGCGCGGGCGCATTGAGATGGCGGCGGCCGTGGAGTCCGAGGGAGTGCCCGGCGGCGGCGATTTTCTTCAGCTCGCGCACTGCGGGTCCTGCGATGTCGCCGGAAACGTAGAACGTCGCACGGGCGTCGTACTTCGCAAAGACCGGCAAAGAGGCCACCCAATCGGCGAAATTGCGGTCGTCGAACGAGAGCAGCAGCACGCCGTGCGGTTCGGGGTCGGGCCGGCAGTGCTCGAAGACCAGATTCTCCACTTCGCCGCTCTGGCGCCAGAAGTCGAAGGTGCGGATGCCCGCGGCGCGTTCCCAGTCGGCGGAATGGCACACCGGGGTGCGCCGCAGAAAATCGCGGCGGCAATTGACGAAACTGATGTTCTCCGGCCGGCACTTGGGGTTGCCGCCCCAGGAGCACGAAGGCTGCAGCGAGGCGAAGCGGCAGTTCTCGAAACGGATGTTGCGGATGCGCGCGTCGGATTGCGAATTGGCGAACACTGCCATGCACTCGACGTCGTCGCCGTTGCAGTTCGTGATCGTCACGTCTTCGATGTACACGTTGCGGAGGCCTTCGATCCAGGCGGGAGTGAAGCCGAAGGCGCCGGCGGCCTCATGCACGCGGCAGTTGTCGATTTTAACGTTGCGGATCGTACCCGTGCCGATGCCGATGCGTACGCCGAAGCAGCAACTGCGGATGTCGCAGTCGGCGATGTCGACATTCTCGCAGAAATTGGTCTCGGCGTGCAGTGCGCACGATGCGCGCAAGGCGATGCCGTCATCGCCGGTGCGCAGGTCGCAGCGGCGGATCTTCACGTTCGAACAGCAGTCGATGGAAAGTCCGTCGCTGTTCGCGATGGTGCGGTCGGCGAAAATCTTGACGCCGTCGATGTCGATGTCGCGGCTGCAGCGGATGTGGACGGTCCAGCACGGCGTGTCGACGACGGTGATGCCGGCTATGCGCACGCCGCGGCAGCGGAAGAGTCCGAAGAGCGGACCTGGACGGAACCATTCGCGGTCGAGGGTATGCAGCTTGCAGCCGTATTTGTAGCAGGGAAAGAGCGAACAGTAATCGGGATAGGCCGGGAAGAACTCCGGTCCCGATCCGTCGATGCGGCCGGGTCCGGCGATGGCAATATTCTCTAACCCGACGCCCATGATCAGATGTCCGCCCGACCACTCCTCGGCTTCGCTTTGGAAATTCTCGGGGAATTCATCGTCGCGGTTGTAGTCATCGCGGGCGGTCGAACCCTTGAGCACCGCGCCTTCGGCGAGGTAGAGTTCGACATTGCTTTGCATGCGCACGGTGCCGGTGACGAAAAGTCCCTGCGGCACGACCACTCTGCCGCTGCCCGATGCCGACGCCGCGGCGATCGCGGCATTGATTGCTTTCGCGTTGGCCGCCGGCGAGGCGGCGGTGGAGGCGCCGTAGGCGCAGACGTCGAAGTCGGCCGCGAGGGAGACGGCGGAGAACGCCAGAGCGGCGAACGCGGCAGATGCGATTCGTTTCATGTTGCGATTCATACTTGTAGGGGTTTGAAAAGATTGGCGTTGCGACCGCTGAAAACGGCCGCGCGAGCGCACCGGGCGCCCGGCCGGAGGTTCAGCGCGCCTCGCGCGCGCGGACGACCTTCAGACAGTCGACGTCAGGCGTGCACGAGTCCGCATGCGCATTGAAGAGCCGAACCGTATGGATGCCGGGCGTCAGCGTCACGCCCAGCTCAACCGTCACGAGTGCGCCGCCCGTCGCCTTGACGGGGACTTTCTTCGGGGCGTCGAAATCAACGCAGACCTGCAGGAAGCCGTCTGCCTCAGCCGCGCAGACGAGCGAGAGCGACGACGCGGCCGTCACCTTCACGTCGCGCCAGACGAGGTCGTTCGATCCACGCCCGCCGAGACCGCGGACAATCACGCCGCCCGAGGCGCCCGCCATCTGGTCGGGGAACGCCGTCCCCGCCTTGCGCGCATCGCGCAGTTCCTGGTAGTCAGACAGGTAGGCCGCCTCGGCCTCGTAGAGGGTTCGGTCCAGGCGCCGCTCGGCATCCAGCCGGTAGAAGCGCGCGCCATGCGGGGGGACTGTCGCTTTGAAGGCCCCGGTGAAGGCGCCGATGTCGGCGCGCTCGCCCAGGTCCAGGATCTCGACCCTGCCGCCCAGGTCAACGGCGGCGAAGTCGAGACTGAAGTCCCGCTGCTCGTCCGTCGCATTGTAGAAGGCGACGAAGCGCGCGGTGCCGAACTTCCGATCGGCGTCCTTCGCCAGCACGTACGTTTCGCCGTCGCGGCGGACGACGGACGCCTGAAGGCCCAGATCGTTCTGGTTCATCGAGAGGAGATAGGGGTTCGTGACGAGCTCAAGGGTCGTCGCCGGCATGTTGCGCAGGTCGCAGCCGATCAGCAGCGGCGAGGAGAGCAGACACCACATGCCGAAATGCGTCGCCTCCTCCTCCAGCGTCAGGCCCGTGTCCTCCTTCGCGTAGGCATTGCGGATCTGCCCCACGTAACGACCGACCTGGAGCATGTCCATGTCATTGTAGCGGCCGACACGCGCATAGGCGGAGAGATAGAGGTTCTCGGCAATGATGCCCTTCAGGCTCTTCCAGTTCGCGCGGATGTCCCCCGTCGTGCGCCAGGACTCCGCCACATCGGCCATCCAGGTCCCCAGAAATTGCCCGTTGCAGATGTTGAAATGCACGGGCCGTCCCGTCGCGCGAATCGCCTGCGAGATCTCTGTGTAGCGGCGGCGCTCGTCAAAGCCAAACTGCCAGCCGCCGCAGTTATCGACCTTGATGAAGTCGAAGCCGAGCTCGGTGAAGTGAAGGCGGCAGTCCGCCGCGTCATGCCCGTACAGCCCGGAGCCCCTGCTGCCGCCGCACGTGTTCGCGCCCGCGTCGGAGTAGGTGCCGGCCTTGAGTCCCAGCGCATGGATGCCGTCCACGACGCCGCGCATGCCTTTCGGGAATCGCTTCAGGTTCCACTTGAGGTTGCCCTTCTCGTCATGGCCGTCGAAGAAGCCGTCGTCAATGTTGACGTAACGGTAGCCAGCATCCTTGAGGCCGTTCGTCGCCATGGCCTTCGCCGTGTCGAGGATGAGCGAGTCGGAAATGTCGAGGCCAAAGGTGTTCCAGCTTGACCAGCCCATAAGCGGACGCTTCGGATTCGGCCTCTTCGTGTCGGCCGCGACGTCCATCAGGCGAAAGATACGCTGCGCCAGGGCCGCCCTGTCGCTCTCCGCGACCAGCGCCTTATTGAGCGTCGCGTCCTTCGCGTTCGGGGAGAGGCGCACTCGCATCGGGCATTTCGGGCAGTCGACGAAGCGCACCGTCTTGTCGCCCTGCCGAATCTCCTCGACGCCACCAAGGGCAAGGAATGCGGCAGATGCCGCCACCAAGAGAGCCAGTCGTTTCATTTCCGTATTTCCTTTGCTCATTTCCGTATTTCCTTTCCTGCCGTCAGGTTATGTCAAAAAAACAGAACTAGTATAACATAGGCGTCCCTGCTGGCGCAAAGGGGCGCAAGGGTGTAGAGTAGAGCGGGACGCCCCGTGGGGAACGCCCACACCTCTGCTAGCGTCCTTTATTTAAGGTCCGCGGACTCGTTCAGCCATAATGCCGAAGAGCCGCGGACGAGCATCTGCCTTTGCCGATCATCTGCCTTTGCGGCAGAACTCCATCATGTCGGCGTAAAGAATATCAAGTTCACGCTTTTGCATATCGTTGAGCTTGACGGTTTCAAGTTTCCATTTGCGGCCTGCGCCGAAGGATCCGCCTTCCGTCACCTTGGCTTTCTCGTACTGCCTGGAAACCATATTGGTGAATACGCCCTCCTTGATGAGCAGATAGAGCGAATATCCCCTCAGCCCGCCCGGCATGTTCCGCTGGTCGATGAGAAGCCTGTACATCGCAAACGCCTCGGTCAGCGCGAGACCGCGCTCGCCTCTTTCGAAACGGCGCCATATCTCTCCGAGAATCGGCGCATAGGCGCAGCGCTCAGTGACGAGACCCTCGCTGCCGCAGTGCCGAAGCTGCAGGAGCCACTGCCATCCGCCCCAGCCGGCAAAAACGGTCTTGACGGCCGGATTGGCGGCGCATTCCTCGAGCATACGCTCGTTCGCCTCCCATCCCGCCGCCTCCTCCTTGATGTAGCCGAACGCGTGCGGATATCTCAGCGCAAGCCGCTCGATCAGTTCCACGGAAGGCGTCGGCGTATCCTTCGTGCCGTACGTCTGGAAAATGACCGGACGCTTCGAAAGACGCCCCAGAGCATCCCATGCGGCCTCGATGTCCTCCTGCGAGCGGACATCGTCCGGCGGACGGGAAATCATCGCGATCTTCGCACGCGGATGACGATCGGCCACGCGTTCTATCTCGGCGGCGATTTCAAGCATATGCGCCGTGTTCGTTCCGTTCGCGCCGAGCGTAAGGACGATTTGCAGCCCTTCGACCGCCTTCGCGCACGCTTCGAAGCCCTTGAACTTCTCTTCGGTCGTCAACAGATCGACCGCGTCGTTCGACTGGCACCAGATGACGCCGGGACAGCCGCAGTCGGCTGTCCATTTCGCCTCGCGGGCAAGGGCGCCGTAATCGACCGCTCCGTCGGCGAAATACGGCGTGGACATGATCGGGAAAGGACCGCGCATCTCCTTGGCGGACGGAATCGCCGCAAGGAGAGCGCAAATGGCGAGAGACATGCTCATTTTCTGTAGTTCTTTCCTGAACCGTCCTGAAGAGCGGATGCGGTGCTGCTGCGGGACAGAACGAGGCGGCCGGCATCGATGACATGGGTCGAGCCGGTGATGGAGCGGCCCTTCGGCGATGCCATGAAAAGAATATAATCGACGACTTCCTGCGGCTCCGAAGCGAATCCGAGCGCCGTCTTCATCTTCGCCATCGCCGGGCGCGTCAGAACGGGGCCGGGCGCGACGCAGAACGCGCGGATGCCGTAGGGCGCGCCCGCTTTCGCGAGCGTCAGGGCGAGACGGTCGAGACCGGCCTTGGTGATGCCGTACGTGCTGTTGCCGTCGCACTCGAATCCGGTTACGGACCCGAGCGTGACTATAACCCCCGCCTTCGCTTTGACCATGTAGGGCATGCAGGCGCGGGAGAAATAGA
Organism: uncultured bacterium; assembly: GCA_902788415.1. Classification (GTDB taxonomy): domain Bacteria; phylum Verrucomicrobiota; class Kiritimatiellia; order RFP12; family UBA1067; genus UBA1067. The sequence continues at coordinate 5,685 of CADAKF010000073.1, forward strand.
CGGCGCCCTTCAGATTGGTGTCAAGCCCCCAATCGATCACCTCCTGCGGCTGCTCGTAAATCGGCTTGTAGCTCGAGCAGCAGCGCGCTTCGTTGCCGCCGGCGTAGTTGATGAGCAGATCGATCCTACCGGTTTTCTCGACCGCAAGCGCGGCCGAACGCTCGGCATCCTCGAACTTGCGCACATCCGCCGTCACGGCGTACGCTCTGCCTTTGCCCCAGGAGTTGATCTCCGCGGCGGCTTTCTCCACCCCTTCGCCGTTGATGTCGCACATGAAGACCGTCGCCCCCGCCTCGGCGAGCGTGCGTGCCGTGCAAAGCCCCATGCCGGACGCGGCGCCGGTAATGACCGCCGTCCTGCCAGCGAAAGTCCGCGCGACGGCCGAACCGATTTCATCGGTCGCACCGAAGAGCATCCCCGCGCACAGGACCGCCGAAAGAGTTATTGTCAGTTTCTTCATGTATTCTCCTCCTTATGTTTCTTTCGCAATTGCATGTCATGATGACATTTTCAGCACATAGTGTATCACAAAGCGTATTGATTTTCCGTATTGCTAACGAGAAATCAATGCTGTATAATGCACGGCATGAAGCATACCGTCAAACTGCCGTACTGCTCGCGCTACTTCTCCGGCGAGCTGCTGAATCTGGGATGGCTGAAAGCCGTAACGGTGAACGACAATCTTTCCGCGCGGCGTCTCGAATGGCACCACCATGACGAACTGGAGCTCATATTTCCCCTGCGGGGGCACTACCAGTACGAATTCAAAAGGCGGCGCCCGGTCTTGCTCGGCAGCGACAGTTTCATCGTCGTCCCCAGCGGCGTCATGCACCGCCTCGACGAGGCGATCGACCCGCCGGGCGTCCGTATACATGTCTATCTCAGAGATCCCGCCGACAGACCCGCCGGCGACAGCACCTTCACCGCCGAGGAATATTCACGGCTCTGCCGGACGCTGGCGCGGCATCCCACGAGACGTCTTCACGTCGCGCCCAAGCTGAAGGCGGCATTGTCGTCTCTGCGAAGGATTCTCGCCAAGGACGCGTCGGATCTTTCCGAAACCGCCAGAATGCAGGCCCGATTTCTCTCTTGTCTCATACTCTGCGGCAGCGTGTCGCGCAGTTCACGCGAAAGCGGCGGTTCCGTCAGCCACATACTCGGCGAAGCCGTCAAATGGATAGAACGCAACTACTCGTCGTGCGTCAATCTGGACAAACTGATCGATCACATCGGCTACTCGCGTCCCCGGTTCTTCACCCTCTTCAAGATGCAGACGAACATGACGCCCGGCGAATATCTGCGCAACTATCGGCTTGAAAAGGCCAAGGAGATGCTTCTGCAGACGAACCTGCCGGCTGTCGGCGTCGGCAAAGCGTGCGGTCTGGGCGATCCGGCCCACTTCTCGCACCTGTTCAAAAAAATGACCGGACGCACTCCTCTTGAATACCGCAGGCAGAAAAATGGTACCAACAGACCCCAATGGTGGGGTAAAAGTGGTGGGGTTAGGCACAAATCACCGCCTTTCCCTTGCGCAGAATCCTGTACTGCTTGCCGGGCA
>CADAKF010000074.1 GCA_902788415.1 uncultured bacterium
TGGCTCGGCAACAAGGCCGTGTACCGGACGCGCATGGCGATGGCGGACGGCGGCGAGCTCATCATCCTCGCGCCGGAGGTGCACCAGTTCGGCGAGGACAAGACGGTGGACGGCCTGATCCGCAAGTACGGCTACAAGGGGCGGCTTCACACGCTCGAGGTGTTCAAGCGCGAGGACGCGGACGACCTTCGGGCGAACATGGGTGCGGCGGCCCACCTCATCCACGGCTCGTCCGACGGGCGCTTCTCGATCACCTACTGCGTGAAGAATATCACGAAGGAGGAGGTCGAGGGCGTCGGCTTCGCCGCGGCGGACTACGACGAGATGGCGGCGAAGTACGACCCGAAGAAGCTGAAGTACGGCTACAACACGGTCGACGGGGAGGAAATCTACTTCATTCCGAATCCTGCGCTCGGACTTTGGATCAACAAGGAGAAGTTCAATGCGTAAGAATCTCATCATCCTCGGCGCCGTCACGGCGCTCTCGCTTGTCGCGGCGGCGCTCGGCCATGCGTACTGCCGCGAGTTCTGCATGCTTATGAAGCCGGTCACCTGGCCGTTCATCGCAGCCGGCGTCATCCTGGTCCGGTCGCTCAAGAAAAACCGCCGGGAGTCGAAATGAAGACAATCAGCAAGTATTCGTTCGGCATCGGGGACCGGTTTGCGCATGAGGGCGTGAACCAGCTCAAGGCGCTCATCCAGGCGGAGAAGGACTTCGGCGTCCACTTCACGCCGGTCTGGAACAAGTCCAACCGCGAGCACACGATCATCGGCACCGAGCCGATGTCCACCCGCAAGGAAGCGGACGAGGCGGTGAAGGCGCTCGGCTACGCCGACCAGTATTTCTGCGATGCGGATCATATCAACCTCGGGAATGTCGACAAGTTCATCGACGCGTGCGACTTCTTCACGATTGATGTCGCGGATTATATCGGAAAGTCCGGCTCGCTCGAGGAGCGTTACCTTCCGGCCGTGAAGGAGGCGGGGAAGATCTACCGGCACATCGCGGAGAAGAAGGGCGCGGAGAACTTCGTCACCGAGGTCTCGATGGATGAGGTCAATGTCGCGCAGACGCCGGAGGAGATCAAGTACATCCTTACGGAGCTTGCGAAGGAGAAGGTGCCGCTGCAGACTTTCGCGCCGAAGTTCACGGGCCGCTTCAACAAGGGCGTCGACTACGTCGGCGACCTCGCCCAGTTCGAGAAGGAGTTCGAGGAGGATTTGAAGGTCATCGCGTGGGCGGTGAAGGAGCTGGGGCTTCCCAAGAACCTCAAGCTTTCGATCCACTCCGGTTCGGACAAGTTCTCGATCTACCCGATCATTGGGCGGCTCATCCGCAAGTACGACGCGGGCATCCACGTGAAGACCGCCGGCACGACCTGGCTCGAGGAGATCATCGGCCTCGCGCTTGCCGACCCGGAGGCTCTGAAGCTCGCGAAGAAGATCTACCGCATCGCGCTCACCCGCATGGACGAGCTCACCGTGCCGTACGCGACGGTGATCGACGTCGACAAGGCGAAGCTGCCTGATCCTGCGGTTGTGGACGGTTGGGACGCGCAGACGTTCGCGAAGACGCTCCGCCACGACGAGGCCGAGCCCCTGTACAATCCGTCGTTCCGCCAGCTCATCCACGTCTCGTTCAAGGTCGCGGCGGAGCTGAAGGACGAGTACCTGCCGGCGCTCGTCCGCAGCGCGGACGTCATCGGTGCGGAGATCAGCGCCAATATCGGCGCGCGTCACGTCGCCAGGCTTTTCAAGTAAAACCGTACTGTCCGCGCCTTGCGGACAGACAAGAATCAAAGTAGAAAGGAAATTCAAGATGAAGGTCATCAAGGACAGGGGAGTCGAAGGCAAGGTCATTGTGTGCACGGGTGCGGCGGGGGTGCTGTGCTCGAGCATGACGGAGGACCTCCTGCGCCACGGGGCAAAGGTTGCGGTCTTGGACCTCCGCAAGGATGTCGCCGAGAAGTTCGTGAAGGGACTCGCGAAGAAGGGCCTTAAGAACGCGATCGCGGTCGAGGCGAACGTCCTCGACAAGGACAGCCTCGAGGCGGCGAAGAAGGTCGTCCTCAAGAAGTGGAAGCGGATCGACGTCCTCATTAACGGCGCGGGCGGGAACCATCCGAAGGGTACCACTCCGGCGGAGCAGATGACGAAGGGCACGAAGCTCGAGGATACGTTCTTCGGTCTCACGGCGGAGGGCTTCGAGTTCGTGAACAAGCTGAACCTCGTTGGCACGATCCTGCCCTGCCAGGTCTTCTGCAAGGAGATGCTGAAGAAGGGCGGCGCGGTCCTCAACTTCTGCTCGATGGCGGCGTACCAGCCGCTCACCAAGGTCGCGGCGTACGGCGCGGCGAAGGCGGGCATCATGAACTTCACGCGCTTCCTCGCGACGCACTTGGCGCCCATGGGCATTCGCGTGAACGCGCTCGCGCCGGGGTTCTTCATCACCAACCAGAACCGCTTCCTCATGCTGGAGAAGGACGGCAAGACCCTCACCGCCCGCGGCAACAAGGTGATCGCGAAGACCCCGATGCGCAAGTTTGGCCAGCCGAGCGATCTCCATGGCGCGGCGCGCTTCCTCCTTTCGGACGAGGCGAGCTTCATCACCGGCGTCACGCTCCCCGTCGACGGCGGCTTTGTCTGCTACTCCGGCGTTTGAGTTTGATTAGCTGTTCTGCTAAAAGCTAAAAGCTCTGAAATTTTCGCTTATCTAAAAGCCCCTTGCGCCGGCGCGTCAGGTATGATATACTACGCGCCATTCATTCACCGAAAGGGAGTAATCAAGAGATGGTTAAGTTGAGAATGCGTCGTACGGGTTGCAACAACCATGCGACCTATCGTATCGTTGCGGCGGACTCGCGTTCGCCTCGTGACGGCAAGTTTATCGAGATTCTCGGGTGGTACGACACCCAGATCAAGGATGCCAACTTCAAGCTCGATCTCGAGCGCGTTGACTACTGGCTGAAGAACGGCGCGAAGGCGTCGACGACGGTTGCGTCGCTGATTCGCCGCGCCAAGAACCCCAATTTGAAGCCGCATCACGCGGTCAAGGCCCAGCCGAAGCCTGCGGCCAAGGCCGAGGAAAAGCCGGCGGAAGCGCCTGCTCAGGCCTAAGGAGGTAAGTCATGGGTATCAAGCTCATCGATAAGATCAACGCCGAGCAGACCGCGGGTCTCAAGGACAAGAACTATCCCGAGTTCCGCACGGGCGACATCGTCCGCGTTTCGATCAAGATCAAGGAAGGCGACAAGTTCCGCGTCCAGGATTTCGAGGGCAAGGTCCTCGCGATCGACAACGGCCGCAACAACGTCGCCGGCAACTTCACGGTCACCCGTGACAGCTACGGCGTCCGCGTCGAGAAGCTCTTCCCGTTCGCGAGCCCGTGGATCCAGGCGATCAAGGTCGTGAAGAAGGGCAACGGCTGGCGCGCGAAGCTCTACACCGAGCGCACCTTCTGCTCGCACAAGGCGGTCCGCAAGATCGTCAAGAAATAAGACGGCGTTTCGGTGAATGGACGAAAGGGCTACGGCATTAGGCCGCAGCCCTTCTTCTTTTGGTATAATTATGCCGATGCTCAAGATTTCCATCATCAGCGTCCAGCCGAAGATGTTCGAGGGGTTCCTGACGGAATCCATCGTCGCGCGCGCCGTCAGGAAGGGCGCGTGCGAGATTGAGATCGTCGACTTGCGGGAGTTCGGCGAGGGCCGCTGGCGCAAGGTCGACGACAAGCCGTATGGCGGCGGACCGGGGATGCTGATGAAATGCGGACCGTGGTTCGAGGCGGTGGAATACTGCGTTGGTGAGAAGGTGGCAAGGTGGGAAGGTGAGAGGGCCAGGGTGGATGACGGTCATCTTCGGATCATCATGACGAGCCCCGCGGGAAAGACCTTTACTCAGCGTGATGCGGAAATGCTTGCTGGAATTTCACCTTCTCACCTCGTTTTCATGTGCGGACATTATGAGGGGTTTGACGCGCGGATCGAGGCGCTGGCGACGGACAAGTACTCGGTCGGCGACTTTGTGATGACGGGTGGAGAGCTTGCCGCGGCGGCGATGGTCGATTCGATCGTGCGGCTGCTGCCGGGCGTGCTGGGCGGAGGTCCGCAGGCGACGGCGAGCGAGAGCTTCGGACGCGACGGGATGTTGGAGGCGCCGCAGTATACGCATCCGCCGGAGTTCCGCGGGATGAAGGTTCCCGAGGTGCTGCTCTCGGGCGACCATGCGAAGATCGAGGCGTGGAAGCGGAGCGAGGCGCGCAAGCTGACGGAGCGGGAGAGGCCGGAGCTGATCGGAATGTAATGTGGGAATGTGAGAGTATGAGAATGCGGAAGTGCGGAAGTGCGAAAGTGCGAAAATGTGGGAGCAAGCGCATTTCCGCATTTCCGCATTTCCGCATTCTTTGCATTTTCGCACTTTCATATTTCCACATTCTCACATTGCATTCTGCGGAGATCCACGCCGTCTGGGACCATTCCGGCAAGGGGCTTTACGAAGGCAACTGGCCGAAGACGATGGCGGTTCTGAAGAAGGCGAACGTCACGGACCTCTACCTCAATGTCGGCGGCGTCGATTTCGCTCATTATGCGAGCGCGTTTCTGCCGAAGTCGCTTGCGTACAAGACGCGGGGCGATCAGCTGTCCGCTGCGCTGAAGGCGGCTGAGGGGGCGGGCGTGCGCGTACACGCGTGGTTCATCTGCTTCAACGCGACGCGCAACGCGCCGACGACGATGGAGACGTTCCGGAAGCGGGGCTGGCGGCTGAAGGGCGCGAGGGGGGATCTCCTGACCTATCTCGATCCGGCGAATCCCGCGGTGCGGGCCTATGTGCTCGCGGCGATTGACGAGTTGACGCGCTATCCGGTCGCCGGCATCCACCTGGATTTCGTCCGCTGGGGCGATGCGTCTGCGAAACCGGCGAATGCGGCGCAGACGATCACCCAGTTCGTCGCCGAGGCGCGGCGGCACGTGAGGCGTCCGAAGCTGCTGACGACGGCCGTGTACGGCAAGTATCCGAACTGCATTGCGACGGTGGGACAGGATTGGCCGCAGTGGCTCAAGTATGACATCGTCGACTATGTGGTGCCGATGGACTATACGGCGTCGGCGGCTAAGTTCAGGGAGCTCCTCGCGCAGCAGATGTTTCCTTCGACTTATGCGCGGCGCACGGTCATCGGAATCGGCGTCACGGCGAACGAGTCGAAGCTGAATGCGCAGCAAGTCAACCAGCAGGTCTCTTTTGCGCGCAAATGCGGCTTTGCCGGGCAGGCGCTTTTCAAGCTTGATGCGAACCTGGAGGCGAAGATCCTTCCGTCCGTTTGGCGGTAATGGTATAATACGCACATGGAAGAGATTGACTTTAAGGGCGATTCGTTCGAAGACATTGTGGCGAAGGACTCGCGCTACAATGCGCGGGCGTATGCGCTACTGATGGATGTCGTCCACTACCTGAGCGGCGAGGACGGCAAGCACTGTTCGGGCGAGGACATCCTTGACGAGTTCAAGGAGCGGGCGCTCGACCAGTACGGCCCCTTGACGTACACCGTCCTCACCGAGTGGGGCGTCACCTGCACCGAGGACATCGGCGAGATGATGTTCAACCTAACCGAGAACCATCGCGTCCACAAGGACGAGAACGACACGCCGGAGAGCTTCGCGAACGGGTACGATTTCAAGGAGACGTTCCTCGGACCGTATCAGGTTTAAGGGTTAAGAGGTTAAGCGGTTGAGAGGTTAAGGGGCTTGGCCGAGATCAGGAGATTCGGGGTCTGGAACGTAACGAGGTTTTACATCCCGTTGCTGTTGCAGGCGTTTTCGCAGTCGCTCACGTATCCGCTTGTCGCGGGGATCGTGACGCACGGCGAGTTCGGGGTGAATGCATTGACGGCGTTCAGCCAGGGACAGATGATCATGTTCATGATCGGGGCCCTCGGCGGCGGGCTCATGATGACGGGAATGGTCTTCGCCCGCACGTGGTACGGCTATGTCTCGCTCCGGCGATTGAATGCCATCATGATGGGGGTGCTGCTCGCCCTGCAGGTTGTCCCGACGATCGCACCGTTCAACCGCTGGCTCTTCGAGGGCTTCTTCGCCCTGCCTCCGGAACTCGCGGCGACCGCGCGGTGGACCTTGCTCTTCGGCGTGGTGATGAACGGCTCGTTCTTCCTGCGGAACGTCCCGATGGTGGTCCTGTTCAACAACTACGAAAGCGGCAAGGCCAACAACGCGACGTTCATCCGCATCGCCGTGACGCTTGCGTGCGCGGCGGTTTTCCCGAAGCTTGGCTGGGTCGGCGCGGGATGGGGGCTCTTCGCACTGACGCTGGGGACATGCGTCGAACTGCTCGTCACCTGGCTCTATGCGAGGCCGTATGTCGCGCAGCTGCCGAATCGGCCCGAAGAGGGCCAGCAGGGGGACGGCAAGCGTACGACAACAAGTGAACCTCTCAACCTCTCAACTTCTCAACATCTCAACCTCACTTGGGAACAGTTTCGCTTTACCTTGCCGTTGTCGCTTGGCGGATTTCTGCTGATGCTCTCGCCGCTCATCATCGCGGCGTTCGTGGGGCGGACGGAAAACGCCGCGGATATGCTGGCGATTCACTATGTGACCTTGGGCGTCGCGAACCCCGTCGCCTATGCGGCACTTCGCATGCAGGCCGTCTCCATTCAGTTCCGGCCAGAGTACGAAGGGGATCGGCGACTTCTGATTTACGCGGTCTTCGCGGGTCTTTGCCTTGGCATCATCCCGTTCATCTTTTCGCTGCCTTTCGTTGGCAACTGGTACTTCGGACATTACCAGAATGTGCCGGACCGTATCCTCGACACGGCGCGGCTGGCAATCTTCATTTACTCCTTCATCTGCATCATTCATGCTGTACGTGGGCGGATCGAGGGCATTGCCGCGGCGCGGAAGCGTCCGAAGGCGGTGATGGCGGGACAGATCTTCTATACGGCCGGGCTTCTCACGACCTGCGCGATTCTCCTGCCGCTCGGGTGTGCGGGTTGGGCCATTGCCGTTTCGGCCATCTATTTTGCCCCCATTTGCGCGACAATCGCCATCTACACCTCCTTGGGGGGGCGGTGGAGCCCGGGATCGGGCGCGTGGTGAGCGCGCACGGCGATTACTACCACCTTGTCTGCAACGAGCAGCCGACGGGGGAGATCCTTGCGCGGAAGAAGAAGAGCGCGTTCATGCGCATGAAGACGGTTGCGCCGGTGAACATGAAGGGGAAGAAGATCTCCGAGGAGCGCGCCGAGCTGCCGCCGCAGCCGCTCACGGGCGACTTCGTGCGGTTCCGCTACAACGCCCAGGGCGAGTCGATGATCACCGAGGTCCTGCCGCGGTTCTCGCACTTCGAGCGCAAGGACCCGACAGCGAAGCGTACGTCGCAGACGCTCGCGGTCAACTTCAATACGCTCTTCGTGATGATGTCATTGAACGAGAACTTTTCGATTCCGCGGCTGGAGCGCTATCTGACGCTCGCCGAAGACATGGGTGAAGCGAAAGTGGTGGTGATTCTGACGAAAAGTGACCTCGTGAGTGGAGAAGCGGAATCCTTTCCGCTTCAGAATAAGGAGGGGAAAATCCTTCTTAGAAGCGGAAAGGATTCCGCTTCTCCACTGGTTCTGGCCATCTCGTCCATTACCGGCGATGGGCTCGACCAACTCGCGCCCTACCTCGCCCCGAGGCAGACCGTTGCCTTCATTGGCTCGTCGGGCGTCGGCAAGTCGACCTTGCTCAATACGCTCATAGGCGAGGAGTGGCAGGCGACGCAGGAGATCCAGGAGTGGAGCGGGAAGGGCCGCCACACGACGACGAGCCGCGAGCTCGTGATGCTTCCCTCCGGTGCGATGGTGATCGACACGCCCGGCATCCGCGAGATCGGAATGGTCGGCGAGATGGACGACGTGCAGGCGAAGGGCGAATCGACGCACCGGTACCGCAAATGAACTGGATCACGGTCTTTACCTACATTCCGTACGCCTTCTTCGCGCTGACGATGGCGACGTTCGTCGTGCCGCTGAAGCTGAAGGTTCGTGCGCAGGCGATCTGGTCGATGGCGCTTCTCGTTTGTTTCTCGAAGTTCCTCTGCTTCGCCGCATTTGGCGGACACGCCTTCACCCCCGATCTTCCCGCGGCGGTCATCTGGATATGGGATTGGCTTTATTCCGGAGCTATGATTCTTTCGGCCTTGGGGCTCCTGACGGTGTTCTTCCGCGTCCGCGCGAAGCTGTGGGTGTTGCCGATCATGGCGTGGGGACTTGCGGCATGGGGGCTTTACAACGGGTTTTCCGTCCCGGCGGTGCACGAGGTCGAGCTCACGTACTCCGACCTGCCGGCGTCCCTTGACGGCTACCGCATCGTGCAGCTCTCCGACCTTCACTGTTCAAGCGCGGCGCGGCGGTGGCGGACGGAGGCGGTGGTGGAGAAGACGAATGCGCTGAAGCCCGACCTCATCTGCCTCACGGGCGATCTGGCGGACGGCAAGGCGAGCCGCATTGCGCGGCATCTTGAGCCGATCAAGGAACTTCGTGCGAAAGACGGCGTTTTCGCCTGTACGGGCAACCACGAGTACTATCACGACTATTACGGATGGATGACGCATTTCTACGTGAAGGCGGAGAACATCCGCTTTCTTGAGAACGAGTGCGCGTTTCCGCACGAGGGGCTGGCGCTTGCGGGTGTGCCGGACAAGTCGGGCTGGGAGCATGCTGGTATCGGTGGTCCGCCAGATTCGCGCAAGGCGTTTGCCACGGCGACTAACGGCGAATTTCGGGTCTTGCTACAGCATCGTCCGAAGGGGGCGGAGGAGAACTGCCGCGAGATAGGAGTCGATTTGCAGCTTTCGGGCCATACGCACGGTGGCATTGCGCCGCTCTTAAGCACATTGGTCAAGCTGCACAACGGCGGCTATGTGCGCGGGTTGTATCGGTTTGGCGGTTCGCGCCTGTACGTTTCCTCAGGTTGTGGACAGTGGGCGGGCTTTCCGATGCGGTTTTTCAACGACTCGGAGATTACGCTCCTCACCCTGCTGCGATAATTTGATATAATACTACTCAATTCATTTCACCTGAAAGGAAGAACAAACAATGGTCTACTCGACTGAGGTACAGCATCAGTGCCCCCTGATGAAGGGGTGCAATCACGGTCCTGTACAGCATCAGTGCCCCCTGATGAAGGGGTGCAATCACGGTCCTGCCCCGATCCCCGAAGAGGGCAAGTGGGTCCAGGCGAAGCAAATCAAGGACATCAGCGGCTACACGCACGGCGTGGGCTGGTGCGCGCCGCAGCAGGGCGCGTGCAAGCTTTCGCTGAACGTCAAGAACGGCATCATCGAGGAGGCCCTCGTCGAGACGATCGGCTGCTCCGGGATGACCCACTCCGCCGCGATGGCCTCGGAGATTCTCGTCGGCAAGACGCTTCTTGAGGCGCTCAACACCGACCTCGTCTGCGACGCGATCAACACCGCGATGCGCGAGCTCTTCCTCCAGATCGTCTACGGTCGCACGCAGAGCGCGTTCTCGGACGGCGGCCTCGTGATCGGTGCGGGCCTCGAGGACCTCGGCAAGGGGCTTCGTTCGATGGTCGGCACGATGTACGCGACGAAGGCGAAGGGCCCGCGTTACCTCGAGATGACCGAGGGCTACTGCACGCGCATGGCGCTCAACAAGAAGAACGAGGTGATCGGCTACGAGTTCGTGAGCCTTGGGAAGATGACCGACTTCATCAAGAAGGGGCTCACCCCGAACGAGGCGTGGGAGAAGGCGAAGGGCCACTACGGCCAGTTCGAAGGCGCCGCGAAGTACATCGATCCCCGCAAGGACTAATAAGGAGAACTTTAAATGGCTACCAAGAAGACTGTTAAGAAGTCCGGCGAGAAGCTGTTCGAGGGCTACGAGCGTCGCGAGGCGAAGATCCTCGCCGCGCTGAAGCCGTACGGCATCAAGTCCATCGAGGAGTGCGCGGCGATCTGCAAGAAGGCGGGTTTCGATCCGTACAAGATCGTCGAGGAGACCCAGCCGATCTGCTTCGAGAACGCGAAGTGGGCGTACACGGTCGGCGCGGCGATGGCGATCAAGAAGGGCTGCAAGAAGGCGAAGGACGCGGCGGCGGAGATCGGCGTCGGTCTGCAGGCGTTCTGCATCCCGGGTTCGGTCGCGGAGAACCGTCAGGTCGGCCGCGGTCACGGCAACCTCGGCGCGATGCTGCTCGATGACGAGACGAAGTGCTTCGCGTTCCTCGCGGGCCACGAGTCCTTCGCGGCTGCGGAAGGCGCGATCAAGATCGCGCTCAACGCGAACAAGGTCCGCAAGACCGACCTCCAGGTCATCCTGAACGGCCTCGGCAAGGATGCGGCGTACATCATCTCGCGCATCAACGGGTTCACGTACTGCAAGACGCAGTTCAATCCGAAGACTGAGAAGGTGAAGGTCGTCTCGAAGACGGCGTTCTCCAAGGGTCCGCGCGCGAACGTCCGCTGCTACGGCGCGGATAACGTTCCGGAAGGCGTGGCGATCATGCAGCTCGAGAACGTGGGCGTCTCCATCACGGGCAACTCCACGAACCCGACGCGCTTCCAGCATCCGGTCGCGGGCACCTACAAGAAGTGGTGCTGGGAGAACGGCCGCAAGTACTTCTCCGTCGCCTCGGGCGGTGGTACGGGCCGTACGCTTCATCCCGACAACATGGCGGCGGGTCCGTCTAGCTACGGCATGACCGACACGATGGGCCGCATGCATTCGGATGCGCAGTTCGCGGGCTCCAGCTCGGTCCCGGCGCACGTCGAGATGATGGGCCTCATCGGCATGGGCAACAACCCGATGGTCGGCGCGACCGTTGCGGTCGCCGTTGCGGTTGAGGAGAGCTTCAAGTAAGCTGTAGACGCGGCGTCTCGCCGCGTCAGTAGAAAAATGCCGCGACCCCTTGACGGGTCGCGGCATTTTTTGATATACTACGCATCACTTTTCGGAGCAACGGGGTTGTGGCGCAATTGGTTAGCGCACTGGACTGTCGATCCGGGGGTTGCGGGTTCGAGCCCCGTCGACCCCGCCAATC
>CADAKF010000075.1 GCA_902788415.1 uncultured bacterium
TCGCTTTCGCAGTGGCGGAAGTTCTGGAACGAGGGTGCGCGGGTGAAGGTGCCCGATCCGGTCATCCAGCGCATCTTCGACTACGGGATGTACCGCTTCGGCGCGATGACCGATCCGGACGGCGTGCCGGCGGGTCTGCAGGGTCCGTGGCTCGAGGACGACAAGCTCGTGCCGTGGAACGGCGACTACCACTTCAACATCAACGTGCAGGAGTGCTACTCGCCGGCGTATCGCGGCGGACACTTCGAGCACCTGAAGCCGCTCTTCCGGATGATCCTCGGGTGGCGTCCGCTCCTCCGGGAGAACGCGAAGCGGTTTGTTGGCATTGGCGACGGCTACGTGCTGCCTCACTCGGTCGACGACCGGGGCGTCTGCATCGGCGGCTTCTGGACGGGGACGATCGACCACGCCTCGACGATGTGGGTGGCGTCGATGATGATGCGGTACGTGCGCTACTCGCGGGACGATGCGTTCCTGAGGGACGGCGCCTACGACTTCATGAAGGGCGCGATGAACGTCACTTGCGCGATGCTGGAGGAGCGCGGCGGACGGCTCTCCCTGCCGCTCGGTCCCTCGCCGGAGTGGGGCGCGGCGGACGTGACGAAGGCGGTCGGGCGCGATCCGTCATTCCAGCTCGCGGCCGCACACCGGCTTGCGGCGGATCTCGTCGAGGCGGCGGTGTTGCTGGGCGAGGACCCCGATCCGCGATGGCTTGACGTCCAAAGGCGCCTGCCGCGCTATTCGGTCGGTCCGGGCGGCATCCAGCTCTTCGAGGGGCAGCCGTTCATCGAGACGCACCGCCACCACTCGCACATGGCGGGGCTCTATCCGTTCGACATCATCGACTTCGGAGACGAGAAGGTCCGTGCGGACGTGCAGGAGACCTATTCCACCTGGGTCTGCCGCGGGACGGGACTCTGGACCGGCTGGTGCGTGCCGTGGGCGGCGATCCTCAACGTCCGGATGGGTGCGCCCGAGGCGGCGGTCGGTCGGCTTCACGACTGGGTGCGCTACTTCTGCAACGACGGACACGGCTCGCATCACAACGCGGTGCGTCCCGGCTTCACGTCGTGGATCAACGGTCTCGGCATCATGCAGATGGACGGGCAGTGCGCCGCGGCGACGGCGGTCCTGGAGCTGCTTGCGCACGAGACGAACGGCAAGGTGGAGTTCTTCAAAGGCTGTCCCGCCGCGTGGACGGACGTCTCGTTCGAGAACCTCGCGCTTTCGGACGGCCGTCGCGCGTCCGGGCGTCGGCTGAACGGCAAGACGGAGGTCGTCTATTCCGAGCCGCTCAGTCCGGCGACGGTCGTTTCGAAACTGTACGCCGCACCGTAAGTCACGGTTGGTTTTTGATATAATACCTTCGCTATGATTGATGAATCGGTGAAGGTTGTCGAACATGTGGAAATCGGGGCGGGATACCGGTATCTTGTCCTTGCCGCGCCGCAGATGGCGGCGAGGCTTCAGCCTGGGCAGTTCGTGCACGTTCGGGTGCCGGCGCTGGAGACGAGCGCGCTCAGGCGTCCGTTCTCGGTTTTTGACGCCGAGGATGGCAAGGTGACGGTTCTCTACAAGACCGTCGGACGTGGGACTGCCGCGCTCAATGCCGTGAAGGCGGGCGACACGCTGAACGTGATGGGTCCGCTTGGGCACGGTTTTCCGCTCAAGTGCGCCGGCGTGCCGCTTCTCGTGGGCGGCGGATACGGCGTCGCGCCGCTCCACTTCCTCGCGAAGTGGATGGTTAAATCTTGCGCTTCGCTTACAAGCGGAAAGGATTCCGCTTCTCCACTCTCGGTTAAGCTGTTCGTCGGCGGACGCACCGCGGCGGATTTGCTCGCGCTTGACAGGTTCAAGGCGCTCGGCGTCGAGGTCTTCACGGCGACGAACGACGGATCGGCCGGCGTGAAGGGGCTGGTCACCGATCCGCTTGACGACGAGCTTGTGAAGCTGCGCGAGAAGGGCGAGACGTTCGAGCTTTTCGCATGCGGACCCGATCCGATGCTCAAGGCGGTTGCGATGCGGGCGACGGGGACGGGCTCGAAGGGGTGGATCTCGATGGACCGGCACATGATCTGCGGTGTCGGCGCGTGCTACGCCTGCATTCAGAAGACGGTGCGCGGCAATTCGCGTTGCTGCGTCGAGGGACCTGTTTTCGCAGCGGAGGATTTGGTATGGTGATTACAAAGGTCAATCTGGGCGGGCTCGAGATGCCGACGCCGGTCGCCACGGCGAGCGGTACGTTCGGGTATGGCTTCGAATACGTCGGCGCGGTCGACTACACGAAGCTCGGCGCGGTGACCGCAAAGGGGATTCGCATCGATCCGTGGCCCGGCAACGAAATGCCTCGGCACAGCGAGGTGCCGGGCGGACTTGTCAACGCGATCGGGCTCCAGGGCACCGGTATCGCGCATTTCCTCGACATCACCGTCCCCTGGTATCGGGAACAGGTCAAGAAGGAGGTTCCCTTGATCGCCAACATTTGGGGCGGATCGGTCGAGGAATATGCCGAGGTTGCGAAGCGGATGGGCGACGCGGTCGATGCGATTGAGATGAACGTGAGCTGTCCGAACGTGAAGGCGGGCGGACATACCTTCGGGCAGGATCCGAAGGTGCTGAACGAGGTTGTGAGCGCGGTGCGGAAGGCGACGAAGCTGCCGCTCATCGTCAAACTTGCGCCGAACGTGCCGTCCATCGTGCCCTACGTGAAGGCGTGCGAGGACGGCGGGGCGGACGCGCTTTCGATGATCAACACGATTCCGGCGATGGTGATTGACATCGAGAAGCGCGTGCCGGTTCTGGCGAACATGACGGGCGGACTTTCCGGGCGCGGCATTCATCCCGCGGCGGTGAAGCTCGTTTACGACGCGCATAAGGTGACAAAACTGCCGATCCTCGCGATGGGCGGCGTCTATGAGGCGAAGGACGCGATCGAGTTCCTGCTTGCGGGCGCGGCGGCGGTTGCGGTGGGGACGGCGACGTTTACGAATCCGGGGACGGTCGGCGAAGTCTACGACGGCATTGTCGCCTACTGCGAGAAGCACGGATTCGCCGCAGTCTCCGACCTGACGGGTAACCTCGACCTCTAACTTTGCGGGAACACCGAAAAAGTGCTATAATACACTCCAATTATCGAAGGAGAGTATTATGGCAGAAGTGACCGTTGAGATGAGAAGACATTCGGCCGCGCATCTGATGGCGCGGGCGATTATGAACTTGTTTGAGGACGTCCAGGTGGACATCGGCCCGGCGACGGACGAGGGTTTCTATTACGACTTTGACCTTCCTGCTCGTCTTTCGCCCGAGGACTTCCCGAAGATCGAGGCGGAGATCGCGCGGCTGATCGCCCTGGACGAGCCGTTCGTCCGCAAGGAAGTGACGGCCGACGAGGCGAAGAAGCTGCTCGCCGGCCAGAAGTACAAGCTAGAGCGTCTTGCGGACGTCGTTGCGGACGGCGTTGCCATTTCGACCTATGCGGTCGGCGACTATGTCGAGATGTGCCGCGGTCCCCATGTGGAGCACGCGAAGCAAATTGGCGTCGTGAAGCTGATGCGCGTCGCGGGCTCCTACTACCGCGGCGACGTCAAGAACAAGATGCTTCAGCGCGTCTACGGCATCGTTGCGAAGGACCAGGCGGAGATGGACGAGATTGTCGCGCGCGCCGAGGAGGCGAAGCGCCGCGACCACCGCAGGCTTGGCGTCGAGCTCGACTTCTTCCACATCGATCCGGAGAATCCCGGTCAGGTGTTCTGGCATCCGCGCGGGTGGTCCGTCTACGTGACCTTGCAGAACTACATGCGCGAGAAGCTCGTCAAGGACGGCTATTGCGAGGTGAACACGCCTGCGCTGATGCCGCGTTCGCTCTGGGAGCGCAGCGGCCACTGGGGGCACTACCAGAAGAACATGTTCGTCACGGAGAGCGAGAAGCGCCTCTTCGCGGTGAAGCCGATGAACTGTCCGGGTGCGATCGAGATCTTCAAGAGCCGCACACGCAGCTACAAGGATCTGCCGCTCCGTCTTGCCGAGTTCGGCCACTGCGCGCGCAACGAGCCGAGTGGCACGCTGCACGGCATCATGCGCGTGCGCGGATTTGTTCAGGACGACGCACACATCCTTTGCACGGAGGACCAGATCGAGGAGGAGGTCGCAAAGTTCTGCCGGCTTCTCAAGGACGTCTATTCTGATTTCGGCTTCGAGAAGAACCTTCTGGTGAAGCTTTCGACGATGCCGGAGGACCATGTCGGCGCGATCGAGACGTGGCAGCATGCCGAGAAGGCGCTGGCGGCCGCGTGCAAGGCGGCAGGAATGGACTACGAAATCCAGCCCGGCGAGGGTGCGTTCTACGGTCCGAAGCTCGAGTTCACGCTCGTCGACGCGCTTGCGCGTCAGTGGCAGTGCGGCACGATCCAGCTCGACTACCAGCTGCCGAGTGCGGAGCGCCTGAACGCCGAGTACATCGGCGCGGACGGCAAGAAGCATCATCCCGTGATGCTGCACCGCGCGGTGCTCGGTTCGCTTGAGCGTTTCATCGGCATCCTGATTGAGCACTATGCGGGCGCGTTTCCGTTCTGGCTTGCGCCGGAGCAGATTCGCATTCTGCCGATTTCGGACAAGGCGCTCGATTATGCGCGCAAGGTGCAGGCCGAGCTTGCGGCCGCAGGTTTTCGCGTCGAAGTCGACGATTCCGCCGAGAAGCTCGGCGCGAAGATCCGCGAGGCGTCCAACTGGAAGGTCCCGTACAAGCTTGTGGTCGGCCCCCGCGACGAGGCGGCTGGCACCGTGTCGGTCCGCAAGAGCGGCGAGGGCGACCTCGGCGCGATGACGCTTGCGGATCTTCTTCCAAAGCTTCGGGCGGAGATGAAATAAGGTGCAGATGTGCCATTGACGGCGGGGGGAGGTATTTGATATACTTCCCCTTGTTCGTTTAAGAACCAATGGCGAGGTAGCTCAGTCGGTAGAGCAAAGGACTCATAAGCCTTGGGTCGAGGGTTCGATCCCCTCCTTCGCCACCAATCTCTAAAACTGTCTAACTGGCAAACCACCAAACTGTCTTAACTTGCGAACTGCCAGATTCTCATGAGACAGAGACTTCCATTTCCGATTCTGTACGAAGACCGGGATGTGATTGTCATTGACAAGCCAGCGGGGATGCTGACGACGCACACGCGGGCGAAGGAGAGGAACACCGTCGAGGAGTGGCTCAACGACTACGTGCGCAAGGGCCAGGCGAAGAGCCGTCTGCACGTTTGGCTCGTCCATCGTCTCGACCGCGAGACAAGTGGCGTCATGATGTTCGCAAAGACCGAGAGAGTCGCCGAGGCGTTTCGCGCCAATTGGAACGAGCTCACCGAGAAGACGTATGTTGCGAGGGTCGAAGGCGTTCTTGAAGAAGAGAAGGGTGTCTTCGAAAGCTGGCTTCGCGAAGACGACGACGGCTACAAGGTCCGTTCCGTTCCCGTGCCGTCTTCCGTCTCTCCTCTAAAGTCTAAAGGCCTTCGTCAGCCCAAGCTTGCGCGAACCGAATGGCGCAGGTTGTCGACCTGCGACGGCACGACCTTGGTCGAGGTCAGTTTGAAGTCCGGGCGTAAGAACCAGATCCGCGTTCATTTCAGCGAGGCAGGGCATCCCGTCGTGGGCGATGTGAAGTACGGCGGCCAGAAAGCATCACGGCTTTATCTCGATTCGCTGAGGTTGAGATTCCGCCATCCGCACACAGGCGAATGGATGGCGGTTGATCATCTCTCGCCCCTAACCCCGAACCCCTAACCCCGAACCCCTAACCCCGAACCCCTAACCCATCTTCCATGAACGCAGTATTCTTCGACCTAGACGGCACGCTCTTCGACACGAAGGCGGACCTTGCGGCGACGGTGAACCACACCCGGCGCGACCTTGGGCTTGCGGAGTGGCCCGAGGAGCGGGTTATCGCGAACGTGGGGCAAGGCGCAAGGTATCTTCTGGAGAATTCGATTCCGGAACAACCCTATGAGGAGGTTTGGGAGCTTTTCAAGAGCCATTATGCGGAGCATTGTGTCGAACGCGTACAGCCCTATGAGGGCGTACGGCGAACGCTGGACGAGCTCAAGGACCGCGGGTGGCTCATGGGCGTCAACACGAACAAGCCGAATTTTGCGGTGAAACTCATTCTGGAGAAGTTTGGGCTGACGCGGTATTTTGGAGGCGCAGTTGTGGCGGGAGGGGATGGAATTCCGCTGAAGCCGGATTCGCAGTCGATTCGCGAATGCGCGTCGCGCCTGAGGGGGCATCGGCTCTCGTCTCATGACTGGATGGTCGGGGACAGTTGGACGGACATGCAGTGTGCGACAAATGCCGGAGTGAAGGGCGCGTTTTGCACTTATGGATTCGGGAGACTCAAGGAGTCGCGTTATACCGTCAAAATCAACCGATTTTCGGAGATCCTCATGTACTTGAAAGCCGAGGACTAAATTTGGTATAATACACAAACATTTCTGTTGAAAGGAACGAAAAATCATGAAGATGACATGGCAGCCGTCAAAGCTGAAGCGGAAAAGGAAAATCGGTTATCGTGCGCGTAAGGCGACGAAGGGCGGGCGCAAGGTTCTCAAGGCCCGTCGTCAGAAGGGCCGCAAGCGCTTGACGCAGGTCTAAGGACGCCTTAAATGTCCACGCGACTCCCCGGCGCGAGATACAAGCGTATCTTCGACCGGGGACGTTCCATAAAGGGACGTCTCCTCGTCGCGTGGCATCTGGAGTCTCCAGACGCCGACCGCATGGCCGGCGT
>CADAKF010000076.1 GCA_902788415.1 uncultured bacterium
GCGGACGATAGCGATTGTAAAACGCCGTCCAGCGGACGTGCTGCGAATCGCTCGCAAGATTCCGCAGCAACGTCGTCGATGTGGACGGTGCCTCCGCTATCGTCAGTCGGCCGCGAGGACGGCAGGTGCGAGGGTTTCGAAATCGGTCACGGAACCGGCGTAGCCGGACTTCACCTGCTCGAGCCCGGCCTTGACGCGCGGAAACTCGGTCATCATCCAGTGCATGAGCGCCTTGCCCTTCTCGGGCACCTTGAGCGACATCTGATAGAAGAGTGCCGTGATGACAAGCGCAATGCCCGCGTCAACCAGCTTGCGCGCGGAAAGATTGCAATACGTCGCAGAGTCCTCGTGAGCCTTCGCCGCGGCAATCGCCTCTTCGAGATCCGCAAGGAGCGCGGTCATACGCGGATGCTCGCCCTGCCAGTCAGCCTTGCCGAAAATGTCGACAATCACGTCTTTGACGAGCCCGCCCATCACGCCAGCCGAGGCCGCAACGACCTGCAGCTGCGAGGTGCCTTCGTAGATTGTCGTGATGCGGCTGTCGCGCAGATACCGCTCGCACGGATAGTCCTTCATGTAGCCCGAGCCGCCCATCACGGAGATGGCGCCCATGGCGTTCCGCATTGACATCTCAGACCCGTAGTACTTCGCCATCGGTGTCAGCATCTTGTTGAACGCCTGAACGAGCTTGAGACGCAGACGGAGCGCCGCTGCCTCGGGTGTGCCCTTCTGCACCTCGAACTTCCGAGAAAGCCCCTTCTCGAGATCGACATTCTTCGCCGCGTAATAGGTGAGCGCGCGGGACGCCTGCACCTCAACGGACATCGTGGAAAGGAGCTCACGGATCGGCGCCAACCGATCAATCGTCCCGCCGAACTGCTGGCGGCTCGCGGCATAGTCGCGCGCGGCGCGATAGGCCGCCTCGCCGATGCCCGTCCCTTGTGCGGCAATACCCATCCGGGCGCCGTTCATGAGCGCCATCACGTAGGTGATGAGCCCGCGCTTGCGCTGTCCAATTAACTTTGCCGGCGCTTCGGTGAAGGTCATCTCGCATGTCGGCGAACCGTGGATGCCAAGCTTGTTCTCGAGCCGGCGCACCTTGATCCACGGACCCTTCTCGACCAGGAGGCAGCTGAGGCCGCGACCGTCCGAGGTCCCCTCCTCCGTCCGCGCGAGCACGAGCAGCACCTCTCCACAGCCGTTCGTGATGAAACGCTTGACGCCGTTCACGAACCAGTTGCCGTTTTCATCCTGATGCGCAGACGTCTTGACGCTCTGGAGGTCCGAACCGGCGTCCGGCTCGGTGAGGACCATCGCGCCAGTCCACTCGCCAGTGACGAGCTTCGGGATGTACGTCTTCTTCATCTCCTCGTCGCCGAACATATTGATCGTCTCGGCGATACCCTGGAGTCCGAAGATGTTCATGAGCGAGGCGTCGCCGCGCGAGACGATGTCGTTGCAGGCAGTGAGGACCGTGCACGGCATATTGAGCCCGCCCAGGCCGTACGGAATCTGCACGCCGAGGAGCCCGGTCTTGCCGAAAAGCTCGAGCGCCAGCTTGATGCCCGGCGCGTAGGTGACGGAACCGTCCGGATTGAGGACGCTGCCGACCGCGTCCGTCTCCTCCGCGAGCGGCGCGATGCGGTTTGCCATCACGTCGCCGCAGACGTCGAGCGCCCGCTTGTAGTTGTCAATCGCGTCCGCCGCGTCCTTCGGCGCGAAGTCGTATTCCTTCGCGAACCTGAAGTCCTCTTCCAAAAGCGTCGCGACTTCCGTCAAGTCAAGCGCGTCGATGACGTTTTCAATGTCCTTGTTGTCCCTATAAAAATTGCT
Source organism: uncultured bacterium (assembly GCA_902788415.1). Classification (GTDB taxonomy): domain Bacteria; phylum Verrucomicrobiota; class Kiritimatiellia; order RFP12; family UBA1067; genus UBA1067. Next base: position 1,834 of record CADAKF010000076.1, read on the forward strand.
CATGGTCTCAGCCCTTGTTCTTGATCGCCTTGATCAGTTTCGGAATCACGACATTCAAATCACCGACAATGCCGTAATGCGCAACCTTGAAAATCGGCGCGTCCTTGTCGGTGTTGATGGCGATGATCTTCTGCGAGTCCTGCATGCCGGCGAGGTGCTGCACCGCGCCGGAAATGCCGCAGCTGATCATCAGGGCCGGACGGACCGTCACACCCGTCTGACCGATCTGCCGCTCGTGTTCGCAGTAGCCGAGGTCCACCGCCGCGCGCGATCCGCCGACTGCGCCGCCGAGAGCCGCCGCAAGCTCGTGCAGGAGCTTGAAGTTGGCCGCCGATCCGACGCCCGCGCCGCCCGCGACGATGATGCGCGAGCCCTTCAGGTTGACGGACGAGACCTTCCGGACGATCTCCACGACCTCCGTCGGAATCTCCACGCCATCGAGACGCGAAGAATGACGAACGATCCTTTGTTCGACTTCGACCTTCGACTTCGGCTCGACAGGCTTCATCACGCCCTCTCGAACGGTGGCCATCTGCGGCCAGTGGCGGGCGTTGACGATCGTCGCAATGATGTTGCCGCCGAAGGCGGGACGGATCTGGTGAAGGACATTGTGGAAGACCTCACCAGTCTTCTTGTCCGTGAAGTCACCGATCTGCAGGTCCGTGCAGTCCGCCGTAAGGCCGCAGCGAAGCGCGGAGGCAACGGACGGGCCGAGATCGCGACCCATGTGCGTCGCACCGAAGATGACGATCTGCGGCGAGCACTCCTTCACAAGCTCCACGAGCGCGTGGCGGTAGGCCTTGTTGCGGAAAACCTTGAGGGCGGAGTCGTCGATCAGATGGACGACATCCGCACCGCCCGCAAAGAGAGCGGAGGTCGCCTTTTCAAGCGGGGACGAGGCGTCCCCGCCCCAAGAACCCATCAGCACGGCGCCGACCTTGACGCCGAGCTTGTCCGCCAGTTCCCGCGCCTTGCCGAGAAGCTCAAACACGATCCCGGAGAGCTTGCCCTCCTCTTGTTCCGCAAAAACCCAGACCTCTCCTTCGGTTCTATCAGTTGCCATAAAAATCTCTCAAAATGTTTAGGATTTTAGACGTGAGACGGAAGACATTAGCCGATGGCATGGTCGGCAATCAACTCGGCGACCAAGCCGCCGATGCCTTCGTCAGTTGGCGCAACCTCCTTGAAGTCGCCGCCGGCGAGAACGACGCTCTGGATCGCGTTGACGCAGGTCGGCGATCCGGCGAAGCCGCAGCGGTCCGCCTCCGCGCCGATGTCGTCGCAGGAGAGGATTTCCGGCTCGGCGTTCTTGTACTTCATCACGCGTCGCATCTCGTAGGGCCGAAGCTCGCCGAACTTCTCCGTCACCGTGAAGAGCGCGGGAAGCTGAACGCGGCTGGTCTCAATGCCGGTTCCGATATCGCGCACAACCGTGACGAAAGTCTTCCGCTGTTCACCTTCGCCTTCGTCCTTCACCTCAAGGATCTTCTCAAGATAGGTGACGACCGCGCAGTCGAGCTTCTCGCCAATCTGGGGGCCGACCTGGGCCGTATCGCCGTCGATGGCCTGACGGCCGCAGAAGACAAGGTCGGGATTGAGCCTCTTCACCGCCTGGGAGAGGATGTAGCTCGTCGCGAGCGTATCGGAGCCGGCCGCCTTGCGGTCCGTCACGAGGACAGCCCGGTCCGCACCGCACCAGAGCGCCTCGCGCAGAATGGCCGTCGCCGCGGGAAGGCCCATCGTGACGACGGTCACCGTGCCGCCGTAGGTCTCCTTGACCCACAGGGCGGCCTCAAGGGCATTCCGGTCCTCCGGATTGAAGATGGCGGGCAGCGCCGCACGATTGATGGTACCGTCCGCCTTCATCGCCTCCCCGGTCACTTTCTTCGTGTCCGGAACCTGCTTGATGCAGACTACGCAATTATATGGCTTCATGCGGATATTATATCAAAACATCCGACTGCTGTGGGCTGTCCAAAAAAATCCTCAGGGCTGGCGCAGAACCCCAGGACCAAGACGCCGAGACGACGGCCAGATAGAGGCAAACATCACTTCTTCGGTTCAGGCTTCGCCTTGACAAGATCCCTGCGGGACTTCATCATGTTTTCCGCCGAATAGCCGGAAATCGTATAGATCCAGCTGGCGTTGTCCATCCTGAAGTAGCGGTCGGAGCTGCCCTTCACCTTGTTGCCGACCGTCGCAACGCGCGTGACGGCATTAGAGCCCTCCTTGTACGTCACGGTGTAGACGTAGCCGGTTGCGAAGCCAAGCTCCGCTTCCGTGAGCTTCGGATCCGCGATCGAGTTGAAGTTGAGATAGGCGAGCGCCGAATCAAGCGAATAGGTCTTTGACGTGTCAAGCTCTTCCTTCGCCGTCAGGCCCTTGAGCGTCCAGGTGCTGTTCGTCCCTTTCTCGAGCTCCACGAGCTCCTTGCCGTGCGCATAGCTGACAGCCTGACCACGACTTCGCGTCGCCGTCGAAGGCGTCGAGTGTGTCGGAGACGAGCACAGTCTCGCCGGCGAACGCCGCATAGCGTCCGTGGCCCCACTTCGCGTGCTTCTCGCCGAGCGGCAGGTTCACAAGCTCACGGCCCGCGGCATCCCTGAGGACGACTGGCGTCGGGTTGTCAAGCGTCTTGCCGCGAACAACCTGCCCAACCTTAAGCTCGCCGAGCTTGAGGAGGTTTTCCGCGATCTTCTCGCGATCCGCCGGATAGCCGTTCAGCGTCTCGGCCGACCACCCCTTGTCTCCAGCGACGAGCGTCAGCTTCCCGCCGATTTCGATGCGAGCGACGTCCGCGACCTTCAGCCCGGACGCGATCGCCTTGCCGTTCAGTCTCGGCGCGGAGCCCTTTGACCCGCTGTTCAGGAAATACGCCGCGCCGCCGAGGACAACGGCGACAACGGCCAAACCGATCAAACTCTTGTTGTTCATAACTGTTTAATGTCTAATGTCTTGTGTCTAATATCCTTACCCACGCTTCCGCACGAAGCCGCGGAAAAGCCCGAAAAGGACCACCAAGGCAGGGACAAGGCAGATGTTGATGCACTTCAGGGTCAGCCCGAGCGAATCGATGCCGGCTGTAAGTTCCTTGCGGACGTTCTTCAGCGCGCGGCGCGTATCGGCCTGCGCCTTGCGGAACTTGACGATTTCGTCCTGCTGCTCCTTCGAGAGGACGAAGCGCTCGTTGCCGCTCTTCTGCTTCTGCAGGGCGGAGAGGCGCTGCTGCGTCATCTGGAGCTCGGCCTCGAGATCGGCCTGCTTGCGCTGCCACTGGCGCGTCGCTCTCGCCTCAAGCTCGTTGACGACCGTGAACGGCCGATCCGTCGTGCCACGGCTGCGGACGCCGATCAGCTCCTCGCGACCCGCGAACTGCTCGATGACGTTCGAGAAGAGCGAGAGGTTGTCGTTGATGAGCTGCGGGATGCTGCCGAACGGCGTCTTCATCATGCGGACGCAGAAGTCGTCCGCAAGGAAGTCGGAGTCGGCGAAGAGCATCACGGAGCCCTTGCCCTCGGCAAGCGCCTTGGAGACGTCGTTCGTGCCGTCCGGCCCCTTCGGAAACGCGGTCTTGAAGACGCCCGAGAGCCGTGCCGCGAGAACGCGCTGCGTCCCGTCCGGCACCATGTCCTTGACGCCGCCCATCTGCATCGCCATCTTGTCCGTCGTACAGGAGTTCTCCTTCGAGGTCGTGAGAACGGGAGTGAACGACAGGCCCGCGCCCTTCTTCTCGTCGAACGAGAACGCACCCGCAAACGGGAACATCACCTGCGACAACCCGCGCACAAGCAGGTCGCCCCCGTCCATGTTGTCGGGACCAAGCGAGAGAAATGCCGGATTGTCCTCGACGCCGCCCTGGCCGTTGTTGAGCTTGGTCGCCGCCTCGAGGTCGCACGCGATCTTCGCCGTGTCGAAGGTGACGCCCCACGCGTCGAAGAGCTTGCCGAGCGTCGAAGGACCGTCCATGCCGCCCGCCTGGCCCATCATCGGGTTCTGCTGCTGGCGGCTCGCGACCATGTCCTTGATCGAGAACGGATCGACGCAGGCGATCAGCTTGCCGCCGCGGAGAACGAACTGGTCGATCGCGTAGAGCGTCTTGTCGGAAAGGTCCTTCGCGTGGAGGACGACGAGCGTCGTGATTGACGCGTCGATCGTGTCGACGTCCGTTGCGACGGTCCGGACCTCGTAGTCCTTGCCGAGTTCGGCGAAGGCCGCCCAGCCCTGTGGCGGACGCTGGCCCATCTGCATCATCATCGGGTTCATCGGACCGCCCAGGACGTCCGCAAGCGACGTCATGACGCCGACGACCGGCTTCTCGGGCCACGCGACGCGCGTGACGAGACGCGTCAGATCGTACTCGAGTGTCGGCTCGGTGCGCGGCGAAAGCATTCCGAGGACCTGCTCGTTGTCACCGCAGACGGCGACGACGCCGAAGTAGACCGGCGAGCCGAACGGGTTCACGGTCTGCGGCTCGACGCCATAGCGCTGAGCCCATTCCTCGGCATCGGAATCCGGCTTCGGATCATAGGTCTCGAGGACAATGCGTCCGCCTGCCGCGCGCTCGTATTCCTTCAGGAGGTTCTGGACACGCGTGGCGTAGGTCTTGAGCGCCATCGGCATGTCCGCCGCGGACGAGCTCACGTAGTACTTGAGCGTAACATCCGCCTCCAGCTCCGAAAGAACCGCCTTCGAGCCGTCCGAAAGCGTATAGAAACGCTCGGCGGTGAAGTCCGCCCGAAGCGGAAGATTCGCAAGGATGACGTCCGCGGCAATGACGATCGCCGCGAGGACGACCAGCCCGAGCGCGCCCTTCGACGCGCCGCGGCGACCGTCCGTGACGGTCTTCGCCGCCGCGAGCATGAAGACAATCATACCGACGTAGAAGCCGATGTCCGCGAAGTCGACGACGCCGCGGCGAAGCGACTCGAAATGCGCGAGCAACGAACAGCCGGCGACCGCATCGACGATCGCGGCGGGGACGCCCCAGTTGGCGACGGCCGTCGTCACGGGATCGAACCCGACAATCATCAGGAGAAAGACGAGCGCGAGCGACACAACGAAGCCGATGACGCTCGAGCGCGAGAGGGCCGAGGCAAAGACGCCGATCGCCGCCGCCGCGCCCGCCATCAGGAACGAACCGAGGTAGCCGCAGGCGACGACGCCCCAGTCGGGCGAGCCGAGGTAGCCGACCGTAATCGCCACTGGAAACGTGAGCGCGAGGCCGATGCCGACGAACGCCCAAGCCGCGAGGAACTTGCCGACGAGCGCCTCCGTGACGGTCATCGGGAGCGTCAGGAGAAGCTCGGCCGTGCCGTTGCGGCGCTCGTCCGCCCAGAGGCCCATCGTCGCCGCCGGAACGAGCAGCAGGTAGACCCAGGGGTGCCAGAAGAAGAACGGCGTCAGGTCTGCCTGGCGACGCTCGTAGAACATGGCGACGCCAAAGGTCAGGAACCCGATCAGGACGAGAAACGCCGTCAGGAAGACGTACGCGACGGGCGAGTCGAAGTAGCTCTTGAACTCCCGCTTGAAGACTGCCTTGATGTTTTTCATCACTTCGCCTCCTTCATCGTGAGGTTACGGAAGACGACGTCCAGCTTGCCGGACGGATCCATCGCCCTGAGCTCGTCCGGCGTGCCATCGAACTTCTTCTCGCCGTCCGCGATGACGACAACCTTCGTGCAGACCGCGTCGACCTCTTCAAGGATATGCGTCGAGATGATGATCGCTTTGCCCTTTGCGGCCATGTCCTTGATCATATTACGAACCGTGAACTTCTGGTTCGGGTCCAGGCCGTCAGTCGGCTCGTCCATGACGAGCACCTTCGGATCGTGCAGGATCGCCGCCGCAAAGGCGGTGCGCTGGCGGTAACCCTTCGAGAGGGTCTCGATCATCTGACCAGCCTTGTCCTCGAGCTTCGCGAGCTTAAGCGCCGCCACGACGTCCGCCGCGCCCTTGCCGCGGACCTCAGCGATAAACTTGAGATAGTCCTTCACGGTCATCGCGCGGTAGCTCGGCGCCGCTTCGGGCAGATACCCGAGGTCGGCCTTCGCCCCGACCGGGTCGGACGTGATGTCATGCCCGTTGATGACGGCCGTGCCGCTTGACGGCGGCAGGAAACCGGTAATCATCCGCATGGTGGTCGATTTTCCCGCGCCGTTCGGCCCGAGAAAGCCCAGGACTTCGCCCTCCTTGACGCTGAAGGACACGCCCTTCACCGCCTGAAAGTCGCCGAAGTTCTTCTTCAGGTTCTTGACTTCTAACATAGTTCGTTTATTATATCACAATCAGAAGGCGTCTGCGGCATCGCTGACGCGAAGGCTGCGCTTCTCCGCGGCAGCTTTGCGGGCCTCGACGCGAATGGCTTCCGTTTCGTCCGCGGCAAGCGTGAGGAGCGCGTCGTCCCAGGCGACGATGATCGTCTCATAGGACTCGGTCGCGCCGGCGAGGACGGTCGTGATGTAACGGCCGCCGCCGATATCGAAGCTATAGATCGGACGGAAGGTGCTGCGCGGACGCGCCCAGGTCTGATAGCGTTTCTCAAGCGCCTCAATGAGATAGTGCCGCCGCCAGCTCGCGCCCGGTTCGACGGCCTTCTTTGCGCAGGCGTAGACCTTTACGACCTTGTGCGTCCGCGGCGTCACGTAAACGTAGAAGTCATCAAAACCCGCAAGCTTCTTCTTCGGCTCGAACGTCGCCCGGAGAAGCGTCGGCTCGCCCGCATCGGCGACGAAGTTCGTGCCCTTGAACTCGTCGCCGAACTTAAGTCCCATGAACGAGTCGGCGTTCGCGACTGGCGCGGCCTTCTCGACCTTCGCGCCGATCGAGGGCTTCGGCGCCGTCATCCCGACGTCGCCGACGGAATAGCTCTGCGCATATTCGCTCGTCGAGGACTCGAGCATGTTTCCGTCCGCATCCAGCGTCGTCCGCGTCTCGCGGCGGTGCTCCGTAACCATGCTACCGTTCGTCGAGACCGTGCACTCCGTAAACGTGCGCGAGACCGTGCCGTTGTCGTTCGTGACGACCGACGCCTCCGACGACTTCTGCGAGACGTCCCTCTTGCCCGCATGCGTCGCCGCGGCAAATGCAATCGCCGCCATTGCCATCAGCGAACAGGCCGCGATTCCAGCTTTTCTTGTCTTATCCTGCATAAACCAGCATTCCTTTCTGTTCTTGATCGAACGCCGGAAATTGTAGCGCGGGCGTGTTAAGGGAATGTTAACGATTCTCACATTGGAATCGAGAAATCAAAACGACACCCGCCGGGCTTCGCCGGCGTCAGGGTCACGTCCCCACCGTGAAGCCGCGCGATGCGACGGACGATGGCAAGGCCCAACCCAGCGCCGCCGGTCTCCGCCGCCCGCGCCGGATCAACCCGATGGAACCGCTCGAAGATCTGCGCCGCGTGTTCCGGCGGAATCCCGATCCCGTGGTCCTCGACGACGATTCGCGCCGTCTTCCCGACGCACTCGACCGTCACCGAGATCTCCTTGCTGCCCGAATGACGGATCGCATTGCCCACGAGATTACCGACGGCCTGCCCCACTAGCTGCGCATCACACCGTACCCGACGCACCCCCGCGTCGAGGCAGCGGCAATCCAGCTCAATTCCGGCCTTAACCGCCTGAGGACGAAGTCCTTCAACCGTCTCGCGCACCAGATCTCCCAGTTCACACGCCTCCAGGTTCAGCACCTCCCCCGCCCGCTCCAGCCGCGCCAAGTCGAGAATCGACTGCACCAGTCCGTTCAGCCGCTTCGCCTCCTTCTTCAGCATCGACAGCAGAAGTGGAGAAGCGGAATCCTTTCCGCTTGTAAGCGAAGCGCCAGACGAGGAAGACAGCAGATCCACCGCCCCCAGAATCCCCGTGAGCGGCGTCTTGATCTCATGCGACACGTCGGCGATGAACTCGCGGCGGAACTTCTCGAGCTTCGCGAGTTCGCGGATCCTCACACGCTGACGGTAGGTGACGAAGAAGAAGAGCAGAACGCCGGCGACGCCGACCAGTCCCGCCAGCACAAAGCCCATGAGTGCCCGCCGAAACGGCGCCGTCACCCGTGCACGTGGCAGACCGAGAAGGACATCGAAGTCGCCGCTCTCATACCGGTCCGAGAACAAATACCCCCCATCCGCGTCACGATGCGTATCGAAGACCATGCCGACGCCGCCGTGGACTCCCGTCACGCGCAACCGCAGGCCGTTGTCGGCAAACCCGTTCCCCAGCCGCTGAATCTCGCGCATGTTCTGCGTCCGCAGCGGCTCCTCCAGCCTGTCGGCCGCCAGCCGAGCCCGTGACTCCAAGTCGCCCTTCGCCCAACCGACCACCGCCGCCTGATAGGACAGGAGCTCGTAGGCGAATGCCGCGGCGAAGACGGCAAGCGCCACGGCCGCCAGCACCGTCGGCAACCACTCAAGCTTTTTCGCGTTTTCCGGTTCCATCTTCAGGACTTTAGACGGGAGACGTCAGACCTTAACCCGATAGCCGATGCCACGAATCGTCTCGATGTGCTCGCCCCACTTGCCGAGCTTCTTGCGGATATTCGCCACCTGCACGTCGACCGTCCGTTCGTCCGCTGGACGCGCCAAGACGCGCCCCCGATGCGCGACGAGCTTGACGAGCAGCTTGAACTCGCCCGCAGTGAGCTCGACCGGCTTGCCCTTCAGCTTCACTGCGAGGTTCGACTCGTCGATCCTGAGTCCGTCAAAATCCACGCCCTCCGTGACAGGCAGCCCGCGACGAAGAACCGCACGGACGCGCGCGAGCAGCACAAGCCGGTCGAACGGCTTGGTGACGTAATCGTCCGCCCCGCACGAAAGCCCCCGGACGATGTCCTCGTTCTGCGTGCGCGCGGTGAGCATGATGATCTTCGTCGCCGCCAGCTCGGGCATCTCGCGGATGCGCTTCGCAATCGCGAAGCCATCGAGACCGGGAAGCATCAGGTCAAGAAGAACGAGATCCGGCTTCGTCCGCTTGATCGCATCCAGCCCCTCGTCCCCACGGGCGGACGACTTCACGTCCTTAAAACCGGCTCCCAGCAGCGCCAT
>CADAKF010000077.1 GCA_902788415.1 uncultured bacterium
GTCCTTCCTCACGCCGCGACCGAGCCACGCGGCGGTGAAGTAGGTCGTCGCGAGGACGATCGCGGACATGTTCCTCCAGCTTGCGTAGGACATGACGCGGATGTGCTCGAAACCGTAGCACTGCTTCACGAAGCGGATCGTCTCCTCGATCTTTCAGCGCGTGAGATAGCCTTCGACGACCTGCTTGCGTCCCGGACGAGCGAAAGCTTCTCCATCTTGTACGAATGGGGCTTGCAGACGTCCGTCGGGTCGTAGATGACGAGCGTGTTCCTGTCGATGAACCGCACGGCGTCGGCCTGGATGGCGTCTCTGATCTTTTCGTGAAGTCCCTCGGTCTGCAGGTTGCGGCTCAGTCGGTTCTCGACATTGCGGTGCTTGTCCTCCGGAGCGACGGCACGGGCGATGTCCGTGATGATCGTGTCGCCTGTCGCCTGTATCCCGTAGACCATGTCGCGGATGAACTTGTTCTGCGGCTTCGGAAAACCGTGAAACATTTTCACCATAAAATCGTCGAGAACAGCCGAGCGTAGCGAGACAGCCGAAGGCCTCAAGCGTTTTCAGGCGGAGGGGAGGCGGGAGTCCTGCGAGTGAGGAACGAAAGTTTGCAGGCGTATGAGGTGCCCTGTTCGCAGCCAGACGTCTTGCCGAGGGGAATGGCTGAAGGCGGTATCTTGTTCTCGGCGTGAGAGCGCAAACTTGAGTGACGAGACCGAGTAGGAGCTCCCGCGACCCGACGCCTGATTGCGCGAGAAATCGAGAAAGAAGAAGTCGGGCGCTCGATTGGAGATCGCAAGTTGAACGCCTGAAGGGCCAATAATGGCGCCACGTCCGCAGTATCGGGGCGGTTACGGGCGTGGGCGATTGAAAAATCGTGAAACTTAGTGTAGGTGACAAGGGGTGGTGGAGAATGCTATAATATAATCCATAACCGATAACTACGATTTTGTAAAGGAGACCTATGACCAAAAGTAGTGATTGTGGACGACCGGCGGGGCGCAGGCAGTGCGAAAAGCATGCCGCAGTGATGATGCTGGCGTTATTGGCGCTTACCGGCAACGCGGTATTTGCGAAGGCGTTCCCGGTCTCGAAGACCGTCGGCGAACGCACCGATTTGCCTTACATCGACACCAACCGCTACGAAATCTCCGGTCCGGTCGAGGCGCGGGCGATTCCGCTCAAGGGCTGGAACGTCGGCTGGACGGTCAAGATCGGCAACGAAGCCGAGCAGCAGACGGGCATCAAGATTATCGAAACCAACGACGTCGTGCGCGGTGCGGTCCGCGACGTGCTGCGCATCGAGTTGACGCACGGCGAGCTGAAGAACAACTGGCGTCTGCCGGTCGTCAAGCTCGACCAGCCGTTCAACGCCGCCGATTTCAACGTGCTTTCGTTCGTCGCCAAGCTGGAGGTACCCGCGACGCTCAAGCGCCGCATCAACGACGGCCAGGGCGTGCCGGCATGGTTCAACTGGAAGTGGAATTCGTTCTTCGACGACTTCGGCGTGAGCGGCGAGGACGGCCGCTATCCCTGGTCGGGGAGCGGCGTGCCGACGACCTATTTCAAGCGCCACGACCTGCCTGAAACGCGCACCGAAGACGGCTACACCGACTTCATGTGGGACATGGTCAACGAAGAGACGGCCCAGAACAAGAGCTTCATGATGGATCGTGCGCAGGCGTTGAGCTTCCTCTACGACACGCGCAAGATCCCCGAAGGCGAGAAGGTGGTCATCACCATCGCCGCGCCGAAGTTCCTCAAGGGCGTGCAGCTGCGTCCCGACCCCGACACGGCCGAAGACTTCAAGGCGTGGAAGAAGTTCGTGGCGGAATACGAGCCCGACTATTCCGACTCCTCGAAGTACCTGCTGCCGCCGGAAACCGGACGCATCGCCAAGCCCATTCGCATCGCCGAGAACGGCAAGGCGAAGTGCGAAATCATCGCCGACTATTCCGACGCCATTCTCGTCGACAAGTTCTTCCCCCGCAACGGCAAGTGGTCGCTCTTCCTGCGGGAATATCGCGGCAAGGAGAAAGAGGCGATGCGCTACGCCGCCGACGAACTCTCGCGCTGGCTCGGCGTGGTGACCGGCGGCGCCGAGGTGCCGGTGCTGCTCGAGCCTTCGACGAACAAGAACGTGAAGATCTTTCTCGGCGGCACCTACGCCAAGGGCAAGTTCGACGCCGACCTGCGCACGCTCGCCGGCGACGGCACGACCTCGTACGACGGCTACGGCATCCGCGTGCGCGACGGCAACATCTACATCTTCTCGCCGACCCCCTCGGGCGTGCTCTTCGGCGTCTACGACTTCGTCGAGAACAACACCGACATCATCTGGGCGTTCAACGGCGACCTCGACCACGGCACGGTGTTCACCGAATCGCCGACGCTCGACATCGTCTGGGCCGACACGGTCAGCAAGCCGGCCTTCACCTGGCGCGCGCTCTGGCTCGAACAGATGGGGCTGCGCAACGGCTTCAACATGAACCATGAATACGGCTGGTGGGTGAACGGCGGCCACTACCTTTCGCCGCAGTACTACACCTCGAGCGAGGGCATGACCAGGTTCAACCCCGTGCTCGACCGCTACGCGGGCGACGGCAAGACGCGCGAAAAGGACTGGACCGAAGGCCGCACGCTCTGCTGTCTCGCGAATCCCGAATTCCTGAAGAATTCCACCCAGTACCTGCCGAACGTCAAGACCTACAAGTACAAGGGCCGCGAGATGTGCATCTTCGGCGTCGACGACAACTTCGGCGCCTGCGAGTGCGAATACTGCACCGCGCCCATCAAGCTCAAGGACGGCACGATCATGACGCCCGAGAAGGATTACCTGCGCTACTACAACGCGTGGTTCTACACCTATCTCAACAAACTCGACGGCGAGATCCAGAAATACGCCCCCGGCTTCACGACCTCGACGTTCGCGTACTTCTTCGCGCTGCCGTTCCCCGAGGTGGAGATTTCGAAGAACATCCAGCCCCAGTTCTGCTTCTACGTGAAGAAGTCGCAGGCGAATCCGCTCTGCGCGCCGGTCAACAAGCAGTGGTGGAAGTGGTACAGCCAGTGGGCCAAGCACGCGCCGGACATGCAGATGTACGACTACTGGGGGCTCGGCTGGATCATGTATCCGAAGGCCGAAGCGTTCAAATTCGACGCCAAGGCGCTCTGCCGCATCGGTTCGCGCGTCTCCTACGCCGAAGGCCGCGGCTCGTGCGAGCACCTGATGGTCGGCAACGACCGCTGGTGCATCGGGCAGCTGCTGTGGAACCCCGATCTCGACCTCGAGCAGCTGCACCGCTACTTCAACCGACGCACCTACCGCGAGGCGGCGCCGTGGATGGATCGCTTCTTCGGCACGATCCGCAAGAGCGTGCTGCAGCAGGGGCATTTCCACATGGACTTCGAGGACGGCGAGGAGAATAGCCTCGTCGGCGACCTCATCCGCGGCCTCGGCATCGAGGATGAACTGCGCGGCTACCTGAACAAGGCGCTCGCCGAAGTCAAGCATCCGACGGCTCGCGTCAACATCGAGCGCACGCTGGCGGACTTCAACTTCTACATGCAAACCGGCAAGGCCAACAGCTGGTCGTTCCCCGGCGACGACGGCAACTGGTTCCGCGCCCATCCGCGCAAGGAGGCCGCCGCCTGGACGAAGATCCGTTCGGCCGGCAAGCCGCTCGCCGAGGCCGAGTGGGTCGCCAAGGAGCAGGCGCTCAACGCGGCCGCCGACAGCGGCAAAGAAGATGCGACCTACAAGCAGATGGCGATCGTCGCGCGCGACGGCCGCCTCGGCCAGGAGAAGGTTGTCGGCGCGCTGCGCGGCGCGCTCATCCGGCTCGTTCGCGCGAAGAAGGGCGCGATGGACGTCGAAAAGGTCTGCGAGCTCGTGCGCAAGCACGACGGCGACATCCGCGGCAAGGCGCTCGGCTATTCGCTCGCGGCCGCACAGCCGTGGGGCAAGAGCGCCTGGAGCTGGTTTATCGACGAGCTCGCCAAGGCCTACTCCGATTTCGGCTGCTGGACTGAAGTGTCGCGGCTCTACGACTACTGGGCGCATTGCGACGGCGAGAAGACGCCCGAGGAATACGTGAGCGAACGCTACGGACGGGGCCTCTCGATGCTCAGGTCGCGCAAGGATCAGACCGAGCGCGCCGCGAAGCAGGCCGCCGACCGCGCCAAGGCCGAGCCGGCCAGTACCCCCGCGCAGGAAGCCGCGGCGACCGCCGCCGCGCGCCTCCAGCGCCTGAATGCGCAGATTGCGCGTGACCGCGACCGCTTCATGAAGGCGGCGGCGGTGACGGTCAAGGCGGGCAGCGACCACCGCGTGCGCTACCGCGCCGAGCGGTCGCTCTTCGACGAGAACCGCGACCGGATGTCGTCCGACGCGCGCAAGGCGCAGATCGAGGCGTGGGTGAAGAACGACATGCTCTTCGACGACGACCGCAAGGCGGCGGCGAGCCTGATCATCGCCGAGTACATCAACAACCAGTCGACGAACTGCACTGCGCTCGCCGAGCACGCGCACAAGCTGCTCGCCATCGGCGACTGGCGCAACAACTTCTACATCAACCACCGCAACTGGCGCAACGATTACAAGCGCGACTTCATGATTGGCGTTTCGGACGCGATCGTCAAGGCGGGCGCGAAGGACGTCGCCAAGGCGTTCATCGAGCGTGCCGCCAAGGATCTCGGCTACACGGCAGCCTACGACAAGCCCGACGCCAACGGCAAGGAGGCGCCCGGCTGGAAGAAGGAGGTCGCCAAGTGGGTCGACGACGCGATGAAGCGCTGCGGAGCCGTCCGCCAATGAGCGGAACCGCAGTGAAACTGGGATTGGCGGCTGCGCTGGCAGCCGCCAATCTTTTCCCCGCCGCCGGCGCCACCCGCGGACTGCTGGTGCACCCCGGCGAATTTTCCGCCAAATGGATCGAACGCGCCCGGATGACCGGCGTCGACACGCTCGCGCTCCATCCCGAAGGCGGGCCGCACTCGTTCACTTCGCTCACCAACCTGCTCTCGCAGATGCGGACGGACGGGTTTCGTGCGCTCGTCGATCGGGCGATCGACGCCGGCTTGCGCATCGAATACGAATTCCACGCCGGCGGCTATCTGCTGCCGCGCGAACTCTTCGCCGGACATCCCGAGTACTTCCGCCTTGACGAAAAGGGCGTACGCAACCCCGATTTCGATTTCTGCGTCGCCAACCCCGAAGCGCTCGCGATCGTCGCCGCCCGCGCTCGGCAGCTCGTGGACTCGCTCTACCGCTCGACCGACCGCTATTATTTCTGGCTCGACGACACTGACGCCGGCGGCTGCCGCTGCCCCGGATGCGCGGCGCTGGCGCCTTCCGACCGGCAGCTGAAGGCGCTGAACGCGATGATCCGCGAAATGCGCAAGTCCAATCCGCGGGCGACGCTCGCGTACCTCGCATACCGCAGTACGCTCGAGCGGCCGCGCACGGTCAAGCCTGAAGATGGCATCTTTCTCGAATACGCGCCCATCGAGCGCGTCTGGGACAAGCCCGTATCGGCGCAGAACATCGCCGATCCCGTCAGGCTCGGCGAACTGATTGCGTATTTCGGCGGCAAGGGCGCGAAGGTGCTCGAATACTGGTACGACAATTCACTCTTTTCGCAATGGACGAAACCGGCGCGGCTATTCCGTCCCGCCAACGCCGTCGTCCGCGCCGACCTCGCCTATTACGGGCGGATAGGATTCGCCGATATCGCGTCGTTCGCCTGCTATCTCGGCGACGACTATGAAGCGGCGTGGGGCGAACCCGATCTGAGCGCGTTTGCGCCGGACGGCATCGTCTGCCGCGGTTTCTGGGGCGAAGCGCGCAAACGTGATCAGACTACCTTTGAGTGTCGGGCGGATGCCGATCGGGTGTATTTCAGCTTCAATGTCTGGGATGACAACGTCACTGCCGCTCCCGTAGGAGAACCCGAGCGCACGCTTGAGTCCTACGACCGAGTGGAAGTGTTTTTCGCCGCCACCGCCGACCTTTCGAAACCGTATTGCGGAATTGAGATCGATCCTTACGGACGCGTCCTCGATTATCGAGGCAATTACGGCAAGGGCCTTGACTACAGCTGGAACGTCCGTACGCTTAAAGTTTCGACGCGCATTGTCGAGGGCGGCTATCTTGTCAAAGGGTCAATCGCCATCACCGAACTGGCTGAATTTGAAATCGATCTGCGCAATTGCTGGTTTGGTGCTTTCAGAGCCGATTATGCGCCGGGCGGACGGCTTATTGATTGGTACTCCTTCCGCCCGTCTGATGGGCGCCCCGCAAATTTCCACCAACCCAATATGTTCGCGCCGGCCGCTTTGCGCCCATAAGGCTGTTGTTTTGGCAGGATGCCGCGAGGATGTGAAAGGCAATCATCATGAAATCTGCCGAGAAGCTGCTGTTGTTGTTCGTCTGCGCGATGGCGAGCGTCGCCGCTGCAGCTGCGCCGTCGCGGGATGCATCGCGGTTGCTGGAGGCGAGAAGAATCGCTATCTGCCCGGCAAGCAGTACAGGATTCTGCGCAAGGGAAAGGCGGTGGTCCGTGCCTAACCCCACCAATTGGGGTCTGACCCGCGAAGCCCGTGACCCGCGAAGCCCCACATCTGATCGGGCCCTTCCGCAAGGAGTGCTTTGCCAAGTGGGGAGGCTATTCGCTCGACTACGGCATGTACGGGAACTTCGAGCTCCGATAATGTGGTAAAATATGCGAACCAGCGGTTTCATGGGGAGAACTCGTAATATGAACAAGAACATTGTCTGCATTGGCGCGGGATACATCGGCGGGCCGACGATGGCAGTCATCGCGAAGATGAATCCGGACAGGAAGGTCTTTGTCGTCGACATCAACAAGGAGCGC
This sequence comes from uncultured bacterium, assembly GCA_902788415.1. Classification (GTDB taxonomy): domain Bacteria; phylum Verrucomicrobiota; class Kiritimatiellia; order RFP12; family UBA1067; genus UBA1067. The sequence goes on from CADAKF010000077.1 coordinate 6,870, forward strand.
ATCGTGGCCTGGAATTCGAAGGACTTCCGTCTCCCCATTTACGAGCCGGGACTCGAGGATGTGGTCCGCAAGGTCCGCGGGAAGAACCTCTTCTTCACGACGGACATCCGGAAGGCCGTGCGGGACTGCGACATCATCTTCGTCGGGGTCAACACGCCGACGAAGATGTTCGGCCGCGGCGCGGGGCGGGCGAGCGACCTCCAGTACTGGGAGGCGACGGCGCGCACGATCAAGGAGTTCGCGAAGGGCGACAAGATCGTCGTCGAGAAATCCACGCTTCCGGTCCGCACGGCTGCGGCGATGGATGCGATATTGAACGACCACGCCGAGCACGCGTTCGCGGTCCTCTCCAATCCGGAGTTCCTGGCCGAGGGTACTGCGATCAAGGACCTGATGGAGCCGGACCGCGTGCTGATCGGCGGGCCGCAGACGAAGACCGGCAAGGCGGCGATCGCGGAGGTCGTCGACATCTACGCGTCCTGGGTGCCGCGCGCACGCATCCTGACGACGAATGTCTGGTCGGCCGAGCTCACGAAACTCGCGGCGAACGCGTTCCTCGCGCAGCGCGTCAGCTCCATCAACGCCATTGCGGGGCTCTGCGAGGCGACGGGGGCGGACGTGGACGAGGTCGCGCGCGTGATCGGGGCGGACAGGCGGATCGGCCCCAAGTTTCTCAAGGCGGGTCCGGGCTTCGGCGGCAGCTGCTTCAAGAAGGACGTCCTCAACCTCGTCTACCTCTGCGAATCGTTCGGACTTCACACCGCGGCGGAATACTGGAACGGGGTCATCCTGATGAACGAGCATCAGCAGGAGCGCATCGTCAGCCGGCTTTTCAGGGAGATGTTCAACACGCTCGCGAACAAGCGCATCGCGATGTTCGGATTCGCGTTCAAGGCGGACACGGGCGATACGCGCGAAACGCCGGCGGGGACGGTGGCGCGGCTGCTGGCGGAGGAGCACGTGCGGCTCGTCATCACCGATCCGAAAGCGCTCGGGAATGCCCGCAAGGATCTGGCGGACCTGAAGGGGATCGCGTACGAGACGAATGAGTACAAGGCCGCGAAGGACGCGGATGCGATCCTTCTCATGACCGACTGGAAGCAGTATCCGCAGCTCGACTGGGCGAAGCTCTACAAGTCGATGCGGAAGCCCGCCCTCGTCTTCGATACGCGTAACTGCCTTGATGCGGACGCGCTTCGGAAGATCGGATTCAAGGTGTTGAACACCGGCAAGTGATCAGCGCCGCGTGCTCAGGGCGTAGAGGTGCTCGACGAGGTGGCGGTCGAGGGCCTTCTCGAGAAACGGGATCACCTCGTGGCGGATGAGGTTGCGCTCGATTGAGACGTCGTCGTTTGACGCGTCCTCCCGCCACTCCTCGCCGTACTTCCTGAGATAGTCCTTCAGCTCGCATCGCGGCAGCCGAGGAGAGGGCTTTCAAGGGTCAGGTACGCCGAGCAAAACTCGGCTGAACTAAATGAATGAAAGGAATCATTACTGAGGGCTTTCGGGGGTCAGACCCTAATGGTGGGGTTCAGGTGGTGGGGTTGCACGAAATTATGGTATAATGTACGCCATGAGACCGTTGCGCAACTTCAAGACCAACCAGTGCTGCCATCTGATCAGCCGCATTGCCAACCGCGCGTTCTTCCTGAATGACGAGGAAAAGACGCGCTTCGTCGAACGACTTTGGCGCGTTGCGACGTTTTCCTGCGTGGAGGTGCTGGCGTATTGCTTCATGAGCAACCACTTCCACATCCTCGTCTACGTGCCGGATCCCCGCGAGCTGTCGGACGACGAGCTCCTGGCCCGCATCCGCGCGCTTTACTCCGGGACGGCCCTGGCCAAGATCGAGAAGGAGTGGGAGCTCCTGGGGAAGATCGGCGGTGTGAACGGCAGGGAGCGCTTCCGCAAGCGCTATCTGCGCCGGATGTGGAGCGCGAGCGAGTTCATGAAGACGCTCAAGCAGACCGCGACGATGTCCTACAACGGCCGACGCGTCCACACGGGGACGATCTGGGAGTCGCGTTTCCGCGCGAAGACGTGCGGGCCGGACGAGAAGGCGGAGCTGATGAACATGGCGGGCTACATCGACCGCAATCCGGTCAAGGCGAAGATGGTCCGCTGGCCGGACGAATACGAATGGTGCAGCTTCGCCGCGGCGGCGAGGGGTGATGCGAGGTGTGTCGACGGCTATCGGTTCATCTATTCGGTCTTTGCGCCCCTGACCTGGGAACGGATCCGGGAGTTGCACGAGAAGTCGATTCACCTCGTTCTGAAGGAACTTGAGGACGAACGGCTGGCGGGCCGTGCGAAGAAGGGGCTTTCGGTCGATGATGAGAAGCAGCAGAAGGCAAGACGGCGGAATGTCTCCCGCTTCGAGCAGGACATGCCAGACCGTGTCCCGCATCTGCTGGAGAAGGGCAGTGACAAGGTGGCGTACGACATCCTGAAACAGCTGGTGGACGGCCCGAGGCGTCCGGCCGAACTGCGCGCGGCTCTCGGAATCGCCAGCGCGAACTTCTTTACGGCCCGCTACCTGACGCCGCTTGCGAAGTCGGG